>DCVI01000084.1:341-464 GCA_002327315.1 Syntrophaceae bacterium UBA2192 | reverse complement strand
TCAACAAGCTGATCCGGACCTCCCGTTACCTGGTCCAGGAACTCGGGCGGGAACCCTCCCCCGAGGAGATCGCCGACAAGATGGAGTTCCCTCTCGAGAAGGTGCGCAAGGTGCTCAAGATCG
>DCVI01000084.1:0-311 GCA_002327315.1 Syntrophaceae bacterium UBA2192 | reverse complement strand
TCATCGAGGACAAGAAGATCATGTCACCCTCCGAGGCGGCCATCAGCATGGACCTGGCCGAGCAGACCCGCAAGATCCTCTCCACCCTCACCCCCAGGGAAGAAAAGGTCCTGCGCATGCGGTTCGGCATCGGCGAGCGGTTGGATTTGATGCTCGAAGAAGCGCTCACGGAAAGCGTCGACGACAACGTGGAGAAGGCAAGGCAGATGGAGGAAAACGTCCTCAAAAACCTGAGGAACCCCTCGCGCCGCAGAGAATTAAAATCGGCTGCGAAATAAAGGCTTGACAATAGGGCCGGATACCGTTAGATA
>DCVI01000158.1 GCA_002327315.1 Syntrophaceae bacterium UBA2192 | reverse complement strand
GCCAAACGCCCTGCCTTTTCTTTTTCCTGTCTTTTCTGAATCCGGAAGCCGGAATCCTGAAGCCCGATGCCGGCAAAAGCTTTAGCTTTCGCCTAAATACGCCTTCTTCACCCTCTCGTCGCTGAGCAGGTCCTTCCCCGTTCCCTCCAGGACGATCTCGCCCGTTTCGACCACGTAGCCGTAGTCGGCCACGTTGAGGGCCGCCATGGCGTTCTGCTCGATGAGCAGGATCGTGGTGCCCTCTTCGTGGATCTTGCGGATGACCCGGAAGACCTCGCGGATCAGAAGCGGGGCAAGCCCCAGGGATGGCTCGTCAAGAAGGAGCAGCTTCGGTCGCGACATGAGGGCGCGTCCGAGTGCGAGCATCTGCTGCTCGCCGCCCGAAAGGGTTGCCGCCGGCTGCTCGCGCCGCTCAAGCAGGCGCGGGAAGGTCTCGAAGATCCACTCGATGTCGCGCTCGATCTCCTTTTTCTCGGAGCGACCGTAGGCCCCCATGAGGAGGTTCTCGTAGACGCTGAGGTTGACGAAAACGCGCCGGCCCTCGGGGGACATGGCAATGCCCTCCCGGGCGATGCGGTGGGAGGCGATGCCGGTGATGGGGCGCCCCAGGTAGCGGATCGTCCCGCTCGTGGCGGGCACGAGGCCGCAGACGGTTCTCAGCAAGGTGCTTTTCCCCGCGCCGTTTGCGCCGACGAGGGTGACGACCTTTTCCTCCGGCACATGGAGAGTGACGTTTTTCAGCGCATGGATGCCGCCGTAGTGGACGTTCAGGCCCTCGACCCTAAGCACGCTGCACCTCCCCCAGGTAGGCTTCGATGACCCTGGGATTGTTCTGGATTTCGTGGGGCGTGCCCTCGGCGATGGTGGTGCCGTAGTCGAGCACCTTGAGCCGCTCGCAGATCTCCATGACAAACTTCATGTCGTGCTCGATGAGGAACACCGTGAGGTTGTAATCCTTTCGGAGCTTCAGGATGAGCTGCAGAAGGTCCTGAGTCTCATTGGCGTTCATCCCTGCGGCCGGCTCGTCCAGAAGAAGGAGCTGCGGCCCCGTGGCCAGCGCCCGGGCGATCTCGAGGCGCCGCTGTTTGCCATAGGGCAGGGACGTGGACATCTCCCGCGCCACGTCCTCGAGGCCCACTTCCCTGAGGAGGTTCATGGCCCCCTCGACCATCATCTTCTCCTCGCGGCGATAAAGAGGAAATCTCAGCGTCGCCCCGAGGAACGTGGACCGGATCCGGCAGTGATAGCCGATCATCACGTTTTCGATGACGGAGAGCTCCGAGAAGAGACGGATGTTCTGGAAGGTCCGGGCGATGCCGGCCTTGGTGATCCGATTGGCCTTCTGGCCGGCGATGCTGCTGCCCTGGAAGCGGATCGCGCCTTCCGTGGGCGTGTAGTAGCCGGCGATCATGTTGAAGACGGTCGTCTTGCCCGCGCCGTTCGGGCCGATAAGGCCGACGATCTCGTTTTTTTCCAGGGCGAGGTCGAAGTCGTTGACGGCGACGAGGCCGCCGAACTTCATGGTGAGGTGTTCCACGGTCAGCAGTGCCATCAGGAGCGACCTCCGATGCCGAGCTTTCTGCACACCCAGTTCCAGTTGAACTCCCGGGTGCCCATGAGACCCTGCCGCGCGAAGATCATGATCAGGACGAGAATCACGGAGAAGATGACCATCCGCATGCCGGGGATGCCGGGGATGTCGATGAACCCGAGATCCATGGGCTCCTCGACGAAGCGTAGCGCCTCGCCGCCCCAGGTGAAGAGGATGGCCGCGATGATGGCCCCGGTGGTGCTGCCCAGCCCCCCCGCCACGATGATGATCAGCAGGTTGAAGGTCAGGAAGAACGTGAAGAGGACCGGCGAGATCGTGGTGATCAGGTGGGCCAGCAGCCCGCCGCCCACCCCCTGGAAGAAGGCGCTTGTCGTGAAGGCGAGCATCTTGTGCCAGTATGTGTTGATGCCGACCGCTTCGGCGGCCGCCTGATCGAACTTGACGGCCTTCATGGCCATGCCGTAGCTGCTGCGGATCATCCGGCCGATGAGGAAGACCGTGATAATGGCGAAACCCCAGGCCCACCAGATGTTCGTGAAGTCGGCGATGCCCTTGAGACCGAGGGGCCCGTTGGTGATGCTCTGGGTGTTGTTGGCGATGACGCGGACCACCTCGCCGAATCCCAGGGTGACGATAGCCAGGTAGTCTCCGCGGGTCCGGAAGACGGGGAACCCCATCAGCAATGCGAGCAGGGCCGCCACGACACCCGCCGCGACAAGCGAGACGATAAAGGGCAGCGTGATCACGGAGAGGGGCCAGATGCAGGGCTCGATGATGAAGGAGATCTCCTTCTCCATCGGCGTGAGGGTCAGCAGGGCCGAGGTATAGGAGCCGATCGCCACGAAGGCGTTGGGCGCCAGGGAGAACTGGCCCGTGACACCGTTGATGAGGTTGTAGCTCACGGCGAGGATGATGAAGATGGCAATGTTGTTGAGGATGCGTATCGTGTAGTCGGAGCCCTGCGTGTTGGCGACGTAAAGCAGCGCCAAAAGCACGACCGTGCCCGCGATGGAGAGAATCTGGTTTCGGAGATGGTTGGGGTCCATAAAAAGGGTCTGTTTCGTCTATCTGGTCTCTCTCGTCTGTCTGGTCCAAATCCCCCTCTTTCCCCCTTTTTCAAAGGGGGAGGTTCCTGTCGGACCCCCTTTCATAAAGGGGGATGAAGGGGGATTTTATTTTCTGCTCTTCACTCAGTAACTTTTTACCCGTCCATCGTCCCTGGTCCCTACTTCCCACACTAGCCACAAACCACTAGCCACTTCTTCACTGCCGCAGGGCCTGCGGCCCTAGTCCGGCAATTTCGTTCCCATCAGTCCCGTGGGGCGGAAGAGCAGGATCAGGATCAAAAGGCCGAAGGCGACGGCGTCGCGGTATCCGGCCAACTCCGGCATCAGGGCCACGAGCAGGATCTCCGCAATCCCGAGAAGCAGGCCTCCCAGCATGGCGCCGGTGATGTTCCCGATGCCCCCCAGCACGGCGGCAACAAAGGCCTTGAACCCGGGGATGATGCCCATCAGCGGGTTGATCTCGGGGTAGCGCATGGCCCACATGATCCCGCCGGCCGCGGCGGCCGCGGAGCCCACGGCGAATGTGATCGAGATGATCCGGTTGACGTCCACCCCCATGAGTTTCGTCGTCTCCATGTCGTGGCTGATGCAGCGCATGGCCCGCCCCGTTTTGGTTCTGTAAATGATGAGCAGGATGATGCCCAGGATAGCCAGGGTGAGCAACGGTGTCCAGAGCACCAGGGCGGGGAACATGAGGCCGGCAACCTCGTAGACCTCGTTGAACATGTCGGGGGTTTCGAACCCCTTGGGCCGGCCGCCGAAAACCACGAGGCCGAGGTTCTCCAGCAGAAACGAGACCCCGATGGCCGTGATCAGTGCCGAGATACGGGGGGCGTTGCGGACGGGCAGGTAGGCGCCCTTGTCCATCAACACTCCCAGGGCGGCCGTGAGCAGCAGGGCAACGGCAAAGGAAGCCCACCAGGGCAGGCTGAACATGAGGATGCCGAAGTAGGCGAAGTAGCACCCCATCATCATGACGTCGCCGTGGGCGAAGTTGATGAGCCGGATGATCCCGTAGACCATGGTATAGCCGATGGCGATGAGCCCGTAGAGGCTACCCAGTGCCACCCCGTTGATCATCTGCTGGAGGAAGAACGTCAGTTCCAAGAAACCTTCCCCTGATCCGCTTTTTTTACAAAAGAGGGGCGATTGTCCAATCGCCCCTCTGTGATTCAGCGTGCCGAGTTCACCGTTACTTCTTTTTCGGTGCGGCCTTCTTCGGCTCGGGCGCCGCGCCTGCGGGCTCGACGGTGGCCACGTACCGGAAGTCGCCGCCGCGGACCTGCACGATGACCAGGCTCTTGATGGCGTTGCCGTCTTCACCGATGGTCATGGTGCCGGAGATGCCCTTGAAGTTCTTCGTGCTCGCCAGGGCGGCACGGATCTTGGCGCCGTCCGTGGACTTGGCCCGCTCGATCGCGTCGGCCAGCACGAAGTACGCATCGGCGCCCATGACGTCGAAGGTGCCGACCTTGCCGTACTTCTTCTCGTAGAGAGGGATGAACTTCTTCGCCAGGGGCGTGCTTGCCGCTTCCTTCTCGAAGTGGCCCGTCAGCATGAGACCTTCCACGTACTGCTTGCCGATGTCGATGAGGGCTTTGTCCTGCGCGCCGTCACCGGAGAGCACGGGGAGATTCAGGCCGAGGTCCTTGGCCTGCTTCATGGCCAGGGCGACTTCGGTGTAGTAGTTGGGCATGTAGAGGACGTCGGGGTTTTTCGCCTTGATGGCCGAGAGCTGGGCCGTGAAGTCCTTGTCGCCGGTCTGGCAGTACGTCTTCGCCACGATCTGGCCGCCGAGCTTCGTGAAGCTCTTCTCGAAGAAGTCTGCGAGGCCCACGCAATAGTCCTGCGCCTTGTCGATGATGAGGGCGGCCTTGCGCTTCTTCAGTGTCTCAAAGGCGTACTTGGCGGCCATCTCTCCCTGGAAGGGGTCGATGAAGCACACGCGGAAGATGTACTTCTTGCCCTGCGTCACGAGGGGGTTCGTGGCCGTGGGGGAAATGATGGGAACGCCGGCCTTCTCCGCGATGGGTGCGCCGGCCATGGTGTTGCCGCTGATGGAGGAGCCGATGATCGCGATGACTTTTTCTTTCTCGACGAGGCGGGTGACGGCATTGGCGGCCTCGATCTTGTCGCTCTTGTCATCGGCGAGGAAGAGTTCGACCTTCTTGCCGAGAATGGTCGGTTTCATTTCCCTGGCGGCCTGGATTCCCTGCCAGGAACCCTGCCCGTATGCGGCCACACCGCCCGTCATCGGCAGGAACGCGCCGATCCTGATCGTGTCGGACTTGGCCTGGGAAAATGCGGGGGCCGGCATGGTGAAGGCCAGACCCAGAACCATGAACGCCACCAGTACGTGCTTCATCTTCATACGCCCTCCTCCTTATGTCTCGTGCTTTAAGAGATCCAAAGAAAACGGTATGCGGAAATTATAAGAAAAAAACAGCCCCGATTGAGGGTTTTCTCTAACACAGGAATTTTCCTGAAGTCAACCGGATTCTCGCCGCCTTGCGGCGTGAATCGGGCTTCGGGAATCGGGTTTCGGGCTTCGGGACAAACGAAAATAATGTCATCGCGAGGGCGAAGCCCGTGGCGATCTACGATTTCCCTCTTTTTCTTATCTTCTTATCCTGAAGCCGGAATCCTGAATCCTGAATCCTGAATCCTGAATCCTGAATCCTGAATCCTGAATCCCGAATCCCTATTTCTCCCTGTCCCGGTGCCGTAGTCGGAAGACGAGCCGGATGGGTACGTTCCCGAAGCCCAGGCCCTCCCGGATCCGGTTGGTCAGGTAGCGCTGATAGGAGAAGTGGATGGCCTTCGGCTCGCGCACGAAGAAGATGAAGGTGGGCGGCTTCACGGAGCTCTGGGTGACGTAAACGATTTTGTTGGGTCGGTTGCGGTACATGGGCGGCGGGTTTTCGGCCACGAAGGCCTGGACCTTCTCGTTGAGCTCCGCCGTAGAGACGCGCTTCGTGTACTCCGCGTGGGTTGCCTCGATGACGTCGAAGATGCTCGTCACCCGCTGTCCTGTGACGGCCGATACGAAGACGATGGGGGCAAACTGCAGGAACTTCAGGGTGTCGCGGATCTTGTTCACGTGCACACCGATCGTGCTGTTGTCCTTTTTGAGCACGTCCCACTTGTTCACCACGATGATGCAGGCAACCCCCTTGTCGAGGACGAGCCCGGCGATCTTCGCGTCCTGTTCGGCGATCCCCTCCTCGGCGTCGATGAGCAGAAGGGCGATATCGCAGCGATTCAGCGTTCTCAGGGCTTCTATGACGCTGTACTTCTCCAGCGTGAGGCTGATCCGGCTTTTCCTGCGGATGCCCGCCGTGTCGACGAGGACATACTTGCGGTCGCGGAACTCGAAGGGAGTGTCGATGGCGTCCCGTGTCGTTCCCGGCGTCGGGTTCACGATGGTGCGCTCGTAGCCCAGGATCTTGTTGATCAGGGACGATTTGCCCACGTTGGGCCGTCCCACGACGGCGATCCGGATCCGCTCCTCCTCTTCCTCGCCCGTTGCCGGCGGCGCATCGGGAAGAGCCGCAACGACGTCATCCATCAGCTCGTCGACCCCCCGGCCATGCTCGGAGGAGATGGCATGGATCCGGTCGATCCCGAGGCGGTAGAATTCGTAGGCGAGGTTGTCGTGTCGGTCCCCGTCGATCTTGTTGACGGCGTAGAAGACGGGCTTCTTATACGTGCGCAGCAGCTTGGCAATCTCCTCGTCGGCAGGCGTGAGGCCTTCCTTGCCGTCCATCAGGAAGATGATGAGGTCACTCTGCTCCATGGCGAGCCTCGTCTGCTCGCGCATCTGCATCAGGATCTTCTCCGTCGAGACCGGCTCGAACCCGCCCGTGTCGACGATGTCGAAGGCCTTTCCCTGCCAGTTCGCTTCGGTGTAGTTGCGGTCGCGCGTCGCCCCGGGCTCGTCGATGGTGATCGCCTTCTTGCGATCCGAGAGCCGGTTGAAGAGCGTCGATTTGCCCACGTTGGGCCGTCCGATGATGGCTATNNTTTCGTTTGTTTCGCCCAATTGTCATTGCGAGAAGCGAAGCGACGAAGCAATCTCAGGAAAAGATCTCAAACGTTGATTGCCACGCCTCGGGAAATCCACCCTCACCCCGACCCTCTCCCCTCAAGGGAGAGGGAGAACTAAATGGAAACGGGTTTCAAGGGGCTCGGCTCGCAATGACTCTTTTTTTTTCTGGTCCCTTTTTCTTCACTCAGGCACTCAGACACCTGGACACTCAGTCACTTCTTACTCGTCCCTACACCCTAGTCCCTGGTCCCTTCTTCTTGCCTTGTGGCTTTCTCAGTCCCCGTATCCGAACTCCTTCAGCCATTTGGCGTCTTTCGTCCAATCTTTGCGCACCCGGACGAAAAGTTCCAGGAAGATTTTTGCGGCGAAGAACTTCTCCATTTCCAGGCGGGCCTGGGTGCCGATCTCCTTGAGCATCTTCCCGCCCTTGCCGATGAGGATGCCCTTCTGGGAATCCTTCTCCACGGTGATCGTGGCCGCAATTCGGATCAGGTTCTTTTCCTCGTCCTCCTTGAACGAATCGACGGTGACGGCCGTGGCGAAGGGAATCTCCTTCCGGGTGAGCAACAGGATCTTCTCCCTGACGATTTCGGCGGCGATGAAGCGCTCCGAGTTGTCCGTGAACATGTCGTCGGGGAAAAACTTCGGCCCCTCGGGCAGGGCCTCCCGGATGAGCTCGAGAAGACGGTCCACCCCGTCGCCCCGTGCCGCCGAGACGGGAACGATCTCACGGAATTCATAAAGGCCGCGGAAGCGGTCGATCAGGGGCAGCAGCGTCGGTTTGGCCACCAGGTCGATCTTGTTGATGACGAGGAATACGGGGACCCCCGCCTCGCGCAGGCTCTCGATGATGAGACCGTCGTCGGAGTCGTGGCCGCGGTCGGCCTCGATGAGAAACAGGATCAGGTCGACCTCGCTGAAGGTGCTCGTCGCCGCCTTCACCATGTAGCGGTTCAGGGGTGTCTTTGCCCGGTGGATGCCCGGCGTGTCCAGGAAGATGAACTGTCCGTCGTCGGCGTTCAGGATTCCCGTGATCCGGTTTCTCGTTGTCTGGGGCTTGCTGCTCGTGATGGCGATCTTCTCGCCCAGGATCGCATTCAGGAGCGTGGATTTGCCCACATTGGGGCGGCCGGCGATGGCAATGAATCCCGATTTAAACAAGACTGACCTCCGCAATCGATGTTCCGTATTCCCTCCCGCCGTTCCGGAGCACGAGGGCGCCCCTCGGCAGCGACGGGTCCGTTTTCGCAGTGACGGGGCGGTTGCCGAAGCGGGCCTCCAGAAAAGACAGGTTCGTGCTGCCCATCCCGATGAAGTTCGACAGGTCCGCCGGGGCGACGTGAAACTCCTGTCCGCAGTCGATGCCGCCGGCCTTCGAAACCAGCTCAAGGGCCATGTCCCTGAAGAGATCCGCTTCCACGAGGCTGCGAAAAGCCGGGTGCCAGGGGCCGGCAAGGATGCCCCCCTTTCTCTCCATCTCGCCCGTCGACTGCAGCCCCAGGCGGATGACGGGGATGCGTGCCCCCGTGAATCGCACCAGCGCGACCTTGCACCACGAGACGGCCTCCTCGAGGGTCAGGGGGCGAAAGTCCCCTCGCTCGTAGCGGCAGGCAAGTTCCGTGTCCCGGAAGACAAGGACCGGGTGGATGCGGACGGTGTCGGGCCCGGTGCGGATCACGTCGACAACGGAGGTCTCGAATTTCTCCCGGCTCTCCCCGGGAAGTCCGGCCATGAGGTGGATGCCCGTCTCGAACCCCTTTTCTTTCAGCATCCCGACGGCCCTTCGGACATCCTCCGCGGTGTGCCCGCGCGCAGATTCCCGGAGGACCCCGTCATCCATGGACTGGGCGCCGATCTCGACGGCCCTCACCCCCATGTTTTTCAGTGTGTCGAGCCAGGCCCCTTCGATGTCGTCGGGGCGTGTGGAGACTCGAATGGATTGGATGGCTCCCTCGCCGATGAGTGTCCCGGCCATGCGAAGCAGCTCCATCTGCTCCTCGTGGGCCATGCCGGTGAAACTTCCCCCGTAAAAGGCGATCTCGACGGGGCCGCTTTTCCTGCGCCCGGCGATGGTCGACCTCACCGTTTCGCGCAGTCCCGATTCCGTGATCGCCCCGGCATTGCCCGAGACGATCCTCTCGTTGCAGAAGACGCATCGGTGGGGGCAGCCCCGGTTGCGGAGGAAGAAGGGGATGATCAGCCGCTTCATGTGGGTCTATGCCGTCTTTCTCGTCCTTCTGGTCTATTTTGTCTATTTGGTCTGTTTCGTCATTGCGAGGAACGAAGTAACGAAGCCATCTCAGAAAAATATCTCAAACGAAGATTGCCACACTTCGCGCGGCTCGGTTCGCAATGACTCTTTTTCTATTTTCTAAGCCCGACGCCCGACGCCCGACGCCCGAAGCCCGTTCGTCATTCCTGCACGTCTTCATCGCCGTTCGGCGGCGTGAGCTTCTCGATTGCCTCCAACGCCTTCTTGGCGGCGCGCTGCTCGGCTTCCTTTTTGTTGCGGCCCAGCCCCGCCGTGCTCACGACCTCCCCGACGGCCACTCGGACCTGGAAGACCTTGTCATGGTCAGGCCCGAACTCCCGGATGACACTGTACCTCGGGATGACCCGGAAGCGGTTCTGGGTGGTCTCCTGGAGGCAGGTCTTATAGTCCTGGTAAAAGACACCGGCGGCCCCCGTCTCCAGGAGGGGATGGAATCTATTTCCGATGAACTCGAAGGCGCCAGCAAACCCCGTGTCGCAGTATACGGCGGCGATGATGGCCTCGAGCGCGTTGGCCAGCAGGGAGCTCTTCGAGCGACCGCCGGAGATGTCCTCCCCCCTGCCCAGCAGCAGGTAATCGCCGATGCGTAGCTCCCGGGCGAGCCCCGCCAGGGGCCGTTCGTTGACGATGGAGGAGCGGATCTTGGAGAGATCCCCCTCGGTGCAGTCCGGGAACTTCTTCACCAGCATGTCCGTGATGCACAGGGTGAGGACGGCGTCGCCGAGAAACTCGAGACGCTCGTTGTCCTTCATCATGAGGTCGGGGTTTTCGTTGGCGAAGGACCGGTGCGTGAGGGCGCAATCCAGAAACGAGGGGTCTCTGAATTTGTACCCCAGGGCTGCCTCCAGTCCGGCAAGCTGTTCAAGGCGCTCAGTGTTCATGGCAGACCCGGCCGGTTGCGGTGCCGGTGTCATCCAATTCGATGACAACATCGACAAAACGATTCATCGTGCTCCTGCTCCCGCTCTGCAGGTGCACCGGGATGTAATTGCCGGTGAATCCCTTCAGGCGGCCTGTTTTCCTGTCACGGCTCTCCTCGACGAGGACAACCTGCTTCGATCCCGCAAAACGCTTCACAAAGGCGCCCCGCTTGGCGAGCCCAAGGTCCCTGAGCAACGCCGCGCGTGCGGCCCTGACGCTTTCTTCCACTTTTCCCGGCATGCCCGATGCCGTCGTGCCCGACCGCTCCGAGTAGGGGAAGACGTGGAGGTAGGCCACCGGGAGCTCCCGGAGCAGGGCCATCGTGTTATCGAATTCACGATCCCCCTCTCCGGGGAAGCCGGCCATGACATCGACACCGATCGCAAGGTCGGGGATTTCCGAGACGAGTCGCTCTATCCGTTCCCTGAAAAATTCCCGGTCGTAGTGCCTCCCCATGGCGGCAAGGATCCGGTCATCGCCGCTCTGAAGCGGGATGTGCAGATGCCGGCACAGGACCGTCGAGTCCCGGAGGCACGCAATCAGTTCGTCGGTCACCTCCAGGGGTTCGATCGAGCTGAGCCTGATCCTCCCGATCTGCCCGGCATCCCCGATCCGGCGCACGAGCGATGGAATGTCCGGGGAGGGGCTCAGATCCTGCCCCCATGCTCCGAGGTGGATCCCCGTGAGGACAATCTCGCGATAGCCCGCTGCGGCCAGGGATGTGACGCGCTCGAGGACATGTCCCTCCGGCATGCTGCGGCTTGGCCCTCTTGCCTTCGGAACGATGCAGTAGCTGCACCGGGCATTGCAACCGTCCTGGATCTTGAGAAAAGCCCGCGTCCGCCCGGGAAATCGATCGGGGCTGAGACCCGAGAACTGCCGGGCCTGCCCGATATCCCTGACAAGCACGTCCGCAGGGCCTCCGTTCAGGGTCCCGACAAGCCCCGGGATAAGCTCTTTTTCGACATTTCCCGCGACAAGGCGCACGTTGGGCAGCCCCTTGAGCAGATCCGGCGCCACCTGGGCGTAGCAGCCCGTGACGATGACGGGCGCGCCGGGATTTCGCCTGGCCGCCCTGCGGATGAGCTGCCGGGACTGAAAGTCCGTCCGTGCCGTGACCGTGCAGGTGTTGATGATAAAGACATCGGCCTCGGCATCGAAGCCGACCACAGTGTGACCCAATTGCTTCAGGCGATCCGCCATGGCCGCCGATTCACACTGGTTCACTTTGCAGCCCAGCGTTGCCACGGCAACCCTCCTGGGCGCTTCCACCGGCATGCTTCCCTTCCGGCCTTGATTGTCCCGGCTTTTGCTCATGGTCCTCTGTGTGGCGATCCGTCGCGGCGGCCTTCCGATCGATTCATGAAGATCGGGGTTAATCCCATTTCGGCACGTTTCTTGAAGTTTGCAATCTAGACCGGGGAGTGTGCTTTGTCAAGGCGCAATAATTAGTGGATATCACAGAGGAATCGTGTTAATCAACCTTATGCCGCACAAGGAGGGAACGCGATGGATGCCATTGCCGGCTTCATGTCCGAGAATGGGGTAATCGTCCTTCTCATTATCCTTGCCGCCGTCGGTCTGTTCTGGCTCCTCAGCCGCTTCTTCAAGCTGACACTCATCGTCGCCACCGTCGTTCTGGCCCTGCTTGCCTTCCAGCACTTCATGCCGTCCGGTGACCTGAAAACGAAATTCAGGGGGGTCGTCGACAAGGTCGTGGCGAAGGGGGGAGATGTCATGAAAAGCGCCAAGGAGTTCTTCGCCGACCAGAAAGGCAATATGAATAAGCACATGGACAGAGCCCTCGACAACGGCGAAAAGAAGGACTCGGACAGGGGAAAGAAGAAGTGACCGAAAGAGGGATTCGGGACTCCGGATTCCGGCTTCAGGAAAGAAAAATAAGTCTATCCTGAATCCTGATGCCTGATTCCGGGCGCAAAGCGCCTGAGGCTTTTTTAAAAGAGGTCGATGGCCATGGCCCTGGCCGGACACGCCGTCACGCAGAACTCGCAGCCGTTGCAACGTTCCGGGTCGAAGATGATTTTCGATGTCTTCGGGTCGGCGGAAAGGGCTTCGGTCGGGCAGAAGGCAACGCAGGCCCCGCAGTGAACACATTTGTCGGTATTCTGGGTTACGCTTTTAGCAAGGGGTTCCACACGGAGCCCCTTTTCTTTCATGAAACGCACACCGGCGTCGAAATTCTCCTTCGTGCCGCTCAACTCCAGGACCATGACGCCTTCACGGCGGGGAAAGATCCTTGCCTTGAGAATATTGAAATCCAGATCGTATGTCTTGGCCAGCTTGCACGCGATCGGCTGATCGACGATGTCGGCGCTGTAGCGGATGACGACTTTCTTGGTTACTATTGCGGTCATAGACTGATTCCTGCCTGTTTCGACCAACCTAAGTGATCCCCCGGTTTTTGTCAAGGAGCTTCTCCCGATGCGGGGCCGCCCGGGCTCAGATGAGGGCCTTCCAGTCCATGAGCGGGAAGGTGACATGAAGCGAGTGGTCGTCGTCGACAAGGTGGTAATCGAGGTTTTCGAAAACCTTTTCCGCGATGGCCTTCACGGCAGCCGGCGGCACCACGTCGTCGTTTCTCCCGTGAAAGAGCGAAACGGGGACGTTTACCCGCATGTCCAGAAAACGCGCGAAGTCCGGGACATGGAGGGCCGGCGCAAGCAGGATGACCCTTTTCACCCGGGGTTCGTTCTCGCAGGCATAGATGGCGGCCATGAGCCCCCCGAAGCTGGAGCCGACGAGGATCAAATCCGTCCGGCCCGCCAGCACCCCGTTGAGCTTTTCCATTCGCTTTTCGAGGGAACCGCTGAAATCCTCGATGATCATGTCGGGGTAGCGCTCCCGGAAAAAGACCCCTTTTGCCCCCTGGCTGCTGCTTTCCAGCCCGTGAATGAACACCCGTGTCACGCCAATCGCCCCGTTCCTCCGCAATGAATTATAGCGCCTTATATATGCTGACCGGACATTTTTCAAGCGTTCAACGCATGTTTCCGCAGACGGGGCGGGGAACTGGGTAATTGGGCAATGGGAAATTGGAAGAAACTGAAAAATCTAATACCCAGTACCCAATTCCCAATTCCTCTTGCCATCGTCACCGGTTGCTTTGTCCAAAACGATATGCTAGAAATCTCCCTCTCAGGAGGTGTCTATGGCACTGGTGATTCCGTTCAGGGCCGTGAGGCCGAAAAAGAAGTATGCCGGCGAAGTGGCCTCGTTCCCTTACGATGTCCTTGACCGTGAAGAGGGGAGGGCCATCGTCCGGGACAACCCCAGAAACTTCCTGCGCGTGGAAAAATCGGAAATCGATGTCCCGGACGAGATCCGGGATAATGACCCCCGTGTTTTCGCCAGGGCCCGCGAGAATCTGCGGAACTTCATGGCAGAGGGAGTGCTCTTCCAGGAAGAGAAGCCCTGTTTTTACGTTTACAGGCAGAAGGCGGCGGGCCGCGAACAATACGGACTCGTGGGCTGCGTGAGCGTGGCTGAGTATGAGGCGGGACTCATCAAGAAGCATGAACTCACCCGTGTCGACAAGGAAAACGAACGGGTGAACCATATCGAAACCGCGGGGGCCCAGACGGGGCTCGTCTTTCTCCTCTACCGCTCCAGGGAGGCGATCGACAGGCTGATTGCCGCAATTGTGAAAGCCCCGCCGGAATATGATTTCACCACACCGGACGGCGTCACCCACACCGCCTGGGTCGTCTCCGAAGACGGGACCATCGATGAACTGAAACGGGAATTCTCGAAGGTGGAGAGTCTTTACATTGCCGACGGGCATCACCGTGCGGCATCGGCGGCCACGGTCGCGAGGATGAGGCGCGGCAGGAACCCGGCACACAACGGGACGGAGGGGTATAATACCTTCGTGGCCACTCTCTTCTCCCACGAGCAGCTCAAGATCCTGGACTACAACCGCGTTGTGGCGGACCTGCAGGGGATGACCGGGCAGGAATTCCTGGACCGGATCGGCGATAAGTTCATCGTCACGCCCGGTTTCAAGGGACGATCGCCCTCGAGCCCTCATCAGTTCGGCATGTACCTCAAGGGAACCTGGTACCGGCTCGAGGCAAAACCGGCAATCTACGAAACAGCCGATATCATCGGGAAGCTGGACGTATCCATCCTCCAGGATCATCTCCTGGGGCCCGTTCTCGGGATCAAGGACCCGCGGACGGACGACCGGATCAAGTTCGTCGGCGGGATCCGAGGTATGGACGAACTGGAGCGAATGGTGGATCGACGGGGCTACGCCGTGGCCTTTTCTCTTTGCGCTCCGGGGATTTCCGAGCTGATCGGCATTGCCGATGCGGGGATGATCATGCCCCCGAAATCCACCTGGTTCGAACCGAAGCTCAGAAGCGGGCTGTTTGTGCATCTGATCGATTAAAGAACAGGCCGCAGGCCACGGGCCACAGGCAACAGGAACACCTTATTGGCTGCTCTCTTGCCTGTCACCTGTGACCTGTAGCCTGTAGCCTTGAAGTGCCCACGAAGGCAGAGTTGAATGCAATGGCGGGAACGTCCTTGATACGGGAGGATGAGACTCTCGAAAGTCTTTTCGGCGGGCGGCTGAAGATCCTCCAGAAGAAGAAGGGTTACCGGTACACGATCGACTCCGTCCTGCTGGCCCATTTCGTTGAACCGAAAAAGAGGGATCGAATCATCGAACTCGGCGCCGGGAGCGGAGTGATCAGCCTTCTACTGGCATTTCGGCATCCCGATGTACAGGTGAGGGGATTGGAGTTACAGGCCGATCTTGCCGACATGGCTCAACGCAGTGTTTCCATGAATCGCCTCGAGGGACGGGTGAAGATGATCTGCGGGGATGTGCGGAAGGCCGCCGAATTTCTGGAAACCCGATCCCAGGATGTTGCGGTTTTCAATCCGCCCTACCGGAAGATTGGCTCGGGGCAGGTGAACCCCGCGACGGAAAAGGCCCTGGCCCGGCACGAAATTGCGGGGTCCATTGCCGATTTCCTCAAGGCCGCTTCCCATGCGCTCGAACCCGGCGGCCGGGTTTGCATGATCTACCCCTGCTCGCGCATGGTGGAGGCCATCCATCGAATGAGGGCGGGGAAGATGGAACCGAAGAGGCTCCGCATGGTGCATTCAAAGCCGGGATCGAGGGGCGATTTCATCCTTGTAGAAGGGATGAAAGGGGGCGGCGAGGAGTTGGCCGTTCTTCCGCCGCTGTACATCTATAAGGAAAGCGAAGGGTATTCGGAAGAACTGGAAGAGCTGTTCAGGAATCTTTCCGACCCCGCAGGATAGAGCGCGTCATCGTTTTTTGAAGGATGTCTTTCAGATCCGGGTCGGCCACGCCGGCGAGGGTTTCTCGGATGTAGTCCTTTTCTTCCGCCTTCAGATCGCGGGCGTCAGGCAGCACATCCGGCCCGGTGTGACTTACGCGCGGAGCCTCGACTTCGCCGATGAAAAACCGGATCTGCGAAACCTTCGTCCCTCCGAGGATCCCGTTGAGTTTCGAGATGATGTCCTGTTTCATGAACTGCAACTCGTGCATCCAAACGGACGTGGCCACGCGGACATAGAGAACTTCTTCCCTGAGCCTGTCCGGCTGGGCCTTCGCAGCGATCTGCGGCCCTGCGGCGCGATTCCAGGCGTCGATGAGCGAACGGTCCTTCATGGGAAGATGAAGGGCCTTCTTTTTCAAGGCTTCGGGGAGGATTTCCCCGAGCAGCCGAGGTGTCGATGAGCCTTTTCGCCGTCTCATTTGCACAACATGGCACAGGCAAGGGCGGCAGTCAAGAGACGGACGAGGGGGTGTAGGGCGTAGGGCGTGGGGTGTAGGCTGGAAACATCAATTACAAGGCAAGCGAGGGCAGGATATGAGTCTGTCGGAAATGGTTGAGCGAATCAAGAAGCATCCCGATTTCCACAAGGCAGGGATGATCCTTTGCCATAACGGGGTTGTGAGGGCCAGCTCGCGGGACGGCAAGCCCGTGTCGGAGGTGACCGTACGGGTGGACCGCGGGCGCCTGGAGACGATCCTGGCGGAAATCAAGGCGATGACGGGGATCGTGGAAGTCCTGGCTCATGTCAACGAAGGAACACTGAAGGTCGGCGAGGACGTGATGTACGTCGTCGTGGCCGGGGATTTTCGGGAAAACGTCTTCGATGCCATGATCGCCGCCGTGAACCGGATCAAGGCGGGAGTGACGTCGAAACAAGAGAGGTAACAGGTNNCCTGTCACCTGACACCTTTCCGCGAATCCATGACACAGAAAGATTGAAATTCAATCTCGTGAAAGTAGGAATTGAGAGGTCAACATGAATTCGGTTGTCGTCAAGGCCAACATGGTTGTTTTCATCGCCAGTTTCTGCACGCTCGTCATCGAGCTCGTTGCGGGACGGATCATGGCGCCCTACGTGGGAGTCTCGCTGTACACGTGGACGAGCATCATCGGCGTCGTCCTTGCCGGGATCAGCATCGGCGCCTGGGTCGGAGGGACCCTCGCGGACCGGTATCCCCGACCGGCAACCCTTGGATGGCTGCTTTTCCTTTCCGGTGTGGGAGCGCTGACCATCGCGCCCCTGACCGATCTGATCGGCGCCGCCCAGCTCCAGACGACCCTGATGTTGCGGATCCTGCTGCTCACGACGGCCATCTTCTTCATTCCCTCCACCCTTCTCGGGATGATCTCGCCCGTCGTGGTGAAGCTCACCCTGGACAACCTGGACCGGACCGGAAACGTTGTGGGCAAGATCTACGCCTTCTCCACGCTGGGCTCCATCATCGGGACCTTCGCCACGGGCTTTTTCCTCATCTCCTGGATGGGCACCCGCAACATCCTTCTCACCATGGGGGCCATCCTGATCGGTTCGGCCTTCCTGTTCGGAGGGCTGTTTTTGAGGCGAAAGGCCGCCGTGATTTCCGTTTCCGTGATTGCCGCCGTTGCCGTTCTCGTCAGCACGATATTCGGTTATGCCTACAAGCCCATGCTCGATGAGAAGACCTACTACTACAAGGAAAGCGACTACTTCACCATCAAACTCAAGAAGTACCCCATCAAGGGCGGGACCGTCGAGGGGGAGGCCCTCATCCTGGACAACCTGATCCACTCCATCAATGACGTGAACGACCCCGCCTTTCTCGATTACGACTATATCCGGATCTACGAGGAAGTGGTCAGCTGGCAGATGAATGACCGGTCATCCGTCGACGCGCTCTTCATCGGCGGGGGAGGGTACACCTTTCCGCGATACATGGAGGCGAAATATGCCGGTGCCCGGATCGACGTCGTGGAGATCGACCCGGAGGTTACCCGTGTCGTCTACGAATACCTGGGCCTGCCCCGCAGCACGACTATCCGCTCCTTCAACGAGGACGGGCGCTGGTTTGTCATGAACTCGAAGGACAAGGGGCGTTACGACTTCATCTTCGGGGACGCCTTCAATGACCTTTCCATCCCCTACCACCTGACGACAAAGGAGTTTACTCAACAGATGAAGGAACTCCTCAAACCCGATGGATTCCTCATTGCCAACCTGATAGACAGCGTCACCGAGGGCCTGTTTCTGCCGTCCTACATACGCACCCTCGAGGAGGTCTTCGGAAAGGGAAACGTCAACCTGCTGGTCCTGGCGCCGGAGCTTCGGCGTCTCGGGATTGCCACCTGTGTCGTTGTCGCGAGCCCGAAGAAGTGGGACATGGGGGATCTGGCGCGCGTCATCGGCGCAAGGGCGGGAAAGGCCATGACTGCCCATATCGTGCCCCAGGATAGTCTCCAGCAGATCCTCCGCGAACGCCCATCGGTGATCCTTACCGATGATTACGTTCCCGTGGACAACCTGACAGCGCCCATATTCGAGGCGAGATACGGGTATAAAAGAAAGTGACCGGTGACCGGTGATCAGTGACCGGTGGAAGAAAAAAGTGGCTAGTGGCTAGTGGCTAGTGGTTTGTGACTAGTGATAAAAGACAGTGTCTGAGTGAAGAGAAATAAGGGACCAGGGACGAGGGGGTAGGGACAACAGCCGACAGCCAGCAGTCGACAGCCAACAGCCAAGAAGATGTCGGAAGTGCCTGAGTGAGAAGAAGTGTCTGAGTGTCTGAGTGAAGAAATAAAATAACAGTGTCATTGCGAGCAACAAACCCCGACTTCGTCCGGGGTTATCGATGGAAGAAACATGCTTATAAAATCCTCCCCAACCCTCCTTTGTCAAAGGAGGGAGTCATCATCCTTCCCCCTTTGCAAAAGGGGGAGCGAGGGGGATTTTCTTCGACCGATTCGAACTGTTTCTTAGGAGCCGAGTCTCTAGCAAGCCCCTTCCATAATCTCCCTCTCCCTTGAGGGGAGAGCGGTGTCGTGAGCCTGTCGAACGGGGTTGGGGTGAGGGTGAAAAAAGGTGCGGGGATCAGTCCCCCTCACCTCGGTCCTCTCCCTCGAGGGGAGAGGACGATTAAGGTATAGGGTATTAACAGGCGGGGCAATCTACGTTTGAGACATATCCTTGAGATTGTTTCGTCGCTTCGCTCCTCGAAATGACAAGATAGAATCGACAGATGGTATTCCCAATACCCAGTTCCCAATTCCCCGGGAACGCAGTTCCCGATCATTGCCTTCCGAATCGTTTTGGTGTAGATAGGAAAAAAGCAGTCACCCTAGAAACACTCCAACCGGGGCGTCGCCATGGATGAAAGAGAGCGGCTTAAACTGATCCAAAGGCTCAAAACCGTAAAAACGTCCGGGGAGCGGGATGAGATCCTCTGGTACCTGGCGGGGCAGGACAAAACGGCCAGGGGAAAACCACAGAGGGCCGAAGCAACGGGCCCCGCCCATCCTCCAGCGCCTGAAAAGCCGGAGGGCAGGATGCAGGTGAAGCTCCCGGTGGGAAAACTCGGCGGCGTCGGGTCCATCACGGCGCTGTTGTTTGTATTTTACGGACTGGCCGCCATCATTCCCGCGGTGATGAAAATTCTGCAGGATCAGATGGACGGCGACGAGATCCGGCAGCTCATCGTCGGAGGCGTTTTCGTCTTTTTCGGCATCGTCATCTTTATCAAGGCAAAGCGCGCGCAGCGTAAAACCTCTTCTGAGAGCGCTTAGGCAGGCGCACCCCCCGTCAGGATGAGAAACCGAATTTTCACCCTCATCCCGGCTCTCTTCCGTAAGAGGCAAGGGAGTTGTCTCCCTCACCCTGACCCTCTCCGACAAGAGGAATGGATCAGTCACCCTCACCCCGACCCCGTTCGACAGGCTCACGACACCGCTCTCCCCTCAAGGGAGAGGGCGCCTATACGGTAGTCAGTTTCCGAGGCTGCCCAGGCTATTTCAGCTTGAAATCGACGCGGCTTTTCTTCACGTCCTTTTTCGCCTCGGGCTCCAGCGTCTTCGGTTCGACGACGAAAACCCTCCCTGCATCGAATTCCCCTTCTTCCATGATGGCATCCGATACCGACTCTGCCCGCTTCATCGCCAGGAGACGCAGATCGTCTTCCTTGACGACGATGTGGGTCATCATGAGCTTCTCCATCTCCTCGTTGGGCAGGCCTTTCTCCATCCCCACGATGTTCCTCGGCTTCGGGAACTTTTCGGCACTGTAGGCCCTCTTCAGGTACCGGTCGTATTCCTGCGGCTCGATGGCGATCGCGTCGACGGACTCCACCTTTTCACCCTTCCGGACGAGGTCGTTCAGCTTCTGGGCCTTGAGTTTCCTCTGGAACTGGTCGCGGAGGAGCCCCTCGCGGTCCCGCTCCATGTCCACGCCGCCGACGATGTCGAGCTTCAGAGCCGGCTTCGCCTTCAGGGCTTTCACAAGCGTCTCGATTTTTTTCTCGCCCGGTTCCGGCAGGGTGCTCGAGCCGGCATCGAACTCGATGTAGCTCAGTTCCTCACCGCCACCGAAGAGGGACCCCAGCAGGGCGAAAGGAGCCGTGGCCACCTTTGTGAGGAGGTTGACGATGACCTGCAGGACGATACGCCAGACGCTGAACTCCGGATCGTCGATGCGGCCCGTTACGGGGATGTCCAGGTTGATCTTCCCCTCGCTGTCCCTCAGAAGCACGATGGCAAGGCCCACAGGCAGCTTGGTGGCATGGGGGCTTTCCACGCGGTCGCCAAGGGTGAGCTGATCGATGACCACCTTGTTCTCCGCATCGAGCTTCATGTCGGAGATCAGGTATTTGAGGTCGAAGGAGAGAGAGCCCTTCTCGATCTTGTATCCCGCGTATGTTCCCGAATAGGGGGTGAGGGGACTCAGGTTGAAGTCTCGCAGGGATGCCTTGAGATCCACGAAGAGATTCTTCTTGAAGGGGTGGACCTTTCCGGTGATCTCCATGGGGATGTGCCGCCCGATTTTTCCCCTGATGTCCACATCGGCCGGCTTCGTTGTGATCGAGGTCACGCCGGTGACTCTCCCCGTAAGCTCCGTAAGCGTTGACGAAAAATTAGGTTTGATATGGCGATCGTCAAAGACAATGGTGCCGTTCTGGAGCGTGATGCGGCTGATCTCGATGTTCTTTGCCAGGATGTCGCCCAGGTATTCCTGTTTTTCCTCCGGCTGCGCCTGTTCCTCTATCTTCGGCGGCGCGGGTTTCGGCTCGGCAGCTTCCTCCTGACCGGCCGCTTCCTGCTTGACCACGTTCTGCAGGTTCAGGGTGCCGTCGTCGTTGACGATGATCCGGGCGTAGAGATCGGCTAGAGCGATGTCCTTGATCCGGACGAAGAGAGGATTATAGCCCCCACTCAGGCTGTTAATAAACAGGGATTTGAATTTGATGAAATCTTCGCCGCCGACTTTGGCCACTGTCCCGACGCGCGCAAGGAGGAGATTCCCGTCGTACTTGATCGACATCTCCTTCTCCGGGGGTTTGCTCGCCGAGAAAGTCCCTTTGGCGGAGATGTCTCCATCGGTGAAATTGACGCGGAAGTATTCCGTGAAGTACTCCTGGAAGGGACGGATCCGCATCTTTTTCAGGTCGACATCGAGATTGGCGAAGACGGGGTTGAGGCCGACGGGCCCGTTGACGGCGAGGGAGCCCTTGCCCTTGTTTAAGTCCATCGAGACCGACAGCTTTCCCTGGCTGTCCTTTACCGTGGAGATCTTTTCCCCCTTGACGTTGATGTCCTGGATCAGGGAGTTGATCGGCTCGGACGGCACTTCGTCCCGATAGGCGATCTTTCCGCTCTTCAGATCGAAATCGTCCAGGATCAGGATGGGCAGGTGCTTTTCTTCAGCCTTCGCCTCCGCCTTGGCCGGTTTCGGTTCCTCTTTGTTCGCCGGCGCCAGGGTCAGAAGGTTGATCGTCCCGCTCTTGTCCCGGCGGACGTTCAGCTCGGGGGAGTCGACCGCGATCTTCGCGAAGTGGAATTTCGACTGAAGCGGTTCCAGGGCAGCCATGACCACGTCGAGGCGCTTCAGCCCGGCGATCGCATTCTTTTTCCGGTCCTGGAGGGCGAAGTCCCGCAGCGCCACGTTACCGGCAACGGAGACGACGGGATGCTTATCGGGCGACATGGAGAAGGTGACCGTCGACTGCACATCCAGTTTGCCCGAGGGGACGGAGATATTCAACTCGTGCGGGATGTAGGCCAGGTAGAAGGGGATGTCAAAGTCCTCGATCAAGATGTTGAAAATCGTCTCGTGGGTGTCCTTGAAGATCTTGGTTTTGCCCTCGAGGGAATAGGGATCGCCGTTGATCGCTGCGGCAAACCGGGGCTGCACGTATGTGTCGATATACTCCGGGATGTTGGATACAAAGGGGATCCCGATGTTCATCTCCCGGACGGTGTGCGTCGTGTCAAAGGGGCCGTCGATGAAATCGATGCTTCCGTTCTCGACGACGATGTTGTTGACAGCGAAGAGAGCGGGCTCCTTCTTCTCGTCCTTCGGCTCTTCCTTCATCAACGCAAGCAGATCGGAGAAGTTGTACGTCTTGTCCTTGTTCCGGACGAGGCGAACATAGGGCTTGCGGACGATGAATTCCTCGATGACGGGCGCCCGCTTGAATATCGAACGGATGTCGAGGTTGACCACCAACTCGTCGAGTGACACAAACGTTTTATCGCTCTGCGGCTCCTTGATCTCAAACCCGCGCAGAGTGACTGTCAGCGTGTACGGGTTGAGGCTGATGTCGGAGAGGCTCACCTGGCGATTGAGGGTCTTCGAGAGTGTTTCAAGAAGGTAAGACTTCACGATGGGCGGGATGACAAAAAAGCCGACGATCGTGAAGAGAACGAAAAAGACAACGGCGCCAATGATCCATTTTTTAAACCGGCCCATGGTGCTCTCCGTCGGTGTCCATATTTTGATGCGGTTGTTTGTAAAAAAACAGAGAACTGCGAGTGCCGGGTAGAATTGTCCGGCAAAATTAATTTCGCACAGGCAACAATATTTTTCAATAGACAATACGGCAAATAGAGGAAGCGGTGCAAAGAAGATCGCTGCCTTCATTGGAAGTGCGAATACTTCGATGTCCGCAAAATGGCCAGGGGACTTGCTTTGCGGGTGCGATCTGCGGTGCGGTACCGCCGGAAGAAAAACAGAGGGAGACGGGGAAGCTGTGCGGGCGGGCCTCGAGCGCAGAAAATGCTTGAAATACAGAAAAAATTCGTATAGATGAATAGTACTCCTGAAGAGAAATGCGCGACA
The DNA here is from genome assembly GCA_002327315.1 of Syntrophaceae bacterium UBA2192. Lineage (GTDB taxonomy): Bacteria > Desulfobacterota > Syntrophia > Syntrophales > UBA2192 > UBA2192. The sequence goes on along the minus strand of DCVI01000158.1, from coordinate 9,179 downwards.
ACAAGCAACACAACAACCAAGGAGGAGATCAAGATGGCAAAAGCGAGGAAGGGTGATCTGTTCACTTGTGAGCTGTGCGGTCTCGTCGTCGCTGTTGACGAGAGCTGCGACTGTGTCGTCGGTGAACTGATCTGCTGTGACATCCCCATGGAGAAAGGAAAGGCAAAAATGAAGAAGGCTGCAAAGCCCGCCAAGAAGGCGAAGACACCCGCAAAGGCGAAAAAGGTGAAGGCTGCCCCGAAGAAGAATGTTAAACCCGCAAAGAAGGCCGCAAAGCCCAAGGCGAAGGCGAAGCCTGCGAAAGTAGTGAAGAAGGCAGCGAAGCCCAAGGCAAAGGCAAAGCCCAAAGCAAAAAAGAAGTAACGGTTTCCGGATGACCGGGAAAAAGAAACCCCGTTCCGTCATGGAGCGGGGTTTCTTTTTGATCTCCGCGCGGACCCTGCCGTCCGGTCAAACTCGTTGACGAAAGCAGAAATATCTTTTATTTTATAGGTGACGTTTGGGGCTGTATCCTGCCACAATCCGTACCGTGCAGGTAAAGCCCAACCCCGATGGGCGGGGCTTTCCTTTCAGGTATCCGGCAAACGATCATCGATAAAAATACAGAACAACATGAAAAGGAGGCAATCCATGGCCAGCAAGAAACTGTTGGAGCTTTTGAACAGGGGGATCGCCCGGGAGATCCAGGTGTCGGTTCAGTACATGTGGCAGCACGTTCAGTGGTCCGGCATTCCCCATTACGCCGTAAAAGACGAATTGAAGAAAACGGCCGTCGCGGAAATGAAGCATGCCGAAACCATCGCCGAACGGCTCTTCTATCTCGGGGGGATTCCAACCACGAAGCCGGAGCCGATTTTTGTCGGCAAGACCCTCAAGGAGATGCTGACCAAAGACATGAAGGACGAAGAAGGAGCCATCAAGCTCTACAAGCAGACCATCGAGGTTGCCGAAAAGGAAGGCGACATCACGACGGCACAGCTCTTCAAGAAGATCCTCGCGGACGAGGAGGAGCACCACGATTTCTTCCAGGGCGTTCTCGAAGGTCTGAAGTAAGGGAGACGGAACGACCACACAGAAGCCCACGTCACGGTGGGCTTTTGTTTTTCTGACGCAGTTCGCGACCTCTGCGCAACCCCCGGGCGAAAAGGTGAAAAAGGATGAGGAGACGCGAAAGAGAGATCCGGGACGAAGCGGGAATTCAGGAAATCCTGGAGAAAGGGCTCGTCTGCCGACTCGGTCTTTATGACGGGCAGTACCCCTACGTGGTCCCCATGAATTACGGCTACCGGGACGGGCGCCTTTACTTCCATTGTGCCGCGGAGGGCAGGAAGATCGACATGCTGAAAAAGAACGACCGGGTCTGCATCGAAGTCGACATAGACTCCCGGATCGTACGGGGCGATACGCCGTGCCGGTGGGCAGCGAAGTATCGCAGCGTGATCGGGTTCGGCAGGGCCCGGATCGTCGATGACGACAAAGCAAAGAAAGCCGGCCTCGATGTCATCATGGCGCACTATGGGGGAAGCGGGGGCGACTACGATGAGAAATCCCTGCAGCGGACGAGCCTGATCGAAGTGGTCCTGGACAGCATCACAGGCAAGCAGTTCCTGTAGTCCATTCCTTAACGATCCAACTCGTCGCACGCATCGTGCTGCCCCCGTATGGGGCATGCAAAATAATAATTGACAGTATTTATTTGGCATGCCAAATAAAGATGGAAGCGCGGAAGCGAGGATGCTCGGAAGCGATGAAAATCGGAAAAACCAAGAGAGAAGATGCCCCGATGCCGAAGGACGACCGCCTGATCTATCTTGTTTTCACCGCTCAGCAGAAGCTGAGAACCTACCTGAAGAATGTCTTTTCCGAAGACGGGGTCACCATCACGCCCGCACAGTCGGGGATCCTTTTTCTCCTGAAGAGAAAGAACGGGCAGACCATGTCTGAGCTCAGCCAGGTGCTCACCCTCGACAACTCGACCCTGACGGGGCTTGTAGACCGGCTCGAACGGGCGGGCTTCGTGAAGCGCAATGCAAGCACGGCGGATCGGAGGGCCTCGCACGTTTTCATCACGGATAAGGGAGGCGGGGAGATCGAACGGGCGAGGGCCGTAATCAACCGGGTGAACGAGCAGATCAAGGCGGATTTCACGGAGAGCGAGGTCGAGGCATTCAAGAAGATCCTGAAATCCTTCTTCGTGAAATTCGGGGCGAACGCATGAAATGAGGCAAGCGATGCAGGTTCGACGGGAAAAGAAAGAAAAGCATACGCGACTGACCGCCCAGGCGATACGCTTTGCAGGCGAGGAGCTGTCTGTGCATGAAGACCTCGGGCGTTGCGGTAGCCCCGGGAAGATCTGGGGGAAGATGGCCAAACGCGGCCTTCTGGGCTGGAGCATCCCTGCCGCGTTCGGGGGAGAAGGGGCCCGCTTTTCCGACATCCTTCCGGCCGTGGAGGCCTTCGTCGCGAGAGGCGGCAGGCCCGGGCTTGCCTTTTCCTGGATGGTTCATTTGATCGTCGGAAAGGTACTCATCGCAGGCGCCGCAAACGGCAAACAGAAAAAAGAAATCCTGCCCGGGATGGCCGCCGGCAGATGGACGGCCTCTATTGCCCTTTCCGAGCCGGGGGCCGGCAGCGACCCGAAGCGGATCCGCACGACGGCTGTGAAAAAGGGAAGATCCTATGTGCTCCATGGGGAAAAGGCATGGCTCACCAATGGTCCCCTGGCCGATCTCTTTATCGTATTTGCCGTGACCGGTGAGCGGGGAGGGAAAAAGGGCTTTACGGCTTTTATTGTCCCGAGGGAAACCCCCGGGCTCACCGTTCGTGAAATGCCGGCCCTGGGAACCCTGAGGCCGTCCCCGCACTGCGAGATCCGGCTCGAGGGATGCGACCTGCCCGAAACCTCCATCCTCGGCCGAAAGGGCCGGGCCTGGGAAGAGCTCTCGAAGCCGTTCCGGGTGGCCGAAGATACGCTGCTGTCAGGGGCCATCCTCGGGGGGCTGGACCGGGAGCTGAGGGAGGCGATCCGCAGGCTGCGGGAGAGCAAGGGGAAGATCGAGAACGACGTGAAGGAGCGCATCGGCGGATTCGCGGCCCTGCTGGAGACGGCAAGACAGGTTGCACGGGGCGCCGCAAGGGATCTCGACGGCGGGAAGCGGGGCGCGGATGTGGAGGCCCGGATCGTCGCCTTTCACCTCATCGCGGAAACGCTGCAGGAATCCATCAGGGGAATCCTCGAAGAGTCACCAGGCCGCAGGCCCGCCGGTCCGGATGCGTCGGGGGACGATATCGCCCGGCTTATCGGGCTCGGGATGTACGCATCGCGGGCCCGTCTGCGCAAATGGGGAGATACACTTCTGATCGGGATGGAGAAATCATGAGGGATCAAACCGGGAAATTCGAAACGGTCGACCAGGTGAACGAGGGCTTCAAGAGCACGGGCTACATCTGCAGCACGGATATCGCGACGACGGTCTACCTGGCCTTTCACCTGGAGAAGCCGGTCCTCGTCGAGGGGCCTGCCGGAGTGGGGAAGACGGAGCTGGCGAAAAAGGCGGCCCAGTTCATGGACGTGCCGCTCATCCGGCTGCAGTGCTACGAGGGGCTCGACGAGTCGAAGGCGCTCTACGAGTGGAAGTACGGAAAACAGCTTCTCTACTCCCAGCTGCTGCGGGACAAGCTCGATCAGGTCATCGATAAGGAGAGCGACCTGGGCGAGTCGATCCGGACGCTGCACCGATACGAGGACATCTTCTTCTCTCCCCAGTTTCTCGAGCCGAGGCCGCTTCTCAAGGCGCTTCAGGAGGAACGGGGCGCCGTGCTCCTCATCGACGAAGTGGACAAGGCAGACGAGGAGTTCGAAGCCTTTCTGCTGGAGATCCTATCCGATTTCCAGGTGTCGATCCCCGAGATCGGCACGGTGACGGCGCGGACGAAGCCCTACGTATTTCTCACCAGCAACAGCACCCGCGAACTCAGCGAGGCGCTGAAGAGGCGCTGCCTGCACCTCTTCATCCCGTTCCCCGCTCCCGAACTCGAGCGGGAGATCGTCCGCCTCCACGTGCCCGAGATCCCCGATCTCCTGGAGAGGCAATTGGTGACGTTCATCCACGAGGTGAGAAAGCTCGAGCTCAAGAAAGCGCCCTCCATCAGTGAGACCATCGACTGGGCCCGGGCCCTGATCCTGCTGCACGCCGAGGGCCTCGACCGGGACCTGACCCGCAAGACTCTCAATACCTTCCTCAAGTTCGAGGAGGACATCCGGGCCGTCGATGAAAAGCTCTTTCTGCTCGTCGACAAGGCCCTGAAGGAAACGGCCTGATGGACCGTGTGTTGAACGATTTCATCGTGTCCCTGCGCGGCGCGGGAGTCCCCGTGTCGGTCTCGGAGAGCATCGACGCCGCGCAAGCCCTGGCGATCTCCGGGTACGGAGACCGCCAGATCGTCAAGAGCAGCCTTGCGGCCACTCTCGCGAAGTCCGCTGCCGAGAAGGAGATCTTCGACGACTGTTTCGAGAGGTTCTTTACCTTCCAGACCCTGGCGACAGACTTTGCAGCCGGACAGGAAACCAACGAGCAGCAGCAACCGGGAGACATGCCCATTCCGGGCATCGGGGGGATGATCAGGGAGGGCGACCTGGGCGGAATTGCACTCGCCGTCCGGGACGCAGCCCGGTCCGTGGATCTTCAGTCCATCCGTTATTTCACCCAGCGCGGGATCTTCACATCGAGGATCCTCCAAACACTGCAACTGGATCAGCTGGACCGTTTCGTGGCCGATCTTTACCGGCAAGGCGGAGCCGGCGCCGCGGCGGCGCGGCAGCTGGAGCAGGGCAGGGATGCGCTCATCGACATGGTGCGGCGCTTTGTCGAGGAACAGTACGGCATCTTTGCCCGGGAGAGCACCGAACGGATCATCGAGCGATATCTCTGGGACGTCAGGCTCACGGAACTGGAGGAGCGGCACTACGATCGCATGCACTTTCTCATCCGCAAGCTCGTAAAACGGATGAACGAGCGCTACTCCCGCAGGAGGCGCAGGGCGAAACGGGGCGCCCTGGATTTCAAACAGACTCTCCGGGCAAACATGCATCACGGGGGCCTGCTCTTCGAGACGCGATGGAAGAAAAAGCGGATGAACCGCCCGGACGTGGTGATCCTCTGCGATGTGAGCCGCTCCATGTCGACGGCGGTACGGTTCTGTCTGCTCATGCTCTACGGTCTCAACGAGGTGGTCGCCCGGGTCCGCTCCTTCGTTTTCTGCTCGAGCCTTCTCGAGGTCAGCCACATCTTCGATACCTGCCCCATCGCGGAGGCCGTGGAGCGGCTGCGGACCGGCGAAGGGCTCGACATTCACATGGGAAGGACCGACTACGGGAGCGCCTTCTGGGATTTCACGAACCGGCACCTGGATGCGGTCACGGGCAAAACGACGGTCATCATCCTGGGCGATGCCCGCAGCAACTATGGCGACCCGGCCGATGAGCTGCTGAAGAAAATCGCCGAGCGCTGCCGCCGCCTCATCTGGCTGAACCCCGAAACGCCTCCCATGTGGGGTACTGGCGACTCGGAGATGAAGCGTTATGTGCGTCTCTGCGATGTGGTCATGGAGTGCAGTACCCTGCGTCACCTGGAGAGGCTCGTCCGTGTTCTCATGCGTATTCCCTGACACTCCTGGAAAAGAAGTGAAGAAGTTGACAAGTTGATAAGTTCATACGTTGAGAAGTTGGGATTCACAACGTAACCCGAACGTCTATGCTCCCCCGAAATGCCTGTCCTGAAACCGACCGGTTGTGGTAATATAAAAAATCAAAAGGCCCATTAAATATCGTCTATGAGCGTGAGACAGGAATATCGGCATGCGCAGGAGATTGCCCGGCGGATCACCGGAGAAGTGGGGGAGCCCTCCTTTTACGGCGAGCAGAAAAAAGCGGTAGAAACCTCCAGCCGTCTCTTCAGAGAACACCCTCTCGTGACGAAGGCCATCACCGTCCTCGGGGCCGACCCGGACCGGCTCGGTCACGGGCTCAGCCATGTCACGAAGGTGGCCGTCGATGCCGGAGCGATCATTCTCGTCGAGCGTCAAAAAGAAAACCCGGGGGATCGGGCCCATCGGCTCGTTGCCCTGGCCCATGTGGCCGGCGTCCTTCACGACATCAAACGGGAGGAGAAGGATCACGCCAGGAAGGGGGCTGAAGAAGCTGAGCGGATTCTTCGTGATTTCGATTTCAGCGAGGCCGAGCGCTACGCGATAGCCGGCGCCATCGCGAACCACGAGGCCTTCCGGCCGGTGCCACCTCTGGATGACCCTGCATGGCAGCTGCTCTCCGACGCGCTCTACGACGCCGACAAATTCCGATGGGGGCCCGACAACTTCTCAGAAATGCTCTGGGATATGGTGTCGAGGCGAGATGTTCCCCTCTCGAAGGTCCTCAGCCGGTTTCTCAAGGGGCTGGAGGGGGTCGAGAGGATCCGGGAGACCTTCCGCAGTTCAACCGGGCGACAGTATGGTCCTGATTTCATCGACCGCGGGATGGAGATCGGCAGGCGCTTATACACGGAATTGACAGGAAACAGGTGACAGGCTACAGGCTTATCCCTTGACTATGTCTGCTTCTGTCGCCTGTGGCCTGAAGCCTTTAGCCTTGCGTTGAAAAATTTACAAGCTATTCGTGAATGTTAACAAAAGACAGGGAGGCAAACAGATGATCAAGAGGATTCTGATGGCTACGGATGGCTCAAAAACGTCTGTTCGGGCGCTCAAGGTTGCCATCGAAATGGCGAAGAAGATGGGGGCGAAGCTCGCCCTCGTCGGTGTGATCGACAACCGCCTTTATGTGGGTCGCACGATGCGTGCCTCAGACTCGCCGACCCGGATTTCCGAGTCCGTCGAGGACTACCTGATGCAGGTTGCAGGGGCATACCTTGCCGACGCGTCCAGACTTTGTGAGCAGAGCGGAATCGAGCCCGAGATCGTCATCAGGACGGGGCATCCGGCCGAGGAGATCCTGAAGGAAGCCCGCCGGTCTAAGGCCGACCTGCTGGTCATGGGATCCCACGGAAAGAGCGGCATCGGCTCGGTGATGGGAAGCGTCACCTTCGCCGTGCTCCACGGGGAGTCACGGGTTCCGATCCTCGTCGTCAGGAAGTGAGGCAGCGGGTGATGAGCGACAGAAAAGCCGACAGCGGAAAATCGAAGCTGGTATACAAAGGCCCTGTTTTCAACCTGTTTGAGGACGATGTGAAACTGCCGAACGGCAGGGTCGTCCGGAGAAGACGGGTCGAGCACCGGCCCACCATCGGCGTTGTCCCGTACATCGGCGACGGGCAGATCGTGCTCATCCGTCAGCACCGCCATGCGGTAGGGGCATCGCTGATCGAGATTCCTGCGGGGACCATGGACAAGGGGGATGAATCCCCGGAGGAATGCGTACAGAGGGAGCTTGCCGAAGAAGCGGGCTTTAAGGCAGGCAGGCTTGTGAAGCTGTTCGGCGGGTATCTCGTTCCCGGGTATGCGGACGAGTTCATGCATTTTTATCTGGCCTTCGAGCTCATCCGGGCGCCGCTTCCGCCTGATGAAGACGAGTTCATCGAGACCATGACATGCCGGCTACCCGATGCATTGCGCATGATCCGGGATGGCAGGATCGTTGACAGCAAGACGGCCCTGGCCCTTCTCCTTGCTGCGGATTATCTCCGTGAAAACAAGATGACGCCGTAGGGCAGGGACCGGCTGCCTCTCTCCGGGGGCAGCCAGCCAGCTAGCTCTTCTTGCTCGTCTTGGTCTGGAACGTGGTCATCTGCTGTTTCACATTCTTTTTTTTGCAGGCGGGGCATCTGATTTTACCCTTGTCGCGTTCCGCCATGCTCATGACAATCGTGAACGCTCGCCCGCAGTCCTCACAACGGAATTCATAAGTCGGCACCGCTCATTCCCCCTTTCTATAGTTCAAGTATTGTACAGTTCTGGCATAGGCCGTCAAGTTCCATGTGCGATCCCCGGTATGACGAGCCAGAGTTCGCCCGGAGGTCTTCGCCGATGGCACGAATCCTGCTGACGAATGAAAAACAATCTGAATGCCAATCGGCGATAAGATAAAACCACTACGGAGGACTGCGTGGACACCTACAAGATTCAAGGAGGTGACACGATTGATCGGGTCACGAAGACGCTGGGAATGACCTGGGACGAATTCCGGCAAGTCAACCCCAATGCCGTCGGGCGTTCTGGCAAGACGGGAAAATGGATCATCAAGGAAGGAGCCGAGGTCAAGGGGCCGGGATCCTTTCAGTCGGTGCTCCAGGAAAAGCGATCGGCAGCCAGGGACTCCGCAAAGGATGCAGAAGCCCCGAAAACGAAAGCTCAATGGACGGAATATACCGTGAAGCGGGGAGACACTCTCTGGGGGCTGGCCCGGGATACCTTCGGGACCACCGTCGAGGAGCTCGCGAAAACGAACAAGCTCACGAACCCGGACCGCATCCGCCCGGGTCAGAAGATCCGTGCCAGGATACCGGACGTTGCAGAGAAGGTGACACCCGAAGCCGGTGAGCGCTCCGAAGTGGTTGCCAGCTGGTACGGGAAAGAGTATCACGGCAGGCCCATGGCAAACGGCAAGATTTATAACATGTATGCCAGCACGATTGCCCACCGGACGCTTCCCCTCGGGACAAAAGTGGAATTGACGAACCCCGCTACGAGCCAGATCGTCCGGGCCGTCGTGACGGACCGTGGGCCCTTCATCGAAGGGCGCGACGTGGACCTGTCCTATGGCATTGCGAAAAAGCTCAACATGGTTGAGAAAGGAGTGGGCAAAGTGATCATGGAAATTCTTTAAGGCGGCGCATTGCGCCGCCGGGCTTCCGGCATCAGGCTTCGGGTTTCAGGAACAAGGGAAAGAAAAACCCGCCACAGATTGAATCCGGGCGGGTTTTTTATGGGAGGACCTTTCTCACTCGAACAGTAATTGGTTGATTAGTAATTGGGTAACTGGGAAATTTCTTTTGCCTCGATCCTTTATCCCCTGGCCTTGGGCCTGCGTTCGATCCGGTCCCAGGCGTCCTTGTAGAGCCTGCCGATGCAGAGCAGCAGTGCCAGGAAGAACATCCCCAGCATGAAGGTCGGGGGCGTCTGAAGCATCTCGTCGAGCAGGTGCCCCACGTACAGGAAGAGCATCGAGG
>DCVI01000078.1:23328-42515 GCA_002327315.1 Syntrophaceae bacterium UBA2192 | reverse complement strand
AGGATCATGAGGCACAGAAGCGGATAAGGCTGCAGGAAGACGAAGACCTGCGGGCAGCAGATGCCCGCCGCCATCGACGAGAACACGACGGCAAGCAGGATGATATCCCTCGGGCGGAACGGGAACGTCATGGCGGGGCTCTTACTCCTTGACCGGCGGCCGGCGGCGGACGATCTGGTTGCCGATGACCGTAAAGACCGTCTCGCCCTTCTGGTTGGTTGTGGAGTAGCGGAGCCTCACGATGCCCCGGTCGCCGGACTTCGAGGGCCTGATTTCCAGAACCTCGCCAGCGGCGCGCAGCGTGTCGCCGGGCCGGACGGGCTTGAGCCATTTCAGCTCGTCGAACCCCGGGGAGCCCAGGCTGTTTTCTGCGTTGAGGGCGCCCGTCATCAGAAAAAGGCGGAACGTGAGGGCAATGGTGTGGATACCGCTCGCGATAAGCCCCCCGTAAGGGGTCGCCTTCGCCGCCTCGGCATCGACGTGAAAGACCTGCGGGTCGAAGTGCATGGCAAAGTCGATGATCTGGCCCTCCGTCACCGTCATGCCCGGCGACTCGAATCGGTCGCCGACCTTGAAGTCATCAAAATACAGCGTTCCCATAGTCCGTGCTCCTGATTCGAAACGATTGCCAACCGTTATTCCAATAAGGCCCTGGTCACGGTTTAAGGCAACGGCTTAATGTGAACAGCAAAAAGAAATTCCACCCTGCTCTCCTCATGCCTTTAGCCTTTAGCCTTTAGCCTGCAGCGAAGCTGCCCGGTACTGAAAAGCCGGGTACGTCCCGGCTGCTTTCCTTATACCATCCCGCCGCGCATCAAATCCACGCTTTCTTCACATAAAAAAACCCCTGCATCCCCCTCTGAAAATTCTACACCGCGTGTAGCGTGTAACGTGCAGGGCAAAAGAATCAAGAAGGGCGGTTTGCAACCGATAGAAACAGCATGAAGGGAAATCCGTGCCTTTTCTTGCCCATCCTGCTCCTTCTGCTTTTCTCGGCCCTCCCGGCTCACGGGTGGTCCGGGCGCGTCTGCTCCGTTGCCGACGGGGACACGATCTCCGTTCTTCATGAAGGCAGGGCCGTCAGGATCCGTCTCTACGGCATCGACTGTCCCGAAAAGCACCAGGCCTTCGGACAGAAAGCGAAAACCTTCACCTCGCAGCTGTCTTTCGGCAAGGTCGTCGAGGTCGATCCCGTGACTCGCGACCGCTATGGCCGCATCGTCGCCTGGGTGCACGTCGGAGACCGCTGCCTCAACGAGGAAATCCTCCGGGCCGGCTACGCCTGGCACTTCAAGCGATTCTCCCGCGACAGGCGCCTGGCCGAACTCGAGCTGCAGGCCCGTGCCGCCCGGGCCGGTCTCTGGGGGAATCCTGCACCGGTTGCCCCCTGGGAGTATCGAAAAGCCCGCAGCGGCAAACGGCCCACCCTGCAGACCGCCTCCGCATCGCGCTGACGGAGGGAGATGTTGTCGGTTGTGAATTGACAACGCCCCGCAGAACCCTCTATACTTCCCTCAAAACAAAAAGGAAAGGAACGGTCATGCAGACCATGAAAACGGCATCGGCTGTTGTTGCCCTCCTTGTCCTGCTGGTCTCACTCGGCCTGTCCGGCTGCGCGACTCAAACGAAAAGCGAGACAGGGGCTCTCCTGACCCAGGATTACCGGAAGATGGACAACGACGAGCTCACGCTCTATTACTACCGCCTCACCGAAGAGATCGATCGCACCGAACGCTCCGGCTCCGGCTCGGCAATCAGCATCGGCATCGGCGGAGGAGGCTGGGGGTGGGGAAGCAGCGGTGGCAGCGGGGGTGGAGTGGGCATCTCCACAACAACCCCCGTGGGAGGAGGAGGCGGCACGGAAGATTTACGCAGCCGCCGCGCCGAGGTCCGGGCGGAGATGCAGCGCCGGAACATGAAGCTGCCATAAGACAGGGCATCGGGAATCGGGTTTCGGGTCTCGGGTAAAGAAAAGAGATCCGTAACCACCATTCCCCTATACCCTATACCCCCTCTCAGCCCGCCGCACGGCACCCTTCTTGCACAACTTCTTTTAAAACCGGTCATTGCGCAAGGGCATTGGCGATAATGCAATTCTGAGAGATTGCATCGCCATGCCCGCAATGACGATCCCGAGATCCATGCCGACCACGCCGAAAGAGAAAAAGCGAACAAATTCAAAGTCTCCCAGCGCTAAAAAGCGCCGGTCTCTCAACGCGATTCTCGGGGAGAGCCGGACGCTCAAGGCCTGGCTGCGCCCCGGTAAAGGTTCCCCCACAGAGGCCTTTGTCATCCTGGCCGACGGGCTCTCAGCGAAGGACCGGGAATTTCTTGCCTCAACGGCCAACCTCGTCGTCGACCCGGGCGAGGATCTTATCGGCCTGATCGCCAGGTTGAAGCGCGAGAACAGGCAATTGAAGTCGCTCAGCTTGAGCGACGATCTCACGGGGCTCTACAACAAGAGGTTCTTCTCGATCCAGCTCGAGATCGAGATGGCACGGGCACGGCGAACGGGGCTGCCCTGCAGCCTCATGATCATCGACTTCGACAATTTCAAGGAAATCAACGACCGGCTCGGCCACGATGAGGGCGACCGGTTTCTCATCCAGATGGGCGGTCTCATCCGCGATAAGCTTCGTCCCACGGACTTCGTCTGCCGTTACGGAGGCGACGAGTTCGCCGCCATCATGCCCGCAACGTCGCTTTTGGACGCAATCGGCATCGCCAGGCGCCTCCGGGAGTTCACGGCCCATTTCACCTGGAAGATGGCCGTCCAGGTCTCGGCGAGTTTCGGTCTTGCCGCCTTCGAGCCGTCGAACCCGATGGATACTGAAGAATTCTTCAAACGAGCCGATAGTGAATTGTATCGGGCCAAGAAGGCCGGGAAGAATCGCATCTCCTACCCCGCGCAGGCCTCGACCCAGGTCCGTCAACGGGAGGCGGTGGCGCGAAACGAGCGGGAGGCGCTGTTCAGCCTCAGTGCCGACGGATAATGCAGGAAGTTAGGAAGTGAAGAAGAGCGGAAGAGCGGAAAAGAAAGTTCCGATCCAGGAATGCATGTCTTATCCGATCTTCCTCACTTCCTCGCTTCCTATCTTCGCAAGCAGGGGTTTATAAAACTACCGCCACAGAAAGCACCCTAGGTTGCTCAAAAAGATGACTCAGAGCCCCAACAGCAGCCCCATCATCGCCACCGTCACGAGCGGCAAGGGGGGCGTCGGCAAGACTTTCGTCACGGTCAACCTCGCCGCGACCCTGGCCGCACAGGGCCGGAAGGTCCTCGTGGTGGACTGCGACCTCGGGCTCGCCAACGTGGACATCATGCTGGGCGTCCACCCCCGGCTGAGCCTGAAGGACATCCTCTTCGGCAATGCCCTCCCGGAAGATGTCATTATCCCCGTCAAGGGCGGTTTCCACCTCCTGCCTGCCTGCTCCGGCGTGCGCGAGATGGCCCAGTTGCTCTACGAGAAAATACAAATCGTGAAAACCGTGGTCCTCTCCCTGGAGGGCTACGACATCATCCTGCTCGACACGGGCGCGGGGATCGCCGAGACGGTCCTCCAGTTCAACCTGCTGGCCCCCCGCAACATCGTCGTCCTCAACCGGGAGCTTACGTCGATCACCGACGCGTACGCCATGATGAAGGTCCTGCACCAGGTTTTCGGGCGGGACACCTTCAGTCTCATCGCCAATGCAGTGGCCGATGAGCGCGAGGGTGAAAAAATCTTTCACCATGTGGACGGGATCTGCCGGAGGTTCCTGGGGTTTCCCCTGGACTACCTGGGCCCCGTCTGCCGGGACGAAGCGGTGCCGCGCTCCATTCTCCGCCAGGAGCCTCTCGTCCTTACCGACGCCGGATCGAAAACAGCGGCCTGTTTCGGCCGCCTCGCCGAGGCCGTGAGCCGCTGGGTACAGCCCCGACCCCCGGGGCAGGCAATTCCCGGAGCGGAAGTCAGCGCCCGGGGCATCCTGCATTGACAAGCAACAAGCCCCAAGCCAAAGGCCGCTTCGCGGCCGGAATCGGGCATCCGGATTCCGGAATCCCGAAGCCCCTCTACACTCAGACACTTTTTTTCACTCGGACACCTTTTTTGCTCCTAAAATATTCGTGGACATTTCATGAAAACGTGCTAGTTTTAATCATTAAGCATTATGTTCGCGGTTTTATGGAGGTTTTCATCGATGAAAAATGCCAAGGGTAAACTTTTAGCAACCCTCTGCCTTCTTCTCATGCTGTTCATCGTCTTCGGCCCCTATGGCGACAGCCGGGTGTCGGCTGTCGACTCATCCACGTACAAGAGCCTCAAGCTCTTCAACGAAGTACTCGACATGGTCGAGAAGAACTACGTCGAAGAGGTGAAGCAGAAAAAGCTGATCGACGAGGCCGTCTCGGGGATGATCAAGTCCCTGGACCCCCACAGCGCCTACCTGACGCCGGAGCAGTACAAGGAGCTCCAGGTGGACACGAGCGGGACCTTCGGGGGGCTGGGAATCGTGATTGCCATGCAAAACGACCAGCTCACGGTCGTTTCCCCCATCGAGGACACCCCCGCATTCAAGGCCGGGATCAAAGCCGGCGACCGGATCTTGAAGATCGACGGCCAGATCACGAAGGGGATGACCATCCAGGACGCCGTGAAGAAGATGCGGGGCCCCGAGAACAGCAAGGTGACCCTGACGATCTTCCGCAAGGACATGAAAGAGCCCAAGGATTTCGTCATCACCCGGGCCGTGATCAAGATCAAGAGCGTGAAATACAACATGTACGAGGGCAATATCGGTTATGTCCGCATCTCCGCCTTCCAGGAATCGACGGTGGATGAGCTCCGGAAGGCCCTCCAGCAGATCAACGGCAAGTCCAGCGACCTCAAGGGAATCGTCATCGACGTCCGGAACAACCCGGGAGGGCTCCTCGACCAGGCCGTGAAGACCTCCGACGCGTTTCTCAAATCGGGGACCATCGTCTCGACGAAGGGCCGCGTGAAGGCCATCGAGAACAAGTTCGTCGCAAAGGACGACGGCACCGAGCCCACGGTCCCCATGGTGGTCCTCGTGAACGAGGGAACGGCGAGCGCCTCGGAGATTCTCGCGGGCGCCCTGCAGGACAACGGCAGGGCTATCGTCCTGGGGATGCCGACCTTCGGGAAAGGCTCGGTGCAGACCGTGATCCCCCTCGAGGACGGCTCGGCCCTGAAGCTGACGACGGCCAAGTACTACACCCCCAAGGGCCGCTCCATTCAGGCCGAGGGCATCAAGCCCGATATCCTCATCGAGCCCGTCCGCCAGGCCGAGGGCCCCGAAACGGCCGAAGCCCAGATGCTGCGGGAGAAGGATCTCAAGGGCCATATCAAAGGGGAGCGCGAAGTCGAGCAAACGCCCGCCCAGGACAAGGACAAGGACAAGAGCAAGGATAAGAGCAAGGACAAAGACAAGGACAAGGACAAGGAGAAAACCGACCTTCAGCGTGACAACCAGTTGAAGAGCGCCGTCGACATCCTCAGGAGTTGGGAGGTATTCAAGCGCATCGGTAAGAACTGAGAAGCCCGGTACGTCCCTTGAAGCGAAGGAAAAAAAGGCGATCCTCCGGCAAGCGGGGCGTGAGGACGGCCCTCGCTCTCCTGATCGCCTGCATAGCGGGGATCGTCGCCGTCTGGCTGATACCCGACAGCGATCGCAGGAGCGCTCCCCCGCCGCCACAGACCTCGTCGACGGAGGAGAAAACCGAAAACGCCACCGGCCCGGAACGGGTCGGCAGCCCCCCTGCCGTCGTGCGGAAGGTAGAACGGAAGAAGATCGCCATCCTCATCGATGACATCGGTTACGATCCGGGAGCCCTGAGAAGGCTCCTGGCCATTGAGGCTCCCCTGGCCTTCTCCGTCCTGCCACACATTCCCCACTCCCGGTCTTCCGCCGAGGCGGTACACCGGGCGGGAAAAGAGGTCCTGCTCCACCTCCCCATGGAACCTTACGGCTACCCGGACCGCAATCCCGGGCGGGGCGCCCTCTTCGCCTCCATGACAGCCCGCGAGATCCGAAAGACCCTGGAAGAGGACATGAAGTCGGTGCCTCATGCCGAAGGGGTCAACAACCATATGGGCTCGAAGTTCATGGAGGAGCGTGAGCCGCTCCGGGTCGTTTTTGACGTGCTTGGCGGGCGGGGCCTCTATTTCGTGGACAGCGTGACGACGGACGCCTCGGTGGCCCGGGAGCTGGCCGCTGAGAAGAATCTCCGGTTTGCCCCGCGGGATCTTTTCATCGACGATGCCGAAGACCGGGGATGGGCCAGGGTCCACCTGGAGAAGCTCTTCGAAACCCGCGGCGAGTGGAACGAGCTTCTCCTGATCGGGCATCCTTACCCGGAAACGATCGCCGCCCTGGAGGAACTGATCCCCCAGTTCAAGTCCCGGGGTATCGAGCTTGTGCCCCTCTCCGCCCTTGTCGAGAGCAGGCAAGGCCGCCGGAGCAACGGGGCGGACGGGAATAAAAACAGGAACAGGACACCATGAAAGAAAAGATTTGTAACGCCGTCGTGCTGGCTGTCGTGCTCGTCGCCCTGACCGTGCCTGTCGCCCCGGCAACGGCGCAGGACATCGGGACCGGGGATTCCTCGGGCAATTCCTCCTATCACTATTCGCTCGGCACGAGTCTCATGCTGGACGGCAAATACGCCGAGGCCGCCAGGGAGTACGAGAAGGCCCTCTCCCTGGACCCGAAGTCGGCCTTCCTCGCCTCGGAGCTGGCCACTCTCTACGTGAAGATGGGGAAGCTCGACCGGGCACTCTCCGTCTGTGAGCAGTCCCTCGTTCACAACCCCGACCAGGTGGAAACCTACGGCCTCATGGGGAGCATCTACCTCTTCAAGAAGGACTACGAACAGGCCATCGGGGCCTACAAGCGCGTGATCGCCCTGGACCCGAAGAGCTACGACACCTATCTCTACCTCAGCGTGATCTACGCCGAGACCAAGCGCTACGAGGAAGCCGTAGCAATCTTGAAAACCCTCCTCGCGCAGGACCCCAAAAGCGTCATGGCGCACTACTATCTCGGCAAGATCTACGGGGAGATGAAGCTCTACAAGGAGGCCTCGGCCTGGATGGAGAAGGCCATCGCCCTCAAGCCGGGATTCGAGTCGGCCCTCTCCGATCTCGCGCTGCTCTGCGAGATTCAAAACGAAAGCGGCAAGGCGCGGGAGATCTACAGGCAGCTGATCGAGGAGCATCCCCAGCGCAGGGGGTACCGGCTGCGCCTGGCAAAACTGGACATCCGGGAAAAGAAGTACAGCGAGGCCATCGGGATTCTCGAGGACGTCCTGAAACTGGACGGCCGCAACCGGGAGGCGCGCCTCACGCTGGCCCTGGCCCTCATGGAAACCAAGAATCCCGAGCGTGCCATCGAGGAACTGAACGCCCTGCTGGCGATCGCCCCCAACGACCCGGAGGCGCGCTATTTCCTCGGGGGAGCCTACGAGGAAAAGAAAATGATGGCCGAGGCCCTGCGGGAGTATGAGCGGATCCCGGTCACCTCGCCGCTCTACGGAAGCGCCCAGGTCCGCGCAGGGTACATCCTGAAGAGCCAGGGGAAAACGGGCGAGGCCACCGAGAAGGCGAAAAAGGCCCTGGGCGAAAAGAAGGGCGACGCGGCCCTCTACGGCCTGCTGGCTTCTCTCTACGAGGCCGACGGCAAGCTCGCCGAGGCCGAGACCATCCTCAAGGAGGGGCTCGCGGCGGCGCCGAAGAATGCCGACCTGCGATACCGGCTCGGGATGCTCTACGACAGGATGGGGCGCTCCGACGACGGCATCCGGGAGATGGAGGAAATCCTGAAGGATGACCCCGACAGCCCCGAGGCCCTCAACTTCATCGGTTACAGTTGGGCCGACCGCGGGATCAAGCTCGACGAGGCCGAGGCCATGATCAAGAAGGCCCTCTCGTTGAAACCGGGCGACGGCTTCATCACCGACAGCCTCGGCTGGGTCTACTACCGGAAGAACCGGATCGACGAAGCCATCAAGTACCTGAAGGAAGCGGCCGCCATCCTGCCGGAAGACGCGGCCATCGCCGATCACCTGGGCGACGCCTACGCAAATGCCGGAAAGCCCAAGGATGCCCTGGAACAGTATCGGAAGGCCCTGAAGCTCAAGCCCGACATGAAGGGCCTGAAAGAAAAGATCGACGAGCTGACGGCCCGTACGGGCACTAAAAAGTAGCGAATATGCCGGCGCGAAACGTTTGCGGACATGCGGATGCAACGTTCCGATTCATGATCGTGAAGTTAGGAAGTGAAGAAGAGCGGAAGAGCGGATAAGAAAGAAACATCCCCGTCGTTTCATGTTTCTTTTCTCGTCCGCTCTTCCTCGCTTCCGATCTTCCGATCTTCGTAAACGCTGCAATCGAAGATTCACTTGATGCTGAAATCCATGATCAAACGAAAATCCGTCATCACGCTCGCCGCATGCTGCCTCATCGGGTCGCTGGCCGGCTGTGCCCACGAGGAGGGCCTCGTCGTCTCCGAAGCCGACATGCCGCCCCCGGAAGCACTCTACGAAAGACTCACCACCGATGCCGCCCCGGGAAAGTCGCTCATCGGGATCCTTCATGTCGTGGCAAGCCTGCCCGGCGAGCGCTACACCTTCAAGATCGCCGCGGCGGCAAAACGTCCCGATTGCCTGCGCATGGAAGACCTGTCGGTTATCGGGCTTCCGGACTTCATGCTCACGGTGAAGGGGGACGAAATCCGGATGTTCCTGCCCCGCTCGGGGGAATTTCTAGTCGGGACGGAATCCTCGGAGCACGTCCGGCGCGTATTCCCCCCCGCGGTGAGGCCCCTGGACCTCGTGGCGCTCCTTTACGGGCAACCCCCGGGTATCTTCGGCGCGAAGAGCCTGAAAGGGTCCATAGACCAAAATCGATTCCGCCTGGACGTGTATGCGCGGGGCGCGTGGGCACAGTCGCTGTGGGTCGATCCGGCCACGGGCCGCCTGGCAAAGGTAGAAATCGCCGACGGTCACGGGAAAACGGCATACAGGGCCCTGCTTCACGACTTCGTGGAGATGGGTACGCTAACCGTGCCCGCAAGAATCGAGATCGAAACGGAAGGAATGGCGACGGTCCGCCTCTCCATCCGCAACACGGACATGGAGATCGTCTCGCGGGACGACGACCCGGATTTCTTCCTCCTCAAGCCCCCCGAAGGAATCACCCCCCGGCTCTCCAAATAAAAAAGCGCCGTGCCCTTCAGCACGGCGCTTTTGTGTTGATAAGTTGATTCAGTTGATAAGCTGATAAGGGACTCTTCCCTATACCCTGCGGCCTTCGGCCGCCGCTACTTCTTTTTTAACTCCGAGAGTTTGGCCTTGGCCACCCGCGCCTGGTTGGTCTGCGGGTATTTCTTGACGATCTGCTGGTAGACGATGCCGGCACTCGCCTTGTCGCCGAGTTTCTGGAAGGCCATCCCCTGCTTCAGGAGTGCGTACGGGACCTTATCGCCCGACGGGTAATCCTTCACGACCTTCTCGTACTCCACGATGGCCCTTTCGTACTTCTCCTCCACGTACCAGGTCTCGCCGACCCAGAACTGGGCGTTGTCCGAATAGGCCGTCTTGGGATACTGCTTCAGGAATTTTACGAACTCCTCCCGGGCCTTGACGTACTGGCCTTCCTTGAAAAGCTTGTAGCAGGCATTGTAGGTCGCCTCCGCATCGCTCTTCGGCTCCGCCGTCGCCTCGGCCGCACCGACAACACCCTGCCCCTCCACCTTCGCGCCGTTGGGGGTTTCCTTCTTCGCGATGCCGAGGAAGTTCTCGATGTAACCGATCCGGAATGCCATGTCGTCCAGGCGGCTCTTGATGTTCTGTCCCTTGGACAGGCCTAACTCCTTGTTCATCTCCTCGACCTGGCCCCGCATGGTCTGGACGCTGTCGCGGACATTGCCTAAGTCGGCGCCCAGATCGGCCTGGTTCTTCCGCAGATCCTTCGTCGTGTCGCCATAGTTCTTCTCGAGCGCGTCGAGCCGGGCCTGGAGCTTTTCCACGTCCGTCCGCTGGGACGACATCTTGCTCTCGTAGTCCCGCTGCGTCTTCTTCAAATCGTCGGTCGTGGCGCAACCGCCGATCCAGAGAAGGAAAAACGGAACCAGAAGGATGATCGTTTTTTTCACGGTGAGACCTCCCATGGGAGCTACTTTCTATCGGTACACGAAGGTCGCGTTGCGGTTCTTGTGCCGGCAGGCCTCCGTCGCCTCCGAGCAGACCGGGCGCTCCTCGCCGTAGCTGATGGTCTTGATCCGCTTGCGGTCAATCCCGAGGGTCTGCAGGTAGCGGGCCGCCGCATCCGCCCTTTGCTGGCCGAGGGCGAGGTTGTACTCGTTGGTGCCTCGGTCGTCACAGTTGCCTTCGATCGTGAGGGTCTTCTTCGGGCTTGCCTTGAGCTGAGCGGCCACCTTGCCCAGGATCTCACGGGCTTCGTTGCTGAGCTCCGCACGGTCGAAATCGAAATAGATCCGCGAGAGGTCCTTCAGGCTCGCCGCCTCGGCTGCCGCCGCCCTGTCGCGGGCCTCCTGGTCCCGAATGGCCTGCTCGCGCAATGCCCGTTCACGGGCTTCCTGTTCGGCCCGCTGCTTGGCCAGTTCCTCATCCGAAGGCCCCGGTTTCGTCCCGGATTTCGTCACGTCCTCCTTCGTGGCCTTCTTTGGGGTGCTGCACCCGCTTGTCAACGTGATGGCGAGCACGAACGCCATGAATACAGTCAGAAGGATTCCGTATCGTTTCATTGACATTCCTCCTTTGAACCCTGCGGGCAGAATAAGGCAAGTGCCCGGAAGGAGTTTGCTTTTGACGACATTGTCTTAAACCATACCTCCGATGCCGTCAATAGAAATTTAAGTGGGGCGACCACGTGGGGGACACGTAGGCATCGAGCCCCTCGTGGATGACACGCACATTGGTGCCGTTGGAGTTCATGACGCAGACCCTGGACTTGCCGCCCAGGCGCGACACGAAGGCAATGTAGCGCCCGTCGGGGGACCAGGCGGGGTTTTCGCTGCGGCCGTTGGTCGTAAGCTGGACGGGCGTGCCCCCCTCGGTTTCCAGGACCATGACCTGGAAGGTTCCGCCGGCCCGCCCTTCATAAGCGATGCGGTTTGCACGGGGATGCCAGGCCGGCGAGGTGTTGTAGCCCCCCTCGAAGGTGAGCCTCCGGACGCCTGCGCCGCTTGAGTCCATGAGGTAGATCTGGGGCGTGCCGCCGCGGTCGGAGACGAAGGCTATCTGCTTGCCGTCGGGCGACCAGGTGGGCGAGACATCGATGGACGGGTCGTTGGTGAGCCGCGTCATCCGGCCGTCGGAGATGCTCAAGATGTAGATCTCCTCGCTGCCGTCCTTGCTCGAGGTCACGAGCATCCGTCTCGAGTCTGCCGACCAGGTGGCGGGAAGATTGAGACGGCCCGTCGAGAGGATCTTCCGTGTCGTCCGGCGGTTGAGATCCATGACGAACAGATCCGGGGCGCCGTCCTTGTAGGAAAGAAACGAAATCTGCTTGCCGTCGGGCGACCACTTCGGCGAGAGCGTGATGGAGCGGTAGTTCGTGAGCGTTGCCGGCTCCGTGCCGTCGAAATTGACGTAGTAGATCTCGGAGGAGCCGCTCTTCTTGCCGGTAAAGGCGATCTTGGTGTCGAAAAGGCCTTTCTCGCCTGTGAGCGCCACGAGGATCTCCTGGGCAAACCGCACGACCATCTCCTTGCGCTCCTCGAGCTTGCCCGTGTAGCGCTTGCCCACGATGAGCTTGCCCTGCACCACGTCGAAAAGGCGGCACTCCAGGGTGAGATCGCGGCCGCTCACGGTGAACCCGCCCGTCACGAGCGACTCGGCGCCAATGCCCGTCCAGGCCGGAAACTGAATGTTCTCCGTGGAGATTCCGAGCTTGGTCTGGTCGACGAGAAAGGCCTTGCGGTCGAGGATGTTGAAGAACCCCGTGATCTCCAGCGTCTTCCCGAGGGTATCGGCAAACCAGGGCGAGAGACTCTCCTGGGCACTCGCATTGTTCATGTTCTTGAACGGGGTGATGGCGATGGGGAATTTCTGAGCCGAAGGGGAGTCGATGTTGATGTAAACCTTGCCGTACGCCACGGGCGCCGCTGTAACGAGCCACAGGATGCACACAAAAAAAAGAACGATGTGTTTTTTTCTCATCGTATCTTCAAACCCTCCCGAAATTGTTTTTTCTTTCACTGGTCACCGGTCACTGACCACTGGTCACTGGCGCCTTAGCGCCGGTAATCGGCCGAGTGGAACCTGATCCCCAACTCCACGCTCGAGTCCTGGATCCAGGCCGGAAGCGGCGGGAACGGGTCGGACTTCTTGATCGCCCGATAGGCCGACTGGTCGAAAATACTGTTTCCCGAGCGCTTCTCGAAACCGATGTTGGTCACCTGCCCGTTGCGCAGGACCCGCACATCGAGGACGGCCTCGAGATTCTTGTCGGCCAGGATGCTTTGCGGCAGGGCCCAGTTCTGACGCACCTTCGACCAGATCTGGCTGTAGTACTGGCTCATCAACGAGGCCGTGTTGCCCTGACCCGAGAAGGGCTGGCCGCCGGCTTCGGCTGCGTCCGCTTTCTTTCGCATCTCCTCGATGGCCTGATTGAGCCGGGCCGCGTCCTGTTTCTTCGACGGCGTATCCGACTTGAGAAGAGGCGTGGGGGTCTTTGTGACGATGCTCTTCTTGAGGGAGATGGCGTTGTCGCGCGCGCTCTCCTTGAGGGCTTCACTCATGACCTCTTTCGAGAGGGCCGCCGTGGCGCTCTTGCCCACGTTGGCGGGCGAGCTCACCAGGTCCACGGAGTAGGCCGGCCCGAAGGTCCACGTTCGAGTCGGGAAGGCAGGGGAAAAGAAGAGCACGGAGAGGGCAATGGCGTGAATGAGAAGCGACAGCAGGACGGCCGTGTTCAGCCTCGTCAGGCCGTCACTCCTCCATCTGAGGGTTTTCACCGTCATCTCGAATCCTTGGGAGGTTCCGTGATCATGCCCAGCTTGTCGATGCCCGCTTTCCGGACCTCGGACATGACCTGAACGACAACCCCGTAAGGAACCTCTTTGTCGGCCCGCATGAAGAGCTCCCGGTCCGTCCTCGTCTTGAAGATGCTCTCGAGCTTCGTGCTGAGATCGGGGAGCGTCGTCTTGAATTCGTTGAGGTAAATTTCCTGCTTGCCGTTGATGGTCAGAACGAGCTTCTCTTCCGTGACGTTGATGCTCTTGGCCTTCACGCGGGGCAGGTTCACGTCGATCCCCATCTGGAGCATGGGCGCCGTGACCATGAAGATGATGAGCAGCACGAGCATCACGTCGACCAGAGGGGTCACGTTGATCTCTGAGAGCGGCTTGTGTTCCGCGTTGTTGTTTCGTCTGAACCGTGCCATGGCTTATTTCTGCAGGTAATGCCTCTCGATGATGTTGAGGAACTCGGAGGCGAAATTATCCATCTCCAGGGAGATGTTCCGGATGCGGTTCAAGTAGTAGTTGTAGAATACCACCGCCGGGATGGCCGCCGCAAGTCCGAAAGCGGTGGCGACGAGGGCCTCGGAGATTCCGGGCGCTACCACCGCGAGCGTGGCCGACCCGCGGGCGCCGATGCCGCGGAAGGCGTTCATGATGCCCCAGACGGTGCCGAAAAGGCCGATGAAGGGGCATGCGCTGCCCGTCGTGGCCAGAAACCCCAGAAGGCTCTCCAGCTTGGAGGACTCGGTGCTGCAGGCCCGGTGGAGGGCGCGCTCCACGTTGTCGAGACCCTTCATCTCGATCGTCGAATGGCCCGATAACTCCAGAGGATCCTGGGGCGTGCCCTTCGAGGTTCGGTTGATCTTCCCCAGCTCGAGATAGCCGGTCCGGAAGACTTCCGCGATCGTGGAGTTGGGGTATCGTTTCGACTCGGGCAGCACGTCCGAGAGCTTGTTCGAATTCATGTAGGAGTCGAGAAAGAGATTGTTTTCCTTTTCCGTCTTCGAAATGACGCGGTATTTCATCAGGATGATGGCCCAGGAAACAATGGAGAAGACCAGCAGCAGAAGCAGGACGAACTGTACCATCGGCCCCGCGTCGACGACCATCTGGAGGAGATTCCCCCGGAATTCCCCCCCGAAGTCTACAGCGGAAACCGCAAAGAATGTACCCATTGACGACCTCCGGGTCAGACCGGGCTGCTGCCCCAGATGCGATGAGACGATGGAGCGACACGTCGCATCCATCGCCTTTGAACAGCCCCGGCAACGAGTTAAAGTGGCATATCTGTAATGGATATCGTCCGTGATGTCAACACCCTTTTCAGCCCGGCCGGGAAGTACCGGGTTCATGGTTCAGGGCGCAGGGGGATTTCATGGAAAGCAGCGGATTTCATACGACCCGGGCCGCCTGCGAATCGACGCCGCGACGTCGCGTTTCGGGTGCGTGACCGTCACTGTCCTCTTGACTCCGGTTCCCACTCTCTGCTATAACCCCTCCAACGCCCTTTTAAGAGCAATCCGGAGAGATTGAGAAAGGTCGCACCCATGATTGTGAAAATTGTTCGTTGCTGGCCGATAATGGAAAACCTTCCCGGATGACGGGAAGGTTTTTTTTTGGATGCCCGACGGGCGCAGGGCGCAAACGGAAGAGGTGAAAGGCATGAAGAAGCGAAAGGTCGTCATGGATGCCGAGGCCATTGAGCGTTCGCTCACGCGGGTCGCCTACCAGATCGTCGAGAAGAACAAGGGGGTCGAGGACCTCGTTCTCATCGGGATCCAAAAGGGCGGGGTCCTGCTGGCGGAGCGACTGGGCCGGAAGATCTCCGCAATCGAGGGGGTCCCGATCCCCGCGGGGAAGCTCGACATCACGCTCTACCGAGACGACATCATGAAATCCGGCAAACAGCGTGAGATCGGCAAGACGGACATCCCCTTTTCGCTCAACGGCAAAAAGGTGGTCATCGTCGACGACGTCCTCTTCACGGGAAGGACCATCCGGGCGGCCATGGACGCATTGATGGATTTCGGCAGGCCCAAGCTCATCGAGCTTGCCGTACTGATCGACCGCGGCCATCGCGAGATCCCCATCCGGGCCGACTTCGTCGGGAAGAACCTCCCCTCGTCGCAGTCGGAGGAAGTGCTCGTCAAGCTCTCGAAGCGAAAGACCTCGGACTCGGTCAGCATCGAGGAAACGTTCTGAAGAAGCCACAAGCCGCAAGCCGCAAGCAACAAGGCTTCGAAGCCGGGCGGGTTTGGCCGCTGCGGATTGCGCATCAAAACCGCAACCAGCATACCATCCACGGGGTTTTGACATGAAACTGGCCAGAAAAGACCTCCTGGGCATCCAGGAATTGAGCGTCGAGGAGATCAACCTCATCCTCGACACGGCGGACTCCTTCATCGACATCTCCACGAGGGAGATCAAGAAGGTCCCCACGCTGCGCGGCGTGACCGTCGTCAACCTTTTCTACGAACCCAGCACGCGGACGAGGACCTCCTTCGAGATCGCCGCCAAGCGGCTGAGCGCCGACACGATCAACATCACCACCTCCCAGAGCAGCGTCGTCAAGGGCGAGACCTTCATCGACACGGCCCGAAACCTCGAGGCCATGAACCCGGATATCATCGTGCTGCGCCACAGCGCCGCGGGCTCGCCCCACATGCTCTCCAAGGTGGTCCGCCAGTCCGTCATCAACGCGGGCGACGGGGCCCACGAGCACCCCACGCAGGCCCTGCTCGACATGATGACCATGCGGGAAAAGAAAAAGCGCCTGACCGGCCTCAAGGTGGCCATCGTGGGAGATATCGCCCACAGCCGGGTGGCCCGCTCGAACATCTACGGACTGACCAAGATGGGCGCGAGGGTGAGCATTGGCGGTCCCATCACCATGATGCCCCGTTACGTCGAGCGCCTCGGCGTCGAGGTCCATTACAGACTCGAGGACGCCATCCGGGAGGCCGACATCATCATGATGCTTCGCATCCAGCTCGAGCGCCAGGAGACGAACCTCTTCCCCTCTCTGAGAGAGTACGCCAAGTACTACTGCCTGAACCGAAAAAACATCGCCGCGGCCAGGGACGACGTCCTCATCATGCACCCGGGCCCCATCAACCGCGGCGTGGAGATCTCGCCGGAGGTCGCCGACGGCCCCTACTCGGTCATTCTCGAACAGGTCACCAACGGGGTGGCCGTGCGGATGGCCCTGCTCTATCTCTTGTCGGGAGGTAAGTCATGACGATGCTGCTCAGAGGCGGAAGGGTCATCGACCCCTCCCAGAAGATCGACGACATCCTGGACGTCCTCATCGAAGGCGGCAAGATCGCCGCTGTGGGCCGCAACCTCGTCGACGACGGGAAGGGCAAGAAAAAGGACATGGGGCTCACGGTCCTGGATCTCAAGGGAAAGCTCGTCGTGCCCGGGCTCATCGACATCCACACGCACCTTCGGGAGCCGGGCTACGAGTACAAGGAAACGGTCGAGTCGGGTTGTGAGGCGGCCGTGGCGGGCGGCTTCACCTCGATTGCCTGCATGCCCAACACGAACCCCGTGAACGACAACCGCTCGGTGACGGAGTTCATCCTCAGGCAGGCCCGGAAGGCAAACCTCGCCAACGTCTACCCCATTGCCGCCATCAGCAAGGGCTCCGAAGGAAAGATGCTCTCCGAGTACGGCGATCTCAAGGAGGCGGGCGCCGCGGGCTTCTCCGATGACGGCAGGCCCGTCATGCACGCGGGGCTCATGAAGCGGGCACTCGAGTACGCCCACTCCCTGGAGCTGCCCATCGTCGCGCACTGCGAGGAGCTGCAGCTCTCGAAGTGGGGCCTCATGAACGAGGGGCTCTCCTCGACGGAGCTCGGGATGCCGGGGATCCCCACCATCTCCGAGGACATCATGGTGATGAGGGACATCCTGATCGCCGAATACGTGGGAACCTCCGTCCACATCTGCCACGTCAGCTCCGCCGGCGCCGTGCGGATCATCCGGCAGGCCCGGGAACGCGGCGTGAAGGTGACGGCCGAGACGGCTCCCCATTACCTGCTGCTGAACGACGAGGCCCTCAAGGGCTTCGAGACTGCCTACAAGGTGAACCCGCCGCTTCGCAGCGCCGAGGACGTGGCCGCCGTCCGGGCGGGACTTCGCGACGGCACGATCGAGGTCATCGCCTGCGACCATGCGCCCCATTCCTCCATCGAGAAGGAGGTGGAGTTCGAGTACGCCGCAAGCGGCATGGTCGGTCTCGAGACCTCGCTGGGGCTGTGCTGGAAGCTTGTCGAGGAGGGCCTCCTCACCCCGTCGGAACTGATCGCCCGGATGACGGTGAATGCCGCCCGCGTGCTGCGGATCCCCGGGGGGACTCTCAAAAAGGGCGCCGATGCCGACGTGACCGTCATCGACCCGAAGAGAGCCTGGGCGGTGGACATCCGGAAGTTCCGCTCCAAGAGCCGCAACTCGCCCTTCGACGGCTGGAAGCTCCCGGCAAAGGCGGTCCTCACGATCGTGGGGGGGGACATCAAGTACAGTGAGCTGTGAAAGGGTGTGGGGGGGCGGGTGTTGGGTGTAGGGACAGAACAAACCCCTGAACCCTTGTACCTTTGCACCTTTTATGATGAAAACCGCGCAAAAGACAAGAGCCATCGTCCTTCGCTCGCTCGACTACGGCGAGTCGGACCGGATCCTGACCTTCCTCACCGACGAGTTCGGCAAGCTCAAGGGGATCGCCAAGGGGGCGCGGCGCAGCCGCAGGCGCTTCGCCAACGCGTTGGAGCCCTTCTCGCTTGCCACCATCCTCTTTTCCCGAAGGGGCAGCGGCGGCCTTTCTTTCATCGAGGGCTCCGATGTCATCAACCACTACGCCGGCATCCGGGCCGATCTCGACCGAACCCTGGTTGCCGCCTACGTGGCGGAGCTCGCCGAGCAATTCTCCGTGGAGGGCAAAAAGAATCTGCCCCTCTTCGAGTTGCTGACGGACTTTCTCGGCTTCATCGAGTGCGGGCAGATGACGGAGACGGCGGAGCGTTTCTTCGAGCTGCGGCTGCTGAAATCGGCGGGATTCGAGCCCGTGCTGGACCGTTGCGTCACCTGCGGCACCCCGCTGGAGACGATCGAGTCGCCCCGCTTCGACTGCCGGGAAGGGGGAATCCGCTGTGCGCGGTGCACCGTGAACGGTCCCGATTTCATTCCCATCTCCGTCGGCACGCTCAAGACGCTCCTGCTGGGAAGGGACATCGACTTTGCGAGGATGACCCGCATCGGGCTCTCGGGCCCCATGGCCCGCGAGAGCCGGGAGATCCTCGGCTGCTTCGTCCGCCACCTCACGGGCCGCGAGATCAAGTCCCTGAATGTCCTCGGGGAAATCCGGAAGCGCTACACATAGAAGAGGATTCCGGAGTCGGGCTTCAGGATTCCGGATAAGAAAGAACAGAAAAGAATCTTTACTCCTTCGTTCCTTTTAGATCCTGAATCCTGAGTCCTGAGTCCTGAATCCGCTCTTTTCTATTGACAGGGACCCCTCTTAGTGCTACTTGTCGCGCTCTACATATCCCCGTTTTAACAGGCGTTTTGAACGACGGGGCGTTTTTCTGATCAACCGGCGGCCTTCGAGGCCGCATGACGGGAGGTAACAGTCGTGACCTTTCAGGAATTAGTTCTTTCCCTTAACAAGTACTGGGCCGACCAGGGCTGCATCCTCCAGCAGCCTTACGACCTCGAGGTCGGCGCCGGCACCTTCAACCCGGCGACGTTTCTGCGCTCCCTGGGCCCCGAGCCCTGGAACGTGGCCTACGTGGAGCCCTCCCGCCGGCCCACCGACGGCCGATACGGGGAAAACCCCAACCGGCTCCAGCACTACTACCAGTACCAGGTCATCATGAAGCCCTCGCCCATGAACATCCAGGAACTCTACCTGAACTCGCTCAAGAGCTTCGGCATCAATCCCCTGGAGCACGACATCCGGTTTGTCGAGGACGACTGGGAATCGCCCACGGTGGGCGCCTGGGGCCTGGGCTGGGAAGTCTGGCTCGACGGGATGGAGATCACCCAGTTNNTCCAGCAGGTCGGCGGCATCGACCTCAACCCCGTCTGCTCGGAGATCACCTACGGGATCGAGCGAATCGCCATGTACCTGCAGGGGATCGACAACGTCTACGATCTCGAGTGGGCCCACGGGGTGAAGTACGGCGACGTCCACCACCAGGGCG
>DCVI01000078.1:0-23278 GCA_002327315.1 Syntrophaceae bacterium UBA2192 | reverse complement strand
CTGAAATGCTCCCACACCTTCAACCTGCTCGATGCCCGGGGGGCCATCAGTGTTGCCGAGCGCACCACCTACATCGGCCGCGTGCGCAACCTGGCAAGACTCAGCGCCGAGGGATACCTCAAGCAGCGCGAAAAGATGGGCTTCCCGCTGATGGGAAAGTTTAAAAAATAGGCTACAGGCTTCAGGCTTCAGGCCAGGAGGAAAAATGCATTTTCCTTCTATCCCGATGCCGGATGCCCGGTGCCTGAAAATCGGAGATTTTCAATGGCTAAAGAACTGTTTCTCGAAATCGGGACGGAGGAGATCCCCGCGGCTTTCCTGCCGAAGGCGATCGCGGACATGGAGGAGATGATCCGGAAGGAGTTTGCCGCCAGCCGCATCCAGCACGGCGCGGTGAAGGCCGTGGCCACGCCTCGGCGGCTCGCGCTCTGTGTCTCCCGCGTGGCCGATAGGCAGGAGGACCAGGTCATCGAGAAGCTCGGCCCGGCAAAAAAAGTCGCCTACGACGAGCAGGGCAACCCCACGAAGGCCGCCCTCGGATTTGCCAGGGGGCAGGGCATCGAAATCTCCGAGGTGGAGATCATCTCGACCGACAAAGGCGAGTACATCGGCGCCCGCAAGAAGCTCGAGGGTGAGGACACGATCAAGCTTTTGCCCGCGATCCTGCCCAAGTTCATCCTCTCGATCCCTTTCAAGAAGTCCATGCGGTGGATGAACCTCGAGATCCGCTTCGCACGGCCGATCCACTGGATCGTGGCCCTCTACGGCGGCGAGGTGGTCCCCTTCAGGATCGAGAACATCGCATCGGGCGACATGTCGCGCGGGCATCGCTTCATGAGCCCCAAGCCCTTCAAGGTGAAAGGATACAAGGACTACCTGGTAAAAACCCGCAAGCGCTTTGTGCTTGTCGACCCCGAGGAGCGCAGGCGCATCCTCCTCGAGGAGGCCCGGAAGGCGGCGGCGACCGTGGGCGGAAAAATCCTCGAAAACGAGGAGCTCATCCGGGAGGTCTCCTTCCTCGTCGAGTACCCCTCGGCGGTGCTGGGCAACTTCGAGAAGGACTACCTGAAGATCCCCAAGGACGTCCTCACCACGACGATGATCTCGCACCAGAAGTACTTCCCCGTCGTCGACGCCGACGGCAGCCTCATGGCCCACTTCGTGACGATCAACAACACCGTGGCGAAGGACCCGGCCGTCGTGGCCCGCGGTAACGAGAAGGTCATCCGGGCGCGCCTTGCCGACGCGAAATTCTTCTTCGAGGAAGACCAGAAGACCCCGCTGATGACCCACTTCGAGGAGCTCAAAAAGGTCGTCTTCCACTCGGCCCTCGGCACATCGTACGACAAGGTCATGCAGTTCCGGGAGCTTGCGGCCTGGATTGCCGACAAGGTCAACCCGGCCCTGAAGGACACAGTGGACCGCACTGCCCTGCTTGCCAAGGCCGACCTGGAAACGAAGATGGTCTACGAGTTCCCCGAGCTCCAGGGGACGATGGGACGCGAGTACGCCTTGATCCAGGGCGAAAACCCCGTCGTGGCGAAGGCTGTCTACGAGCACTACCTGCCCACATCGGGCGGCGGCGATCTGCCCCAGACCGAGGAAGGCTCCATTGTGAGCATCGCCGACAAGACGGACACGATCGTGGGATTTTTCGGGATCAACGTCATCCCCACGGGGACGGCCGACCCCTACGCCCTGCGCAGGCAGGCCCTGGGCATCATCAATATCATCCTCAACAAGGGCTACCCCATCGAGCTTCCGGAGCTCGTCGACCGCAGCATCGCCATCCTGTCGAAAAAGTTCAAGCGCACAACCGAAGAAACGAAAAAGGACGTTCTGGAGTTCTTCCGGAGCCGCTTCTCGAACCAGCTCGTCTCGCAGGGGCGCCCCTATGACGTGGTGGAGTCCGTGCTGGCCACGGGCATCACGGATCTCGTGCAGGCGATCAAAAAGATCGAGGCCGTCGAGGCCACCAAGGGCGACCCCGATTTCGAGCCCCTCGCCGTGGCCTTCAAGCGGGTCAGCAACATCCTGAAAGACTTCAAGGACGGATGCGTCGACCCCGTGCTCTTCGAGAACGAGGCCGAGCAGGCCCTCTACAGCGCCTACATCGAGATCCGGAAGAAGGCCGAGGCCCTCATCGAGATGGGCAACTACACGGAGGCCCTCCTCGAGATGGTCCGCCTGAGAAAGCCTGTGGACGCATTCTTCGAGGCCGTCATGGTCATGGCCAAGGACGAGAAGGTGAAGTTCAACCGCCTCTCGCTGCTCGAGGCCGTCGCGAAGCTCTTCCACAAGGTGGCGGATTTTTCGAAAATCGTAACCGAAAAGTAGGGACGAGGGTGTAGGGTGTAGGGTGTAGGGACTAGACAAGAAGCAGAAAAAGAAAAGGATCGGGGAAGCTGCTTCCCCGATCCTTTTTTATTATCCTCTGTCCTTTATCCTTTAGCCTTTAGCCTCTACCCTGCTTGGACATCGTACATCGTCAGGCGCACGAAGGAGTTCACCTTCTCCGTCTCGATCAGGAAGAGCACCCGCTTATCTCCGTTGATGAGGCCGATGTCGGCAAAGGCCGTCTTGCGGCAGGGCTCGCCCGTGTCCAGGGTGTGCGTGACGCACTGCCGGATCGTGCAGCTCTTGCAGTGGACCGTCTGCCCGCACCCGCCCGACTCTCTCGCGTGCCTGCATCCGATGACATCGCCGGCCAGCTCCCCGCAGATCTCGAGCTGCTCCCGGGTCAGCATCTTCCGGGCGGCGGCATTGGCGGCGATCACCCGGGCGTTGTCCTGCACGACAAGGACAGGGGGGCTGAGCTCATCGAGAAATTCCGTCATGGGTTGTCCGATTTCCCGGAGCATGAGGGGAAGGCATTGGTCGCAGACGCCGTGGGAGACGGCATCGGTTTCCGAAGGCTTTGTTTTGAACTGTTTTTTGCAGTAGCAGCAGACGACACGAAGCATGGGCCCGGCATCCTTTCAGATCGTGGGTCCGTCCCGCAGGCCGTCATACCCTGATGGCGCTTGATGCGGGGAAACGGCGGGAACCGGTGCTTTTTAAGCACAGGAAGGGGAAAGTTTCAACTGCGAAATGACGGGATTCAGAAAGAAGGAGAGACTCGACCGGAATCCGTTCCCGGTTCAACCGGCTAACGATGCCTTCTGCCCGGGTACTCGACAATCGAGATGATCACGGTGATGAGGAAAGCCCGGCCCACGAGCAGGATGCTGTCACTCGTTAGGACATTGCAAAGCACGATGAAGGTCGCGGATCTCGTCGCGAGCGGCCAAGTAGAGATCCCGGTTCAGCCCCATCAACGGGAGACAGGTTTGACAGACCTGCGGAGCCTTGTCATAATCCTGCCGGTAGATGTGCCGCAGGATGTCATGGCGCAAGGGACTCCGCCAGATATCATGGATGCTCTGACGATGCAGGTTGCCAAGGCTCGACGTCACCCCGAAGTCGGCACAGCAAAGATAGGCATTGCCGTCGGGAGCCACTAGCAAATTGTCTAGCAAGGCGTGAAAAGCGTCGCAGGGCTCCGTCTTCCTGCGACCCAGCAGTTTCCCATACTTGTGCAGTTGGTACTCTTCGGGGGTGATGGTGTCGCCGGCACGCAGGAGGGGAGCCACCAGGGCCTCGATCGCCCGGGAGTCGTCGGGGAAAGCATCTGCTCGGCCCTCGATATCTCGAGTGAAATCTCGCGCACTCACATAGCCGATGCCGACGCGGCAACGGGCGTTGGCCTGATTCCGTCGCATAAGAAAGCCCCGTGCGTTCCGCACGACGAGATCGAATCGCCCATTACGCTTGATGTAGTCGTAGGTCTCCTCCGTGGCCCCGTCGAGGTTGAAGTGCATGAAATCAATGTCCTGCTCAATGATTCTTTGGGCCGCCTCGTCATCGGTGAGAACCATGTTTGAGAACAGGACGATAGGATTGCGAGGGAAGACGTTGCGGATCGCTTCCAGGATCTCGAAGAAGGCCGGGTGGGTGAGGGCCTCGCCGTTTTCTGCGATGGAGAAGAGCCCGTCGAACCGTCGCTCCCGTGCCTCGTCGAGGATTTTCTCCAGCAAGGCCAGCGGCACGGTCTTTGGCCGCACGTGGAGGGCGCGTTCGGGGCAGTAGACGCATCGCGACGGGCAGAGGACGGAAAGCGATAGGCCGATCTGCCGGGGGAACGTCGAGTGCCTGCGCCATCGCGGTTCAAAGGGGGCCAGGCCCGTGCGGCGCACCAAGCGCAGGATACGACGGATCGTCGGCCTTAATGCATGCATGGCCTGACCCCTGATGCGGCGCACGGGCCGGAGGGTTGCGGCAATCGTCGCGGCCTTAACAAACAAATAATCGGTTTGAGAATGCAGGGCATTAGATTCCGAATGCATGCATGTTTTCCTTGTCCGTTGTCCGATTTTCCCTGAGACTGCATACCGGAATCAGGCCAGATGCTCTGTTCGGTACCTACAGGCACACTCGACCAGGAGTCCAACCTTCCGGAAAGATAACGAAACGGACAGACCACGCTATCAATGAATCAACGGCTGAGCCGCTGTTATCAATGATGCCTTCTGCCCGAGTACTCGATGATGGAAATGATCACCGTGATGAGGAAGGCCTGGCCCACCAGCAGGATGCTGTCGATCGTGCGGGCGTTGCGCAGCGCGATGGCGCTGATCCCCAGGGTCGCGCAGAGAAAGTAGATGAACAGGACGACCTTTCGCTTGTCGCCGAGCAGCTCGTAGAGCCGGTGGTGCAGGTGGTCCTTCCCGACGTAGTCGATCCACTCGCGGAACGTCCGGACCTTCCCCGTCATGATGCGCTCCACGGTAATGTAGGTCATGTCGAAGATAAGGATCCAGAAGATGAGGACAGGCGCCGAGAAGGAGACGATCTCGTTGTCCGTGACGGCCCACTCTCCCTTGACGGCAATGGCCGCCAGGACAAAACCGATGAAGGTGCTCCCCGTGTCGCCCAGGAAGATGCCGGCCTCGCGCTTCATGCCGAAGTTATAGGGAATGAACCCCAGACAGCTCCCCAGCATGGCGATGGCGACCCAGCCCATGGTAGGCTGCCCCGTCTGGTGGGCGACGATCCCGAGGAACATGGAGATGATGGCCGCAACGCCTGCCGCCAGCCCGTCCATCCCGTCGATGAAGTTCATGGAGTTGGTGATCCCCACGATCCATATAACCGTGACGAAGGAATCCAGTGCGAAACCCCAGACCGTGTCGCTGGGGAAAAGATCGAGGATGATGCCTTCCCGGATCATGACCGCCACGACGGCAAGCTGGACCAGGAGCTTCCAGCGCGCCGGGATGTCGCGCCAGTCATCGATGACGCTCACGATGGCCACGACGATCCCTCCCGCCAGAACGACGAGCATCTGGTGATCGAGGATCATGTTGGCGAAGAGCGACGCGTTGAAGGCAAAGATGATCGAAAGACCGCCCAGCAGCGGCGTGTTGCGCTCGTGGATCTTGCGCCCGCCGGGGACGTCGACGATCTCTAGCCGCATGGCGACCCACATGATGAACGGGGTAAGAGCCCCCGAGAGGCAGCAGGACAAGAGCAGGATGTAGAGCCAGCGCTTGCCGATCTCGAAGAAGAACTGGCTGAAATAGGGGATGACGAGCAGGCACGACGCGATCGTCGCCACGTACCAGAAGATCCGTCGCGGAAGAATCTGCCGAGACGGCGGCGCAAACAGGTCGATTCCTTCGTACTTCAATCGTAGCATCATTGCCTGCCCGAGCAGTATTTCGGAATCAGCAAACGCAGTGCCTTCATGACGGTGTCCAACTCGGCGCCGGTGAGGGACGGGTACAGGGGCACGGAAACGGCCCTTCGCCAGGTCTCTTCCGTCACCTCGTAGCCCGAAAGCCCCAGATACCGGTGGAGCGGCTTGTACACGGGCCTGCGACAGTCCACCCCTTTTTTCTTCATCTCCTCGATGAAAGGCTCCGCGTCGCCGTCGAGCCGCAGCACGTAGCGGTACCAGACCGGTTCGCACTCGCCCGGGGCGCAGGGCACCGGGAGGCCGAGTGCGCGCAGCACGTCGCTGTAGAGATCGGCGATCTCGCGCCTCCGGGCCACAAACGTCGTCAGCTTCCGCAGCTGGCTCAAGCCGAGGGCCGCCTGCATATCCGTCATCTTGTAGTTGTAGCGGACCCGGAAATCGTCCTTTTCGTCCATGGCGCGCAGATCGCGGATCTCCGCCAGAAGGGCCCCGTCGCTGCCGAGAACCATGCCGCCCTCACCCGTGGCCATCATCTTCGTGGCATAGAAGGAGCAGACGGCCAACGTGCCGAAACTTCCGGTTCGCCTGCCGTTCCGGCGGCTCCCCAGGGCCAGGGCCAGGTCTTCCACCACCGGGACGCCCAGTGCCCCCAGGGCATCCAGGTCGGCCGGCAGCCCGAACATGTGGGGAACGATGACGGCCCGGGTCTTCGCGGTCAGGCGCCGCTTCGCATCTTCGGGCGAGAGGTTGAAGCTCCCCGGGTCGATGTCGGCCACCACGGGGCTGGCCCCGGTGTAGAGAACGGCGTTCAGCACGGCCGGGCAGACGTAGCTCGGCACGATGACCTCGCAGCCGGGCCCCGCCTTGAGGGCCACGAGCGCAAGGTGCAGCGCCGCCGCGCCGGAGCTGACGGCCGCGGCGCCCTTGACGCCGACAAAGGAGGCCATGCGGCTCTCGAAGCGGGCCACCTCCCCGTCCTGGGCAAGCTGCCCCGAGAGCAGCACCCGCTGGACCTCGCGGGCGTCCTCTTCGTCGATGAAGGGCCGGGAATGAGGGATCATCCTGATTTCATCCTGTGTGGAAGGTAAGGGGGTGAGAACGTGAGAAGGTTGGATGAGCCGGAGGACGATTGCATGTTGCCCGCTTCTCCAACCTTCTTACCTTCTTACCCTCAAACCCTCTTCTTTCAAGAGCCTTTACATATTCACGAACAACCGCAGGGGCACAAACCCCTCGGCGTACTGGACGCGGCCCTGGATGCCCCGGAAGACGGCCGTCGACTGCGCCACGTCCGCGATGGAGAGGCCTTCGATGTTGGTCTTCATGACCTGCGATTGGTGGGCCATCAGTGCGTCGATCTTCCTGTTCAGGGTGTCCTTGATGTCTACGAAGACCAGCGGGCTGAAGTTCACCGTCGTGGGGACCTCGTAGAAGAGAACGTTCCTCACATAGCGCGTGGCCGAGACGGTGGCCTTGCTGAGCGAACGATGGTCCTGGTGGGTGTCGTTGCCGCAGTTGACGAAGATGAAATCGGGGCAGATCTTGCGGATCAGAACCTCGATCTCGCTCACCATCCGGTTCATGTGCGGCGAGAGCTCCGTGTCGTCGTAGCCGCCCCAGATGAGGTCTGTTGCCCCCAGGATGGCCGCCGAGCGCTCCTGCTCTTCCCTGCGCACCGCCTCCTCCCCGCCCCTGCCGCCGTTTGACATGACGAGCAGGTAGATGTCGTGGTGGCAGCCCGCCGTCGCGTACTTCAGGAGATTGCCGGCGCAGCCGATCTCGATATCGTCGGGATGGGCGCCGATGGCCAGTATCTTCACGACAGACCTCTCAGGATGGAAAGACTTTTTTCAGCATGGTTGTAGATCAGGTCGATGACGGACATGTTGGGCTCGAACTCCCCGAAGAGCTGGCTGTACCGGGGGTGCCGGTAG
Organism: Syntrophaceae bacterium UBA2192; assembly: GCA_002327315.1. Classification (GTDB taxonomy): domain Bacteria; phylum Desulfobacterota; class Syntrophia; order Syntrophales; family UBA2192; genus UBA2192. The sequence continues at coordinate 15,607 of DCVI01000078.1, read as the reverse complement.
TCCTGGAAGAGGACCTCGACCCCGGCCCGCTCGTATTTCGCCAGGTCCATGTAATCGCGGCCGCCGCCGCCCGCGAGGTACGTGCCGGCCCCGAAATGCTTCGTCAGCGCAATGAGGCGCTCGTCGGGGTCCTCGGGGAACGTCCCCAGCTCCGAGGCGACGTGGATGGGTGTCGCGATGCCCAGGAGTGCGGCCAGGCGCTTCACCACGCAGATGTTGAGCTCCGAGACCGTCTCCCAGCTCCGTGAGAAGATCTCCTCGAAGAGGTCCTCCAGGTGCCCCCAGTGGGGCGCCTTGCGGTAATTGGTGGCAAGGGCCTGCTGATGCCGGTGCTGCCATCGTTCGCGGCCGTTGACCCCCACCTCGCAGATGAGCTGCGGGAAGCGGTACAGCACGGGCACCGTAAGCCACTGAGGGCCCTGTGCCGTCTTGATCCGATTGCGGTTCTGCCACTCGTTTTTTTTGTACTGCACCGTGTCGAGCAGCACGAAGGCGTCTGCCCGGTCGATCTTGTCGAAGTAGCCCAGCCACGGCAGATACTGCGGCTGGTGGACGGAAACGATCATCTTGCCTCCCCGGCCCCCCTGTTATTCTCAACCCCCCGTTGCCTGCTTCACGTCGAGATTCATGCGGTAATCGACGAAGATGGGATTCGAGACCAGGGTCCCGTGCTCCTGCATGTCCAGCCGGTAGAATGCGCGCTCGCCCGGTTTGAAATACTCGTCCTCATGGGTGATCTCCAGGGGCAGCGCCCCCTCGAAAACCTTCACGAGTACGCCCGAGCGGATCAGCCGGACCCGTACGTTCGCCTCGGGTGGAGCGTCTCCTGAAATTCGGATCCGGATCACGGGGTTTCCCTTCAGGACGACCTGCTCGCCCGATACGGCCCGTTTGTCGCCTTCCTTCGAAGAGACGGAGAACTCGTCCAGGCGGGCGTATTTCGGGTACAAGCCCCGGTAGGCATAGGTCTTGCCGGTCCGGAGGGCCTCCAGGACGTCTTTCCGGGAGAGCTTCTCCACGAAGAAGCCCGTCTGGAAATTTCCGAGCTGCTCGCCTGCCTCGCCCTCCTTGTGGTAGTGGGCCGTGGCGATCCCCCAGGCGGGGAATTCGCGGTATCCCCTGCAGTAGTCCGACAGCACGCGGTCCCACAGACCTCCCGGCTCGGCGATCGTGATGGTATCCCCGTAGAGCACGGCAAAACCGGTATAGCCTGTCGACTCGTCCAGAACTTCCGGGTGAGGGGACGTGTGGACCTTGATGGGCCCCATGTCCCGCACGCCGGATTGCGTTTCCACGTGATTCCAGAAGGTGAGGCCGCCCTTGCCGCGCACGTCGTCGATGAGCATCTGCCACGGGGCGATTCCCTGATCGCCGCTGTAGGGGTTGAAGGGCGAACTGCGTAAGGGGTCGCTGTTGGCGATGAAGGCCAGGCTCAGGATCACGATGACGATGCCGGCGATGCGGTAGAACCCTTTCCAGCGGATCATGAAGCCGGCCACAACGAGGGCCGCCAGAAAGGCGAGGATGCCCGGCACGGCCAGGTTCATCCAGCGCGTCGTAGACCCGTTATGGAGAACCGGAAGCGTCTGGTAATCCTCGGGGCTCTCCAGGCCGACGGTCAGGACGCGGCGTTCGTGGTTCCAGGCGGTGAGATCGCCCGTGACGGGACTGCCGGTCCAGTGATAAAAAGGCGCCGTCTCCGTGCCCGGGATGACGATCATCTCGGGGTATTTCTTTTCCACTTCGCGGATGGCGTGCAGGTACGACGATGCGCCCCAGCGGTTGATGGAGCCCCTCTCCTCGCGCTTCTTGATCACGTTGCGAAGCGGCGGCAGGCCGTACTCCATGGCCACGCGATCATGGTCGTTGATCACGACGACGGTGAATCCGCGCTCTTTGGCCATCCGGACCAGGGTCTCCACGTCGTAGGCCCCGTCGCTGAAATTGGAACGAACGTCGATGAGGCCGAGAACCGGCCTGGTGTCCGGCCGTGCATCGGCCGCCCGGGCGGGCCAGGCCGCAAGGATCGCCGTGAGGACGATTGCGCAGATCACGAGGATGCTATTTTTCCTGAGGTCCATTTGGCGTACCCCGAAGAGGATTTTTCACCTTCGCTCCTGAATGAGCAAAACCCTTGCCAGATTCACGGTTTAAGGCAAAAAAAAATGAAGGGATCTTCGAAGGGGATGATGGGCCTTCCGGGGACTCACCTCTCGGCAAGGCAGCGCTCCGGAATCCTCCGTCCTGCCCTGCGGGGACTGAGGTCGGCGTAGAGGGTCTCGAGCTTCCGGACCATGGCCGCAGAGCCATATGCGGCTGCCGTCTCGGCGGCCTTTGCCGCCATGCGGCGGCCCGTTTCCGGGTTTTCCATGAGAAAGAGGATCCGCTCGGCCAGTGCCTGCGGGTCGGCCGGCGGGACGAGAAAGCCGTTTACCCCGTCGTTGACGAGGTCGATGATTCCGCCGATCCGGCTGGCTACGACGGGTTTTTCCAGTGTCATGGCCTCGACGAGGGCCTTGCCCATTCCCTCGTTGATCGACGGGAAGGCAAAGCAGTCAAAGGCGCTCATGATGCTCGCCACGTCGGGACGCCATCCGGGAAAGCGCACGTTCGCCTCGATCCCCAGCGCAGCGGCCTGTCCCTGCAGTTCCTCCAGCAGCTCGCCTGCACCCAGGAAAACGAAAACGGTTTCAGGGTAGCGGTCGACAACCCGTCTTGCCGCATGGAGCAGATGCCGGTGGCCCTTGACGGCCGTGAGCCGCCCCACGGCACCCACGACGAAGGCCCTCTCGGGGATTCCGAGGCTTGCCCGCACCCCGTCCCTCTCGCCCTCCGCCATGGCAAAGCGCCCCAGGTCGACGCCGCTGTGGATCATGACAAACATCTCCTCCGGCGCAACGCCTGCGCGCAGGTGATCGAGCCGCTCCTGGTCCGTCAGCACGATCAGGCGATCCGTGATCAGGGCCGAAAGCCTTTCGAGAAGGACGAAAAAACGGGTTTTCGCCGGGCCGAAGTATCCCCAGAAAACGTGGCCGTGGGGCGTGTGGACGATGACCGGGACCCCCGCGAGCCAGGCCGCCCAGCGTCCGAGGATCCCCGCCTTGGAGGTGTGGGTGTGGACGATGTGGGGGCGCTCTTTGCGAAAGAGCCGCCACAGGGCAAAAAGGACCTTCAGATCGTTGACGGGGCTTACCCGCCTCACCAGTTCCGCGAGAGTCAAGACTTTGACCCTTCGAGCCCGCAGCCGCGCGAGATTCTCCTCGACGCATGCGCTCTCCCGGGGCCCCATCCCGGATTCGTCCGACGGCCCCATGACCAGCAGGACCTCGTAGGCCTCCCGGTCAAGACCCGCCGCGGTAAGATAGGTGTTCTCGGCGGAGCCCCCCTTGTCGAAGCGCGTGATGACGTGGATGACGCGGGTCTTGCTCATGATCTTCCTTCCATGTATTTCTCGTGCCAGACTTGGAAGACGATGAGATTCCAGAGCTGCCACGAGGGATCGGAGCGGCGCTCCCGGAAAGACTGCACGAGCCGCGAGACCGCCCCTGCATCGAAGATCCCCTGGCGGCCAATCCGCTCAGGCTCCAGGTGCTCGTCGATCAGGCCGCCCAGATCGTTGTGCAGCCAGGCGGAGAGCGGCATCTCGAAACCCCACTTGGGTCGGTTGTGAAGCGACGGAGGCAGCAGGTCCTTGAAGGTTTCCACGAGGATGAACTTTCCCTTCCCGTTGCGGAGCTTCCGGCCCCCGCTGATGGAGAAGGCCAGTTCGCAGACCCGGTGGTCCAGGAAGGGCACCCGGACCTCCAGGGAGCTCAGCATGCTCGTGTGATCGACCTTCTTCAGCATGTCGCCGGGCAGCGACTCCTTCACGTCGGCGTAGAGCATCCGGTTGACGGAGTCGTCCTCGCGTTCCCGGAGCCTCTCCCGGAGGATCTCTTCGCCCAGGGAGAAGTCCACCTCGGGCCGCATCCGCAGAAGCTCCTCCCGCGCGGCGCGGCCGAAGATCTCGTTCCAGGCAAGAAAGCGTCTCTCGAAGGGCTGCCCCGCCCCCCGGATGAATTTCTTCGCCCGGCGGGCGTAATCGGTGAGCAGCGTCTCCCTGGAATCGGGGAGCATCCCGGCCAGGGGCTCGATGAGGCGCCGCCGCACGGCACCCGGGATGAGGTTGTAGAGCGTTGACCAGCGCTCGCCGGCATACATGCGGTACCCGGCGAAGAGCTCGTCGCCGCCGTCGCCGGATAGGGCGACCTTGACGCTTTTTGCCGTCTCCCGGGAAACGATGTAGGTGGGCAGAGCCGAGGAATCGGCGAAGGGCTCGTCGAAGGAGTCCAGAACCCCCGGGATGGCTTCGAGCACGTCGCGTGCGCCGAGGGCAAACTCCCGGTGCTCCGTGCCGTGAAACCGGGCCACCTCGCGGGCCCAGGATCGCTCGTCGAAGAGCGGCATGTCGGCAAAGCCGATGGTGTAGGTCTGCACGGGTCGCGAGGAGTGCCTCGCCATGAGGCCCACGATGATGCTCGAGTCGATGCCGCCGCTCAGGAAGGCCCCCACGGGGACATCGGCGATCATGTGGCTCTTGACGGCTTCATCCATCGTCTCGAAGAGCCGCGTCTTCTGTTCGTTGAACCCCAACTCCGCGCGGTCCGCAAGCCCTTCGTGATCGATGTTCCAGTACTCGCTCGTGCTGATCTTGCCTCCGCGGAAACAGAGGGTCTGCCCCGGAAGGAGCTTGCGGACATTCTGAAAGATGCTGAAGGGAGCCGGGATGTAGTTGAAGGTCAGGTAGAGGCCGAGGGCCTGCCAGTCGATCCGCTTCTCTACGGAGGGGTGCTGCAGGATCGACTTGATTTCCGAGGCGAAGAGGAAGGTGCCGCCGTCATGCCACCAGACGAGGGGCTTGATGCCGATGCGGTCGCGGCACAGGATGAGCGCGCCCATCCTCTCGTCCCAGACGGCGAAGGCAAACATGCCCGCGAGCCTGCGCGCGCACTGGATCCCCTCCTCCTCGTAGAGGTGGACGATGACCTCGCTGTCCGTGTTCGAGCGGAAGCGGTGGCCGCGGCTTTCCAGCTCCTTGCGAAGTTCCGGGTAGTTGTAGATCTCTCCGTTGAAAACGAGCCAGATCGTCCCGTCCTCGTTGGACATGGGCTGGCGGCCCGCTTCGGTGAGATCGATGATGGAGAGCCGGCGATGCCCGAGCCCGACGGAGGCGCCCGCGCCATGCTTGAGGTGGATGCCGGCCCCGTCGGGTCCCCGGTGGGCCATGACGCCGGTCATGCGCCGCAGGACCGACTCATTGAGCCGGCTGCCGTTTGTCGTTACCGCTCCGCAGATTCCGCACATCGATTCTAAACTCCGGCCTTTCTTTCGATTGCTGATTCACCCACCTCGGTCGGTGCGCTGAATCTCACTCTTGCACCGCATGAAATCTCTCCCATGAGGCTCTCGCACTTCTGTAGGACTTCATCGGGAGAAACGGCATCGAGGCAAAGCAAGCTGTCGCAGGTGGACTTCTTACAGGGACTGCAAGGAACGAACCCCGAAACGATTCGAAAGAGGCGGGGGTCGGTGTATGGACCCAGACGTGCGGGATCCTCGGGACCAAAGACGGCCACGAGCGGAACCCCGAGTGCCGCAGCAACATGCATGGGACCGCTGTCGTTAGTGATCAGAAGGTCGAGCCTGCTGATAACGTACGTGAGATCATCCAGATTCAAGCGTCCCGATAGATTGATCGGCTCATTTTGCATCATGCTTTCAACAGTCTTGGCAATCGCCGTTTCCGAAGGTCCGCCGAGCAGGACAATACGGGCTCCAACGCCTTCTGCAAGTCGGTCCGCAACCGCTGCATACCCATCGGGGCTCCAGCGCCGGTTCTTTCGATCGCCCCCGGGGTTTATTCCCACGACAAGGCCGCCCGCCTTTTCCGAGCGGCCGAAGATGTCTATCCATTTCGCTTCCGTGCCACCGCCCCAGAAAACCTCTATCCCCTTTTCGTCAGGGATCCCGCCGGCCTTCACGGCAATGTCCATCATGGCCTTCGTGACATGGCGACCGCGAAAGGCACTCCCGTCGACTTTCTCCGTCAGGAACCGCCCAAAACCATGGCTGTCATGGCCGATTTTCTGCGTGGTCCTCATTAACTGAAACAGGAGCCCCATCTTTAGGCCCCCCGCGAAGGACTCGACCGCGTAAAGATTCATAATCACCTGAAATCGTATTTTCCTGAGGGCTTTGACCAGCATCAGAATATCAGCGGCATATCTCTTGTCTTTCCTGAATTCCCGTATCGGAAAGGCCCAAACACGGTCGACGTAGCCATAATTTACCGCCAGCGGCGCTGCGGCGCTGCTCGTCAGCAGATGAATCTCGGCATCGGGATGTCCGTTGCGGATAGAACGAATGCTTTGGGAAGCTAGGACGAGATCGCCGATACCGGCAATCAGGACGATCAGTATATGTTCAGAATATGGCTTCACAGAGAAATAAACCTGTTTTGCATAAAAAAACGGCAGCATGATGATTCCTTAACGAAATCAGCAAGAAGCATACCAGTAGCGGCCTTCGATGAGCAGATACGGCATCGCAGTCAAACCCGGCGGCCAGACCGGTCCCGGCTGTCTACAAGTGAATAGGGGGTATCGGTGAGGACAACTCGATGTCTGTCCCGGGACTTGGCTACCCCTTGGACTTGTGATCGCAGGGAATATCCGAACTGGAATCTCATCGATGGACATCTGACGTCAGGGCTTTTTGGCATGAGATTCGCACACTTATTTATCCCTGATGGGCGAATGCAGGCTGCCGCCGCCCGCCGTAAGCGGTAGTTCATCACCGAGAGGCTTAGCATGGAATCCGTGACCTGCGATCAGTGTGGAGAACGGGGGCAACGCCCTTACCTGGCGATGGAAGATCACATCTTTCATGTGCCCGGCACTTTCTCGATCGTGCAATGCACATCTTGCGGGTTGCTTTATACCAATCCAAGACCCACCGGTGGCGAACTTCATAGGTTGTATACAACGCATTACGAAAATGACGGCCGTCCATGCTCTAACATCGGATTTGCTCCCTTCATACGCCATCTCCCAGGCATGCTATCCCTGTGGCATGCACTGTGCGGTCAGTATTCCAGCGCTGCCATTCGCAAATTGCGTGGAAATGTACTGGACATCGGATGCGGGACAGGCGACCTTCTGGAACAGGTTCAGGCGAAAGGGTGCCGAGCATACGGTGTAGAGCCCAATGCATCCTCAGCAGAACTATGCCGGCGCAAAGGTTTTGAAGTATATACGGGCAGCTTCGAAAATCTCCCTTTTCCTCCGAATTTTTTCGACGCGGTAATCCTCTGGCACTCTATTGAGCATTTGTCGTCACCTCGAAATGCCCTGGCAAAGATAAAGAGTATCCTGAAACCGGGTGGACATGTCTTGATATGGTGCCCCAATGCGGACAGCTCTCCGGCTGCTCTTTTTCATCAATTTTGGTTCGGCTGGCATCTTCCTTTTCACTTCTACCATTTCACCCCGAAGACCATGACAGCTCTGGCCAAAACGGCAGGATTCCGGGTCGAGAAACTACGGGCCGTGACACCTGAATTCGTTTTTGCCCATTCCCTTCAGGCCTGGATGAAGCATCAAACGGGCAGCCTTTTCCGGAGCACAGGAGTGATTCGCTTACTTCGCACTCTTGCAGTGCGAGCCATTATCGCCCTGGTGTTTCGAATTCACGACCATGCTCTCACGGACAAGGGCGAGTACCTTCAGGTGGAACTGGTTTCGGTGACAGAATGAATAACGTCGCTGCAGTCATCGTGTCATACAACAACTCGGCCATGCTGCAGAGCCTTCTTGGGGATATTGCGTCCCAGAACAGGCCCCCTGATCGCATCATTGTCGTCGACAACGCCAGCAGCGACGGGACACAAGAAGCAATCAAGACGCAGTTTCCCGACATTGACTATATCCGGATGCCAGAGAATACGGGAAGCGCCGGGGGATACCATCACGGGATGAAGGCCGCTCTCGAGAAGAGTCAATACATCTGGACACTCGACGATGATGTGCGTCTTTACCCTGACACGCTGGAAGAGCTTCTCAAAGGGTTCGAGTCTCTTAAACGATGCTGCAAGCTCGGGGCCGTCAGGAGCGCGGGGGCAACCCATCCTGAAGACCACCCGACTCGACTTCACATCATTTCTTGGAGGGGCGCGCTGTTCAGCACTGAAGCGGTATCGGAAGTATCCCTGCCCCTGCCCGAATACTTTCTCTACGGGGAAGATCTCGATTTTTCTCTTCGCCTGGCCCGAAAGGGTTACCACTGTTTCTGGATACCCACCAGCCACTGCGTCGAGAATCGCAACAAGGGAAAAATCGAAACCCGTCTGTTTTCCCATGTGAACAAAATTTACAGCTCCCCGTTCCGGCTGTATTACGCGTTCAGAAATCAAACGGCGATCTACTTGAAATTCGGGGCCTTCGTCTCCTTTTGTAGAACCCTGCTTTATGGCCTCAAGGTCATTTCATTCTGCCTGATCGCCCGATGCGAAGGGAAAAGTGAGAGAATACGGGCCATTCTGATGGGAATCTCGGATGGACTGGGTGGCCGTCTCGGCAAGAATCCCCTATACGACCCGGAGAAGGAACTGGAAGTGCCGGACTGGAAAATCACTTGATCTCCGACTCATGTCCGGTGCACACATCACCGGCGTCCTTACCGATCCGGCGGGACTGCATAAAGGGTGATCTCTCTGGGATGGCCGAGGTGTTTTGTCATGCTATGGAACAGTTTTCTGAGCTTCGACAGAACATTCCAGTGGCGGACCACGAAACGCCGGGGATCACGGATGCCTGCCTTTTTCAACTTTGCCATCACACCAGAACTTCTCTGTCCTTCAATCCGCAGAACACGAAAACCGGCCTTCCGGGCAAGGGCTGTCAACGTGACCTTGTTGAAATAGAAGAGATGAAGGGGAACGGCATCTGATGAATAATCGGAGGCGCTCCAGGGAGTCGGTACGCTGATAACCAGGAGGCCGTCATTCCGAAGGATCCTCCGGATTTCTGCGAGTTCCGCCAGAGGGTCGGGAATATGCTCCAGCACATGCCAGAGGGTCACCGCGTCAAAATGGCTCGCCGGTAGTCGGGCTTCCGCAAGCTTTCCCGTAAAGACATCCAAACCGAATCTACTTCGGGCATACTCGGACGCTTCGTGAGAGAGCTCCACACCCCAAGTTTTCCAGCCCCGTTCTCTCGCCTCGGCAAGAAAGAACCCCCAGGCGGAACCGATGTCGAGGATACGCCCCGGCGATCTCTGTTTCTCGATCCGGTCCAGCTCGCCGGCAAACCGGCTCCTGTGAATGATCTCTTCCCCCGTTGGGTCAATGCGTGTGTCGACTATGCATTCCACCTTACCCGCATAGAGGTCCCGCAGGCGGCTGAAATCGGGCTGCGGGTGCAGGTAAACCAGCCCGCAGCGTTCGCAGCGCAGATAGGAGAAATCCCCCTGGGAGAGAAACTCCCTGGAACCTGTTTCCCTGCAGATCAGACATCCCTCAGCAGTCATCGTCACCCGACTCCTTGTTCTTGAAGGACATGGAGACCCGTTTCCCGATTCACTCCGAGCACCTCCTCCGGCCCGGTCTGACGCACGCAGTCGTGAGCCTGCATAGCGCAAGATGCAACGGCCGTGATGGCAGGCGATGGCGGCCAGAACCTCGGTCTGTCCTTTTCAGATGACAATTCGGGAAGCAGCCATTTCTTTCGATCATTTCACCCGGTATACACTCAGTGGCATCAAGCCGGGTCCTGCTATTTCCGGATATCCCGAATCAAGATGACAGGGATGATCCTTCCAACAAAGATAATAATCGATTCCGTAGTTCCTGAAATCGATGGCCAGCTGCTTGTTCGTAACTTCCGGTGGCGATATGCCTAAATATTTCGCCTCCCGGTTGTTTGAGATAAAATAGGTGACGAATAGAGATTGATCATAATTGCCGTTGGATCCGACATGGCCGCCGACACCCATTGCTTCCAGAACAACGGAGAGGTCGTAAACCTCCCTGTTCATAAATAGACAGGCACGAAGATCACGCACGGGTGTCAATGCGAAAGACAGGCAAAGAATCGTTATCGCGGCAATTTTTTTTTGATCCGTGTTAAAAGGATACCGGTTTAACCAGTAAGCTCCCAAAATAAAAATGAGCAGGATGCCGAGATACAAATACCGCCTGTCCACTAAAAGTGGCAGGTATCCTAACGGATGAATGATGATCGTCAGCACAGCGAGAAAGACCTTATGTCCGAGAAGCTCTCTTCCGGCAAGCCCGATCAGGCTGCCCATGGAAAAAAGGACGATGGTTGCCGATAGCAGGGAACCTGCTTGATACGCATCTAAGGTCTTCAAGGCATTTGTGCAAATACGGGATAACGTATTTTGAATGGTTCGTGGCAAGTCAAGGGGTTTCCAGCGCCCTTGGGCCATTCTCGTGGGGTCTTCCCACGCACTGATCGCTGTCGGGTTGGTCGGAGCCGAAAAACCAGAATATAGTAAAGAGCTCCCGGGCTCGTTATTGACAAGCTCGAAGTTGTAAGACCCTATGGTACTGAACGTCAGCTGATCATATTTTTCATACATGGCGTATATCCAGGGAGATGCAATGAAAATAAAGGTTAACATCCCCGACCCGAAAGAACGCCATACCCTTTTCCTCAACTCAGGCTCCACGGCGCCGCAGTAACGGCATACGTTCATGAGCGTAAAATGCAGAATAAAAAAGGGGAACGCATAAGCCTTTGCAAAATAAGCCAATGCGCCAAGTGAGCCGCAGCACAGGCCATCCTTATCGCTTTTCCCATAATCTTCGGATAGGACCCGCCTGACATAAAACAGGAGAATAACGGCAACCAGAAAATCCGGATTGGGATTGGTCAGGGTGAAAGCATAGATCATCGGGATCAGCGCAAAGAATAAAATGGTTTGGATCTTATCCGGAATGTCGAATTCCCGAGATATCTGCCTGCAGGCAACCAATCCCGCCATGCCCGTGATCAATGCGATTATTTTTATCGCATAGAGAGGGTGAATGCCTATGAGGACGAACGGCGCCAGCAGCCATGAGATCAGGGGGGACCACGTCCAGTTTATGGCATCGTGGAAATGACCCTGGGCGTATTTTTGCGCTATCGAAATATATGAGGTACTATCGGTAGTCATCTGATGCGGGCAAAAATTCATCAGAATGAATCCGAGGACCATATAGCCCGCCAGGCCGACAAGGGCCATCTGTTTATGAGTCGACAATGTCATCATCTGGATTGAAATCCCTGGCTCTCATTTCCGTTACGCCCAATCCCTTATCCGTTCTATGACCTTCTCCGGTGTGATCAGCCGCATGCAGTCATGGGTTTGCATTGAGCACGAACCCCTGTTGCAGCCGATACAGGGCAGATTATTCATTCTTAGAACCCGATGCATGTCCCCCCGGGGTGACCAGCGTTCGTTCACGGAAGGTCCCATGAAGGAGACCGTGGGGATTCCCAGAGCACATGCCACATGAAGAGGCCCGGAGTTGTTGCAGACGAGAAGCTGACAGCACGCGACCAGGGATGAAAATCGTCGGATGTCCCCGGTGATGCAGGTGACTACCGTATCACCGATTTGCCTGGCCATCGCGTCTACAAGCTGTCGGTCCGCAGGTCCTCCAAACAGGATGAGGCCCCTTCGCCCTTCGCGAAGCAGGAGGGTTCCCAACTTGGAATAATGTTCCAGGGGCCAGCGCTGCGTTTTGCAGGACGCACCTGGGTGGAAACCAATGAAAGGCAGGCTGCCGTTTCGCCTTTCACGGAGCCACTCCCGGGCCGATGCAAGCTCCCCTTTCGAGAGAAAAACATTCGGGCGCATATCATCCGGAGAAATCCCCAGCGGTTCGAGGCAGTCCATGACCACGTCCGTCATGTGCCGCTCCGGTCCGGGCTTCCGGAGCTTCACGTTAAAGAAGGCCTCCCGCCCTGCCACGACGTAGCCGATTCGAAGCCTCGCACCGCTGAGTCCCGCGACAAGGGCCGACTCGAGAGGCCAGTCATCGTAAGGGTCGACAACCAAATCAAATCGGCAGGCCCGCAGTTCCCGGATCACCCCAATGAGCTCCCCGGCGTTGTCAACGGTGACGATCCGGTCAACAAATGGGTTTTGCTCCGCGAGCCCCCGCGTCGATGAACGCAGCAGGACGGTAAGTTCAACGCCTTGGAAATGCTGCTTCAGCGCCCTGAGAGCCGGTGTTGAAAGGACGACATCGCCGATCCTGTCGAGGCGGATGAAAAGGATCCTCTTGATGGAGCCGGGCCGCAGGGTCGCCTCCCTCTCCTGCCGGACGCAATGTCCGGCTGCACGGAGAATGATTCCCCGCAGATTGAGATAAACGGATTTCAGGATTTCATTCATGTGCGCCCATCACAAACCGGCCGGCCGGGCGTGGATCTCCAGGGAATTGTAGATCTTCAGGCCCCCCAGGTATCTACAGGCTGCGGCGGCGGCGTTGATCAGCCGCTTTCCCGGTTCGACGATCCCGAAATCGGGTCCAATCCGCATCAAGGAAAATCCGGCTCTCTCCAGGTACATCCCGATTGTCTTGGCGGAAAAATGGTAGAGGTGGACTTCCCTATCCTCTTTCGAAAAAAGTCTTAGCGGGCGACCCCGAAGGATGCGGTAGGCAAACTGCATGAAGAGGTCCTCCACATTGGGAACGGCGATTACCAGGAGTCCTCCCGGCCGGATGACGCGCCGGATCTCTGCCAGGTACCGCGCCGGTTCCCTCACATGCTCCAGGACGTGCCACAGGGTGACAACGTCGAAGAAATGCCCCGGGAAAGAGGCCTTGTAAAGCTCACCGCAAAAGATGTCGCCGCCGAGACTCGACGAAGCTTGACGCGCCGCGTAGGGGGAAAGCTCCGTCCCCCAGATCTCCCAGCCTCGCTTTTCCGCTTGGCTGAGAAAAACGCCATCGCCGCATCCCACATCGAGCAGCCGTCCCCTGACGCCGGCCTTCTCGACCCTGTCGAGCCGCTTGCGCCACATAGCCGCCCGGCGCTTCCGCCGGGGTCCGATCCATTCACGGTAGTAGTCCCCGTCATAGTGCTCCGCGAGGGCCACCCCTTCGGGTACAGGGTACACAAACGTCAGGGAGCACCGCAGGCAACGGAGTACCCGGAATGGGGAATCCTCCTCGACGACGAGGAATTCCTCTCCCGCACAGAGGTCGCAGGACAAGCCACGGATGGGAAGGAAATTATCACCGGAGGATTTCATGATAGAGCCTCTCCGTTTTTCTTGCGTTTTCCCGGATATCGAAAAGCGTCTTCGCCCGCTGGCGTCCCTGATCGCCCATCCTATGGCGAAGCTCCCGGTCCTTCCCGAGTTGAAGGATCCTGTTTGCGATCGCTTCCGGATCTCCTGCCGGCACGACGAAGCCCGACAGGCCCTCTTCGACCGCTTCGGCGCATCCTCCGGCATTGGTGACAATGACGGGAAGCCCGACCCCCATGGCCTCGATGACGGCCCGGGGAAAAGCCTCGTACAGGGAAGGCAGTACGAAGATGTCCGCCTCTCCGAGGATACCGGCAATGTCGTCACGCTCTCCCGTGAAGATGACCTGCCTCGCGATCCCCTGTGCCGATGCCATGGCTTCGCAGTCCTGCCGATAGGCCTGATCGGTCGTGTTCCCGACGAGAAGAAGACGAAATTCCGGCAACGACTCCCCGATGCGGCCGCATGCACTGACGAGATGAATCTGTCCCTTCAGCGGCTCGATGCGGCCTACGGAAACGATGAGCAGCTCATCACGTCCGATCCCGAGAAGATCGCGAAGCTTTTCACCATTGTTCACTCGCTGAAACTCGCCCGGATCGATGCCGTTGTATATGGTGATCCACTTGCCGTCGTCCCGGACCCATTTAAAGCGTTCCCTCAGGCAGTCGGCCACGAAGATTAGCCTGGAGGAGAGGCCATAAAGCAGGCGATCATAACGGTCCCGGTCGAAGGCCCGGATGTGCCAGACGAGGGGCAGGCCCTTCTTTTTCGCTGCCATACCTGCAAAGAAGGTGTTTCGGGGGCCGTCGGTATGGAGAACGTCGATTCCATAGCGCTCCACAACGTCCAGGAGAAACCGGAACGATCCGATGTCGTCGGCCGCCCTGTCAAGCGCGATCTCCGGCAGTTCATGGACGATCACTTCCACGGACAGCTCCCTCAGGCGCTGCGCAAGCTCCCCTTCGGACGGCACCACGACGTGAGGCCGATAGAGGTCCCGGTCCAGTTGGCTCACCAGGCCATAGAGGCTCTTCTGGCCGCCCCAGCGGAGGTGGCCGAAACTGGAGAAGTACAGGATATGGACCGGTTCACGCCGCATGGTCCCTTCGCTTCATCTCCCCGTCGTAAAGCGCTTGAATTTGCGCCATCATTCGGGACAGGGTGAATTTACAATCGTAAATTGCCCGTCCCGCCTTCCCCATTCGCTTGCGGATTTCCGGGCTGCACAGGAGCCTTTCCAGGGCACTGCCAAGCTCCACTGCACTGCCGGGCTTGACAAGGATGCCATTCACTTTATCCTCCACCACCTCCGGTATCCCTCCGAGCCGGGATCCGATGAGGGGAATCCCGGCGCTCAGGCCCTCTACAAGGGCGACGCTGAGCCCTTCCCTCTCGGTGGTCGGCAACACGAGAACATCGGTGAGCCGCAATACGGGACTCACGTCCTTCAATACACCGGCGAAGACGACCCTTGACGCAAGGCCTGAAATCCGCGCCTGCCCCTCCAAGGCCTGTCGGAGGGGTCCGTCGCCGACGAAGACGACCTTCGACCCGGGATGGGCCGCCGCGACAGGGCGAAATGCATCCAGCAGCACGGCCTGCCCCTTGTTATCGGAAAGTGACGCCACCACCGTGATCACCGTGTCGCCGGGCCGGATGCCCAACGCGGTCCTCGTCGACTCGACAACTGCCAACGAGCTTTTTTCGGGTTGGACAGCTGAAGCATTATAGATGACACAGGTCTTGCCTTCCGGGATTCTCAGCACATTCGACAGGTTATCCCGGACCGCCTCGGCAACACAGATGATGTGCCCGGTCACGGAGGAAAGGATTCTCTCGACCCGGCGATGGCGGGGCTTCAGATTCGAGTAGGTGGTGTGCACATGATGGATGACAGCGGGCACCCGGGCCATGACGGCCGCCAGTCGGCCGAAGGTCCCCGCGTAGTAGCCATGAGTGTGAATGATGTGGAACCCTCCGCACCGCATCCGGCGGGCCAGGGTCAACACGTTGATGGGGTCGTGGTAGCTGTGCAGCCCCAGGACCTCAACTGGGATCCCCATGCGTTGCAGTTCGTCGAAGATCACGCCGCCGCTGGCAAGGCACCACACCGCAACATCGTACCTTTCCCGGTCCAATCCCAGGACGATACACTGGACGACCCGCTCGAGGCCGCCGATATTCAGGTCTTCTACAACATGGAGGACTTTTCGTCTCGCCATGGCTCAATTTCCCCTCGCGCGAGTCAGCATCGTCTCGATCCGGTGACTGTACGTATGGTGCGCCAGGACCTCCTCGC
>DCVI01000079.1 GCA_002327315.1 Syntrophaceae bacterium UBA2192 | reverse complement strand
CAGGGTTCAGGGGACCGGGTACAGGGGTTCTTTTTACTGCAGCCCTCCTGCGCTCTGCCGGCAGTTTTACGCACCCATCGCAGGCTTGTTTTTTCACCCAAATACACGCAAGGATAACCCTGTCAGGGACGGATATCGCTTGACACGTCACGGATATGATGCTAGAAAACACGATCTAAAACAAGTGTCGGGGCGTGGCGCAGTCTGGTAGCGTATCTGAATGGGGTTCAGAGGGTCGGAGGTTCAAATCCTCTCGCCCCGACCATGAAAAAAAGCTCCCCCGGCCCGCCGGGGACGGAGGGGGGTGCGAAAACGGATGTCCTGACATCTCGTTTTCATTTCACGTACGCGGGCGGTCAGTCGACAGCAACGATTGACCGCCTTCTTTATATTAAGAGGTGTTGACAATCGGAAAGGCAGCGAATATATAAAGGAATCGTTTTTCAGGGATGCGAGAGTGGCGGAACTGGAAGACGCACTGGACTTAGGATCCAGCCCGCACTGCGGATAGGGGTTCGACTCCCCTCTCTCGCACCATTCTTTATTCTTCAAGAAAAGGAGTTCGAGCGTGACAAGCGGAACAGGTGCAGCCATCAAGGTCGAAGAGGTCAGTCCCATCAAGAAGAAAATCTCCTTCGAAATCCCCTGGGAAGAGGTGAAGAAGGAACTCGACACCGCATACCGGACGGTGGGGAAGAAGGCCAAGATCAAGGGGTTCAGGCCAGGCAAGACGCCACGGCACATCCTGGAGACATACTACAGGGAGGATGCCGAAGGGGAGGCCGTCTCGAACCTCGTCCAGCGATCCTTCGAGGAGGCCATACAGGCCAACAACCTCATGCCCGTTGCCAGGCCTCAGATCGAGCAGAACGGGATCCAGGCCGATCAGAGCTTCACCTACAGCGCCACGGTGGAGGTGGAGCCCGTCATAGAACCCCAGGGTTACACGGGACTGGAGTTGCAGAAGGAAGATACGGCCGTAACCGACCGGGACGTGGACGTCAGGCTTGAGGAACTCCGCAACATGTACAGCAGCCTCAAGGACGTGGAAGCAGGCAGGGCCGTTCAAGAAGGGGATTTTTTGCTGATCGATTTCGAGGGGAAACTCGACGGAGAAACGAGCGAAGAGTTAACCGAGACGGGATTCCGTATCGAGGTGGGCTCGAAACGGCTCGTCCCCGGCTTCGAGGATGCCCTGGTCGGCCTCAAACAGGGGGAGTCGAAAGAGTTCACAGTCAGGTTTCCGGAGGACTATCATGTCAAGGAATTCGCAGGGAAGGACATCACTTTTCATGTAACCGTGAAGGACATCAAGGTGAAGGTCCTGCCGGATCTTGACGAGAATTTCGTAAAAAATTTCGACAAGTATGACTCCATGGAGGCCCTCCGGACCGATCTGCGCAAGTCCCTCGAGGAGGAAAAGAGCGCCCGGGCAAAAGCAAGTCTGCAGAAAGCCATCAATGAGAAGCTCCTCGAGAAGAATCCCTTCGAGGTGCCCGAGGCCTATGTGGAGCGCCAGATCTTCAACATGATGGTCGAATATCAGCGACGCATGGTCATGAACGGGATGGATCCGGACAATGCAGCCAAAGTGGCAGCAAACTTGCACGATCAGTTCCGGGACGAAGCCGCCCGCATGGTTCGGACAGGGATTCTCCTGCAGAGGATTGCCGAGACGGAATCTCTTGCTGTCGACGACAAGGAAGTCGACGACAGGATTCGCGAAACGGCCTCCCGCTATGGACGCGATTTCGAGTCCATGAAGCTCTCCTACGAGAAGGATAACATGATAGATCGCTTGAGAGATCAGCTACTTGAAGAAAAAACCCTTGATTTTATCGAGTCCAGGGCTAATATTAAGTGAAATGCAGCAACACCGATGAAGGATAGAAAATGCCACTGATCCCGATAGTCATTGAACAGGATGGAAGAGGCGAGAGGGCCTTCGACATCTACTCCCGTCTCCTGAAAGACCGGATCGTCTTTCTGGGGGTCGCTATCGACGACGATGTGGCGAACCTCGTCGTCGCACAGTTGTTGTACCTGGAATCGGAGGACCCCGACAAGGAGATCCATTTCTACATCAATTCCCCCGGGGGACTTGTGAGTGCGGGGCTTGCGATCTACGACACCATGCAGTACATCAAGGCCCCGGTTTCGACCTATTGCATGGGGCAGGCTGCCAGCATGGCGGCCATCCTCCTGGCTGCGGGGCAGAAGGGAAAGCGATATGCGCTTCCGCATGCCCGGATCCTGATCCACCAGCCGATGGGCGGGTTCTCGGGCCAGGCGACGGACGTGGAGATCCAGGCCCGGGAAATGCTGCGCCTGAAACATGAGCTCAACGAGATCCTCACCCGGCACACGAATCAGCCGATCGACAGGATCGAGAAAGACACCGACCGCGACTACTACATGTCCGGTGAGCAGGCCAGTGAGTACGGGATCATCGACGCGGTGATCCAGAAGCGGCCCACGGCCGTCAAGAAATAAAGAGGGAAACATGCCAAGAAGACAAAGAGACAACGAAGGCGGTGAAGGCATCCTGTTCTGCTCCTTCTGCGGGAAGACCCAGAATGAGGTCAAGAAGCTCGTGGCCGGCCCTTCCGCGTATATTTGCGACGAGTGCATCGAACTTTGCCGGTGCATCATCCAGGAAGAGGCCGAGGTCCAGAGCATCGATGAGAGCCGCAAGAAGATCCCCGAGCCCAAGGACATCAAGAAGTTCCTGGACTCCTACGTCATCGGGCAGGAACGCCCGAAGAAAATCCTCTCCGTAGCGGTTTACAACCACTACAAACGGCTCTTTTCCGAGGCGGACCTGGGCGGCGTCGAGCTCCAGAAGAGCAACATCCTGCTCATCGGGCCCACCGGTTCGGGAAAGACGCTTCTGGCGAGGACCCTGGCCAAGATGCTCAACGTTCCCTTTGCCATCGCCGACGCCACATCTCTTACCGAGGCGGGCTATGTGGGAGAGGACGTGGAGAACATCATTCTGAGCCTGCTGCAGAATGCCGATTACGACGTGGAGCGGGCCTCGAAGGGGATCGTCTACATCGACGAGATCGACAAGATTTCCCGCAAGTCCGGCAGCCCCTCCATCACACGCGACGTCTCCGGGGAAGGGGTACAGCAGGCGCTGCTCAAGATCATCGAGGGGACGCTGGCAAACATCCCGCCCAAGGGCGGCCGGAAGCACCCCCAGCAGGAATTCATTCAGGTCGACACGACGAACATCCTCTTCATCTGCGGCGGGGCCTTCGTCGGGCTCGAGGACATCATCCAGAAGCGCATCGGCGCCAGTTCGGTGGGCTTCGGCGCGGACATCAAGGGAAAGAAAGAGCGAAAGCTCGGGGAGCTCCTGGCCGAGGTGCAGCCCGAAGACCTGCTGAAATACGGCCTCATCCCCGAGTTCATCGGCCGGCTTCCCGTCATCGCAACCCTCGAGGAACTCGACGAGAACGACCTGATGAGGGTCCTCGTGGAGCCGAAGGACTCCATCAGCAAGCAGTACCAGAAGATCCTCGAGATGGAGAACGTGAAGCTCAAGTTTACCGACGGCGCCCTGAGGGCCGTCTCGAGGCTTGCCGTAAACCGCAAGGCAGGCGCCCGGGGACTTCGGGCGATCCTCGAGAACACCATGCTCGACATCATGTATGACATCCCCTCGCGCAACGACGTGAAGGAAGTCATCATCAACGAAGACGTCGTCAAGAAAGGCGAAACGCCCATCCTGCTCTTCGAGTCGAAGACGGAGACGGCGTAAAGGAGAACCATTTCAGGATGGCCATGTTTGATTTCACAAAAAAAGATGACTCCAAGATCATCGTCCCCCTGTTGCCGCTGCGGGACGTGGTGGTCTTCCCCTATATGATCGTACCCCTGTTCGTGGGCAGGGAGAAATCGATCAACGCGCTGGAGTCGGCCATGAAGCAGGAGAACGAGATTTTCCTCGTGGCCCAGAAAAGCGCCCAGAAGGACGAGCCCACCGAAAACGACATCTACAACATCGGGACCCTCGGGGTCATCATCCAGCTGCTGAGGCTGCCCGACGGGACCGTGAAGGCCCTCGTGGAGGGAAAGAAACGCGCAACCGTCCGCGAATACATCCCCAACCCCGATCACTTCGTCGTCGAAATCGACGAGGTGCCGGAAACCGGCTCGGAAAGCGCGGGATCCGTCCAGGCGGTCGGCCGCGTTCTCGTGGAGGCATTCCGAAACTACGCGAAGCTGTCCCGGAAGATCCAGCCGGAACTGGTGGACACCATCGCCGCCATCGACAACGCGGCGAAGCTCTCCGACGTGATCGCCTCGCACCTGGGCGTAAAACTGGAAAAAAAGCAGGCGCTGCTGGAGATCACCGATGGCGGGGAGCGGCTGGAGAAGCTCTACTCCATGATCGTCGGCGAGATCGAAATCCTCGAGTTGGAGGAAAAGATCAAGCGCCGGGTCAAGAAGCAGATGGAGAAGACCCAGAAGGACTACTACCTCAACGAGCAGATGCGCGCCATCCAGAAAGAGATGGGCGACAAGGACGACTTTTCGAGCGAAATCGAAGATCTCGAAAAGCGCCTGAAAGGGAAAAAGCTCTCCGAAGAGGCCCAGAAGAAGGTCAAGCACGAGATCAAAAAACTCAAGATGATGTCCCCCATGTCGGCGGAGGCCACCGTCGTTCGCAACTACATCGACTGGCTGCTCGACATGCCCTGGAGCGAAAAGACGGAAAACAAGCACACCATGAAGGAGTCCGAGGCCATCCTCGAAGAGGATCACTACGGACTCAAAAAGGTGAAAGAGCGGATACTCGAGTACCTGGCGGTGCAGACCCTCGTGAAGAAGAACAAGGGTTCCATCCTCTGCCTCGTGGGGCCTCCCGGTGTCGGCAAGACCTCGGTCGCCAAATCGATCGCCCGGGCCACAAACCGCAAGTTTGTCCGCCTTTCCCTCGGCGGGCTTCGCGACGAAGCGGAGATCCGGGGACATCGCCGGACCTACATCGGGGCGCTGCCCGGAAAGATCGTCCAGCTCATCAAGAAGGCAGGGTCCAACAACCCCGTGCTGTGCCTCGACGAGATCGACAAGCTCAGCTCGGACTTCCGGGGAGATCCCAGCTCGGCGCTGCTCGAGGTTCTCGACCCGGAGCAGAACGGCGCCTTCAACGACAATTACCTGGAGGTGGACTACGATCTTTCCGACGTAATGTTCATCACGACGGCAAACGTTCTGCAGACGATCCCGGGTCCGTTGCAGGACCGCATGGAAGTCATCCGGATTGCAGGGTACACGGAACCCGAGAAGCTCAACATCGCAAAGCGGTTTCTCGTAAAGAAGGAGATCGAGGCCAACGGGCTTCTGGACAAGAACATCCTGTTCACCGACGGCGCGATCCTGGAGATCATCCGCAAGTACACGCGCGAAGCGGGCGTCCGTAACCTCGAGCGCGAAATCGCCTCCATCTGCCGGAAAGTGGCCCGCGAGATCGTGACCAATGGACAGAAAAAGCAGATCCGGATCAACGGGAAGTCCATCGAAAAATACCTCGGTATCGCGAAATTCCGCTTCGGCGAGTCCGAGGGGAAGGATTCCGTGGGGCTCACCCAGGGGTTGGCGTGGACCGAGGTCGGCGGCGAGTTGCTGACCATCGAGGCCACGATCCTTCCCGGCACGGGGAAGACCATGCTGACGGGCAAGCTTGGGGACGTCATGCAGGAGTCCGCTCAGGCGGCCCTCACGATTGTCCGCTCGAAGGCCGACGCCCTGGGGATCGACAAGAACTTCTACAAGGACACGGACATCCACATCCACGTGCCCGAGGGCGCCATCCCGAAGGACGGGCCGTCGGCAGGGATCGCGATGGTGACCTCCATCGCATCGGCCTTTACGAAGCGGCCGGTTAGGGGCAATCTGGCCATGACCGGAGAGATCACGCTCCGGGGCCGGGTGCTCCCCATCGGCGGTCTCAAGGAAAAACTCCTGGCGGCCCACCGTGGCGGGATCAAGACGGTCATCATCCCCAAGGAGAACGAAAAGGATCTTGTGGATATCCCGGCGAACGTCCTCAAGGATCTGCAGATCAAGCTTGTGGAACGCATCGACGAGGTGCTCGAAGCGGCCTTCGCTCCGAGGCCTGGACAGGATCTTCCCCTGGAGATGACCGAGGAGATCCTCCCGATCGAGAAACCGGTGGAAACGGAACACCGCATCCACGCCTGACAGGACTCCAAAGGGCACAATATCACCGCGAAAACGTGATATTCGCCCTTGACAACGGAGAGGGTGTTATCGTACATTAGCGACCCGACTAAAAGGGCGGATAGCTCAGTCGGGAGAGCGCCACGCTTACACCGTGGATGTCACAGGTTCAAGTCCTGTTCCGCCTACCATAAGGACACATTGCGGGGTCGTAGTTAAGTTTGGTTATAACGCCGGCCTGTCACGTCGGAGGGCGTGGGTTCAAATCCCATCGGCCCCGCCAGTAA
>DCVI01000096.1:12703-19563 GCA_002327315.1 Syntrophaceae bacterium UBA2192 | reverse complement strand
ATGAGCTCGTCCGGCTCGTGGCCCGGGACCGCAAGCTTCCCGTGGTGAACTTCTCGGCAGGCGGGATCGCCACCCCGGCCGATGCGGCCATGATGATGCAGCTTGGCGCCGACGGCGTCTTCGTGGGTTCCGGCATCTTCAAGTCGAAGGAGCCGGCAAAGCGCGCGGCCGCCATCGTCAAGGCCGTCACGCACTACAAGAACCCCGAGATCCTTGCCGAGGTGTCCAAGTCGCTCGGGGAGTCCATGAAGGGCCTCGAGATCTCCAAGATCGGCAAAGAGAACCTGTTACAATATCGCGGGAATTAACAGGCCGGTTGTATCTTGACGAAAGGATCATAAAGGCGTATTGCAGAAAACATCGTGCGGGTTGCACGTTTGATGCGCCAGGGGGGAGAAACGTCTCAGAGAAGAGGAGGAAGCAGCTAGCGCCATGGAAATCAAAGTGAACAGGGTTCCCGCAAACAAGATGAAACCGAAACCGACGGACGAGTCGAAACTGGGGTTCGGTCAGCTCTTCACCGATCATTTCTTCACGATGAAGTACAAGGCGGGCAAGGGCTGGTATGACCCGCAGATCGAGCCGTACCGTCTCCTTCAGATGGACCCGGCCGCCATGTGTCTTCACTACGCCCAGTTGATCTTCGAAGGCCTGAAGGCCTACCGCGGGGCCGACGGGTCCGTGTACCTCTTCCGTCCCTGGGATAATGTCAGGCGGTTCAACGAGTCCGCCATAAGGCTCTGCATGCCCCCGCTGGACGAGAAGCTTGCCCTCGAGGCGCTCAAGCAGCTCGTTGTCCTGGAGAAGGACTGGATCCCCAAGGGGTTGGGGACGGCCATGTACATCCGGCCGACCATGGCTGCCACGGAGCCGGCCATCGGTGTGCACCCGGCCAATGAATACCTGTACTTTGTCATCGTGGGGCCCGTGGGCGCCTACTACCCCCAGGGCTTCAGCCCCACGAAGATCTGGGTCGAGGAGGAGTACGTCCGCTCCGTTCGGGGCGGGATCGGTGCGTGCAAGGCTGCGGCCAACTACGCGGCAAGCCTCATGGCAAGCCAGAAGGCCGGCGCCAAAGGCTACACGCAGGTCCTCTGGCTCGACGCCGTCGAGCGAAAATATGTCGAGGAAGTGGGGACGAGCAATATCTTTTTCGTCATCGCCGACGAGCTCATCACCCCGCCGCTTGGGGGGAGCATCCTGCCCGGCATCACCCGCGACTCCGTCATCCAGATCGCGAAGCGCAACGGCATGAAGGTGTCCGAACGGCTGCTCTCGATCGACGAGATCCTGGCAGCGGGGGCCAAGGGGACCCTGAAGGAGTGCTTCGCCTCCGGGACGGCGGCGATCGTCTCGCCCGTCGGCCAGATCTTCTGCAGGGGCAAAGAGCTCCTGATCAACGGCGGAAAAACGGGGCCCGTGACGGAGAAGCTCTACAACCAGATCCTCGAGATCCAGTACGGCATTGCCGAGGATCCGTTCGGATGGCGGCTGAAAATAGCCTAGAAAAAACCTTTACCTTGATCTTCCTCTCCCTTGAGGGGAGAGCGGTGTCGTGAGCTTGTCGAACGAGGTTGAGGTGAGGGTGAATGATCCCTTCCACTTGTGCGAGAGGGCAGGGGTAAGGGTGATTGATCCCCCATCCTTACAGGCAGAGGGTTCTGGCGGGCGACAAGCGTAGGATAGTTGTTCTTGCCGGACATCGAAAAGAGGGTGCAGGGGAATCCATTCCCGAAGCATGTTCCGAGAGGTCGCCGCCCGGAGAAACAGGTATATCGGGGGCGGCACAAGAGCTGTAAATGAACATCAACAACGGTGTGGACAGATCTGTTGATATGTTTGTTTACAGGATAGCCAAGTTCAGTAATGACGATGTTTTTTACCGAATTGCCTAAGGATTGAGCAATATAATATAATAATAATATCAATTAGTTGCATATTCTATCGTCATTTCCGCATTTTATCGGCCCGCGGGTCGCGGTTTATTCACCATTGAAAAAGCATGCCAGCCCGGTCATCTCGGGATCACCTTTTTCCACGACATGGAACAGCCTATGAGAAACTCCCTTTCATCTCTTGTTTTTTTGCTTTTTATTTTTTTTGCGGTCCCTGCATGGGGGGCTGAACTGCTCAGCCTCGACGAGGTCGTCCAGAAGATCCAGGGCACCTACGAACAGACCGGACAGGTCAAGGCCCGCTTCACCCAGGCCTTGACGCTCAAGGCCATGCAGAAGACCCAGATCGAGGAGGGGACTTTCTATTTCAAGAAACCCAAGCGGATGCGCTGGGTGTACACGAAACCGGCCGCGAAGGAGCTCGTCATCAACCCCGAAAAGGCATGGCTCTATGTCCCCGCCGACAAGGTTGCCTACGTGCAGGACGCCGAAAGCCTTTTCAAGTCCACGGTGAGCGTCCGGTTCCTCGCCGGGATCGGAAAGCTCAAGGACGATTTCAGGATCTCCTTCGCAGGGGACAAGAAGGTGGACAAGGCGGGAAACTATCTTCTCGATCTGGTTCCTGTAAAGCCCGAGGAGGGGGTGAAGAAACTCCAGGTCGCCGTGAACCGGGAGAGCTTCCAGATCGTGAAAGTCATCCTCTTCGATCCTTACGGAAACGTGACGACGCTCACCTTCTCGGGGCTCGAACTCAACAAGGATCTGCCCGACAGCCTCTTCACCTTCAAGCCCCCGGCAGGGGTGGATGTGATGAAGCAGTAAAGAGGGCTCCGGGAATCGGGACTCAGGATTCAGGATTGAAGAAAGAAAAAAGGATCGAGGAATTGATTTCCCGATCCTTTTCTAATTCTGGATCCCGAAGCCCGAATCCGGACTCCCGAATCCGATTATAAGATTTTCCCCGCCTTGAAGGCCTTTTCGAAGGCGCGGACCAGGACGGGGTCGAACTGGCTGCCGGAGCACTTGAGGATCTCGTCGTAGGCGATCTGGGCCGCGAGGCCCTTNNAAGGCGATGCCGCCGATGATCTGGGCGCCTATCGACGGGTGGGACTTCATGATGGCAAATTCCTCGTCGGTGAGCTTCCCGGGCTTGTTGAGGATGGAATCGCTGATCCCGACCTTGCCGAGATCGTGCAGCACGCCGCCCCAGTCGATCATCTCGAGATCCCTGCGGCCCCATCCCATCTCCGCGGCGATGATCTTGGAGATCTCGGCCACGCGGTTCGAGTGGCCGCGCGTGTAGGCGTCCCGCGCCTCGACGGAGTTGGCCACGGCCCGGATGGTGTCGAAGTAGCTCTTCTTGAGATCCTCGAAGAGGTAGGCGTTTTCCAGGGACAGGGAGAAAAAGCCCGACAGGATGTAGAGCAGCTTCAGCGTCTGCTGGCGGATGAAGTCCTCGTCCTGTTCGAAGACGATGGAAACGGCGCCCAGCGTTCGCTCCTTGTTCGAGAGCGGCGCGATCATGACGCTGAGCCTCCGGTGGTCATCCTTGCCGAAGACCTCCGTGGGGACGCAGGCGGGGTGGCCGCTGTTGACGATCCAGCCGAAGGTGCCCGACATGATCTGGGCGTCGAGCTCCTTTTCCATGAGCGCCGAGAAGCGCTCCGGGATGGAGATCTCATGGCGGAACTCGAAGCCGTTCTCGTCGACGAGGAAGACCGAGCAGGCCTCCGTCTTGACGAGCTCCTGGAACTTCGCGATGCCCGATTGAAGGATTTCCGGGATGTCGTGCGACAGGATCATGTCCGAGCGGAAATCGGAGAGACGCTCGAGCTTGTCCTGGATCGAGACGAGGGCGCGGTTCTGCTCGTCGAGGTAATGAAGCCTCTTCTGCATCGTCCAGTGGTCCGTGGCGCCGACCGATGTGTCCTTCAACTCCTGCATGATATTCCTGCCTGCCGGGCGGTTACATCTCCAGGATTTCCGTGTTTTCCCTGTAGAGCTTCACGGTCTTGTCCATGACGAGCTCGAGGCTGCTCAGGCTGAGGCCTATGAATTCCCAGGCTTTCGCGTTCACGCTCGCGAGCTTTTTCTCTCCGCCCGAGCCGAGCCCGAGGGCCATGCAGAGGATGTTGCCGATGTGCACGGCGGCGATGTCCTTGCGCTGGGGGATTGCCCCGTCACCCAGGTGATGGGAGCCGATCATATGGGCCGTGTCGGGGGGAAAGCGCCAGTGGATGGCGAGCGCGCTGCCCACCTGGCAATGATCGTAGCCGAAGACCTTGCGCTCTGCAGCGACCATCGGGATTCCCGTGGCCTGGACTTCGTTGACGACGGCGCTGTATTTCTCGGGGTAGTGGACGGCCACGACGAGCTTGCCGATGTCGTGCAGCAGCCCCCCCGTAAAGACTTCATCGGGGTTGCGCAGATCGGCCGCCTCGGCGAGCACCCGCGAGGCCACGGCGCAGCCGATGCAGTGCTTCCAGAAGTTCTTCTTGTCGAAGGCGCCGTCCGTATCCATCCCCCTGAACATGTCGAACACGGAGGTGGCGAATACGAGGTTCTTGATGGTGTTGAACCCGAGGATGACGATGGCGCGCTGCAGGCTTCCCACTCTCTGGGGGAACCCGTAAAAGGCCGAGTTGACAAATTTGAGGACCTTGGCGGCAATGACCTGGTCCTCGGAGATGATGTTGCTCACGGCCGCAATCGTTGTGTCGGGGGATTGCAGCAGCTTGCCCAGCTTGGAGTAGATGACCGGCAGCGTGGGGATCTTGTCGAGGGAGCTGACGATCCGTTCGATTTCGTTGGCGTTCATGGTCTTGCCTGTCCCTGCGTTTCGGTTCCCTTCGGGCAGACTGCCTCAGGATTCCATGACCTGTTTGATCTTCAATTTTTTCGTAATCCGGTAGATCTCCGACATGATCTCGTTGCCCTCGATGGGCGGGAAGAACTCGCGCATCTCCTTCTCGATGGCCTCGATCACCTCGGGCGAGACGGTCTTCATCTCGTCCTCGTGGAGTTGGTCCCGGTCGAAGCCCTCCACATCGGCTTCCGCGATGCCCCAGGCCTTGAGGAGCATGATGTGCTTTTCGGAGAGGGTCATGCCCTGCCTGATCATGATGTTGCCGTGCTTGTTCTTCACATCGGCCGCGAGGGTCATGCCTTCCTTGAGATCGTTGATATTCAGAATACCCATTGTGGTAAACGTCCTGTAAGGTCCGTATGGGTTGACGTTAACCGGCTTCCCGGCCGCTTCGCACTGAAGGCGCATGAAATCGTTCTGGTATTATGCAAATATCGGGCCTCCGGCAGGCTACAGGCATCAGGCTCCAGGCTTCAGGAAAAAGAGGGATGTTGCCTGACACGCTATACGCTACACGCTACACGCTTCTCCCGGAATCGGGCCGTTGACGCAACGTTGTTTTTCCTATAGAAATAATGAAGAGATGGGAAAACAATACGATGGGGCGCAGGCGATGCAGATCCTGATGTTCGGATGGGAGTTTCCCCCAGACATCAGCGGCGGCCTCGGGACGGCATGTTTCGGCATGACGAAGGCCCTCGTTGACAGAGGGCACCGGGTCACCTTCGTGGTTCCCTCCCTGCCCGGGCCCGACCGGCCATCGCACGTGGCGCTTGTGGCGGCCTCCGATTTCTCCGCCGGACCGGGAAAAACCCCATCGGCGGGTTTCACCGTAAGCCCCGTCGACTCGCCCCTGAGACCCTATATGGCGGAGGCGGACTACGGGGCTTTCCGCAAGGGGAGCCTGCTTGCAAGCCCGGGGCACTACGGTCCCAATCTGTTCGACGAGGTGCAACGCTACGGGGAAGCGGCTGGCTTGATCGCCAGACAGGTTCCCTTCGATGTCATACATGCCCACGAGTGGCTCTCCGTCCCCGCGGCCCTTCACGCCCGGCGCGAAAGCGGGCGCCCCTTCGTCTTTCACGTCCACGCGCTGGAGTTCGACCGCAGCGGCAGGAGCGTGAACCCCGGCATCTTCGCAGTCGAGCGGCAGGGCCTTCTCGAGGCGGACCGCGTCATTGCCGTGAGCCACTTCACGAAGGGCATGATCGTGGAGCATTACGGAATCGAGGCGGAGAAGGTGAGCGTTGTCCACAACGCCGTTTCGCGGGGCGAGGCGGTGAGGGCCTACGGCGTCGTGAAGGCGCCGGGCGAGAGGATCGTCCTGTTCATGGGACGCATCACCCATCAGAAAGGGCCCGGGTTTTTCGTCGAGGCGGCCGCAAAAGTCCTGAGTGTTCTGCCCGGAGTCACCTTCGTCATGGCGGGCAGCGGCGATCTCATGCCCCGGATGGTGGAGCGCGTGGCCGAGCTCGGCATGGGCAGCCGGTTTTTCTTCACGGGGTTTCTGCGCGCCGACGAGGTGGAGCGGATGTACGCGGCAAGCGATCTCTACGTGATGCCGAGCGTCTCCGAGCCCTTCGGGATCGCCCCGCTGGAGGCGATGCTCTACGATGTGCCGGTGATCATCTCCAGGCAGTCGGGGGTTTCCGAGGTCCTCCATCACGCCCTGACGGTCGACTTCTGGGATGTGGACGAGCTGGCCGGCAAGATCTGTGCGGCCCTCACCTACGACGCGCTCACGCGTGAAATGGTCGAGCGCAGCCGCGAGGAGCTCAAGGCCATGACGTGGGACCGGGCCGCGGCCGAGATAGAGGAAGTCTACAGGAAAGTGACCGGTGGCCGGTGACGGAAGAAGTGACTGAGTGTCTGAGTGTTTAAGTGTCTGGGTGAAGAGGATGAAGGGACCAGGGACTAGGGTGTAGGGACGAGGAAAAAGTTCTTCCGGATTCAGAATGTCCCAATACCCAATTCCCAGTTCCCAATTTCCAATGACCGCCGCCGAAGGCTGAATGATGAATCAGACCAGATAGACCAAATAGACCAGAAAGACCATACGATGCCTTCTGTTGTTTTGTGCCTCCATGCCCATCTGCCGC
>DCVI01000096.1:0-12656 GCA_002327315.1 Syntrophaceae bacterium UBA2192 | reverse complement strand
GGAGTGCTACCTGCCGGTCAATAGAAGCCTGCTCAGGCTCATCAGGCGCCACCGGGGTCGGTTCAGGGTTTCCTGCTCCGTCTCTGGCATGCTTCTTGAACAACTTGAAGAGGGGCGGAAGCCGCTCCTGGAGAGCTTTCGGAGGCTTGCCGACACGGGCTGCGTGGAGTTTCTGAGCGGGCCCTGGCACCACTCTCTGGCCTCGCTCTTTTCCGAGGAAGAGTTCCGGGCGCAGATCGCCCTGCACCGGCGCAAGATCCGGGCGCTCTTCGGCCAGGTGCCGCGGGCCTTCCGGAACACGGAACTCATCTACGGAAACGACGTGGCCCGCATCGCCGAGTCGATGGGTTTCCGGGCGATTCTCGCCGGCGGCGCCGGCAGGCTGCCCGGCTGCGACGCAGAGGCCCTCCACCGGCCGGCGGGATGCAGCAAGCTCAAGGTCCTCTTCCGGCACGATCGTCTTTCCGATGAGCTTGCCTTGCGCCCTTCGGGGGCACAGGGGCAGGCCGTGGCCGCCGATGAATTCGCCCGGAGGCTGGCCGACGGTTATCACGCAGACGAGGTCATCAACCTCTTCATGGATTACGAGACCTTCATCGGGCACGACCAAGGCAAGACGGGACTCCCCGGTTTCCTGGAAACGGTTCCCGGGATCCTGCTGAAGCGGCGCACCTGGCAGTTTTCGACGCCTTCCGGCGCGGCGGCGGAGCACGAGCCGGAAGGGCAGATCGACGTGCCCGGTCCGGTCTTTCGGACCGATTCCGAAAGGGACGGTTCGGCCTGGCCGGGGAATCGCCTGCAGATCGATGCCGCCAGGACCCTCTACGGCCTCGAGGACCGGGTGCGGGCGACGAAGAACCGCAAGCGCATCGGCGCCTGGCGCAACCTCCAGGCGTCGGACTATTTTTGCCACATGAGCACGGGGAATCCGGCAAACGGGGCGGTTCATCCCGCCTCCAATCCCTTCGCGTCCCCGTACGACGCCTACATTCACTATATGAACATTCTGAAAGACTTCTCCGGCAGGATCGCGGGGAAGACGGGAGTCCGTCCATGAGTGCCGAGCGCAACGATTATCTTTTCGAAGTGAGCTGGGAAGTCTGCAACCAGGTGGGCGAGGTTTACTCGGCCATCCGCAGCAAGATCCCCAGCGCGGCCCGTGCCTTCGGGGACCGATACGTCCTGCTGGGGCCGGACCTGAAGAACAACCTCGAGTTCGAGGAGACCGAGGAGGATTTCTGGACGGCCATCCGGGAAAACACGGCCATCAAGGACCTGCCCTGCCGCTTCGGCCGCTGGA
The DNA here is from genome assembly GCA_002327315.1 of Syntrophaceae bacterium UBA2192. Classification (GTDB taxonomy): domain Bacteria; phylum Desulfobacterota; class Syntrophia; order Syntrophales; family UBA2192; genus UBA2192. The sequence continues at coordinate 11,356 of DCVI01000096.1, read as the reverse complement.
AGGTCGCGGGCGAGCCGAGGGTCATCCTGGTGAACTTCACGAAGAAGTTCAACAAGGATCAGCTCCTGTTCCAGCTCTGGGAGGATTACGGGATCGACTCCATTTCGGGCGGCTGGGACTACATCGAGCGGGTCATGTTCGGCTACGCCTGCGGCGAGGTCGTCGAGACGATCCACAACCTCAAGGTGAAGCCGAAGGGGCTCAAGGCCGTCGCCCAGTTCCACGATGTGGTGAGCGGGGCGGGGCTGCTCTTCGTGAAGAAGACGGTCCCCGAGGTCGGGACGGTTCTCACGCTTCACTCGACCGTCCTGGGCCGGACGCTGGCCTCCTCGGGCATGGACATCTACTCCGAGATGGCCCACATCTCGCCCCAGCGCGAGGCCGGCGCCCACAACTGCACCGCCCAGTATTCCCTGGAGGCGGCCTGTGCACGCGAGGCCGACTGCCTCACGACGGTGAGCGACATCACGGCCCTCGAGGCAAAGAATTTCCTCGGCCGCTCCCCCGAGGTGGTCACGCCCAACGGGCTCGACGTGGCGAGCATCCCCGACCTGTCCGAGTCGCGCGGCCCTGCGCGGAAAGCCCGCGAGCAGATCCTTGCCGCGGCGGCGACGTTCCTGCGCCGGCCGCTGCCCGCCGACACGAAGATCCTGACGATCTCCGGCCGCTACGAGTTCCACAACAAGGGAGTGGACGTCCTGCTGCAGGCCCTGGGTCGCATGGAGAAGGAAATGACGGGCCCCCGCAGCGTGCTTGCGCTGCTCTGCCTCATCGGGGGTCACATGGACCTCATCCCGGCCCTGCAGGCCGGCGCCGCAAAGCCCGACGGCGGCCCCGTGCCCATCGCGACGCACCGCCTGAGCTACGAGGCCTCGGACCCGATCCTGGAGACATGCAGCCGCCTGGGGCTCAAGAACAGCCCCCAGAACCGCGTGAGCGTCATTTTCAATCCCGCCTACCTGAACGGCCACGACGGGCTGTTCGACATGACCTACTGCGAGATCCTGTCGGGCTGCGACCTGGGGGTATTCCCCTCCTACTATGAACCCTGGGGGTACTCGCCGCACGAGAGCGCCGCCCACACGGTGCCCACCGTCACGGTGGACCAGGCGGGCTTCGGCTCCTGGGTGCTCGCCACGGCGGGCGAGAACCGGGCCATCACGGTCCTGAAGCGGCGCGGGAAGGACATGGCGTCCATCGTCGACGGCCTCTACGGTATTCTCAACGACTTCACGGGCCTTGCCGACGAGGAGATCCTGAATCAGCGGCGCGAAGCCCGGCGCATCGCCGTGAAGGCAAACTGGGAGACCTTCTACCCCGAATATCTGAGGGCCTTCGAGAAGGCGCTGGCCGGCGCCCGCTCGCGCGCCTCCCGGCTCGGCGAGACCCGCGGCGAGATGCGCCACGTCTTTTCCAGCTCGGGATCGAACCAGCCTCACTTCCGGACCTTCACGGCCGTCGTGAACCTGCCGCAGAAGATCATCCGCCTCAGAGAGCTTGCCTATAACCTCTGGTGGTCCTGGAACCCGCAGGCCCTGGATCTCTTTTCTCTTCTCGACCCCAAGCTCTGGGAGGGGATGGGAAGCAACCCCGTCCTCATGCTCGAGACGGTGAGCCCCGAGCGGCTCTCCGAGGCGGCCGAGAACGAGAGTTACACGAATCTGTATTCCCAGATCCTGCAGCGCTTCGACGACTACATGGGGGAGCGGGGGCTCGCCAAGGCGGCGGCCGGCCTCAACAACATCAAGTGGTCGGCGCCGGTGGCCTACTTCTCCACGGAATACGGCATCCACGAGAGTCTCCCCATCTACTCGGGGGGCCTCGGTGTGCTCTCGGGCGACACCCTGAAGACCGCGAGCGACCTCAACATCCCCACGGTGGGAGTGGGGCTGCTCTACAAGTGCGGCTACTTCAGGCAGGTCATCGACAAGGACGGAATCCAGCAGGCCGAGTACATCGAGAGCGACTTCTCCAACATGCCCCTCCAGATCGTCCAGGACGACCGGGGCAACGAGGTGCAGATATCCATCGAGCTGCCCGGCCGGACCCTCTACGCCTGCATCTGGGAGGTGAAGATCGGGAGGATCTCGCTGTACCTGCTCGACACCGACGTGACGCGCAACACCGTCCAGGACCGCAAGATCACGGACCGGCTCTACACGGCCGACCAGCGCACCCGCATCGAGCAGGAGATCCTGCTCGGGATGGGGGGCGTGAGGCTCCTGGAGAAGCTCGGGATCAAGGCCCGCGTCTGGCACATCAACGAGGGGCACTCGGCCTTCCTGCTCTTCGAGCGGATGAGCAGGCTCATGGCCGAAGACGGCCTCTCCTTCGACGAGGCCGAGGAGGTCGTGCGCGGCAGCACCGTCTTTACGACGCACACCCCCGTCGAGGCGGGAAACGAGCGATTCAGCAAGGAGCTCATGGAGTATTACTTTGCGGGTTTCGTCAAGCGCATGGGCATCACCTGGTCGCAGTTCTCGAACCTGGGCCGCAAGGAGATCGGCGAGGACCGGCCCTTCTTCATGACGAACCTCGCCCTCAAGCTCTCCCACCGCAGCAATGCGGTGAGCCGCATCCACCGCAGTGTGGCCCGGCGCATGTGGCGCGACGTCTGGAAGGGCTTCCACGACTCCGACATCCCCATCCTCGACGTCACCAACGGCGTCCACATGGTGTCCTGGGTCGCGCCGCGGATGAAGGAGGTTCTCGACACGTACCTGGGGCTCGACTGGGAGAAGAACATCGGCGACCCGAATCGCTGGAAGCGCGTCTACAACATCCCCGACTCCGTCTTCTGGCGGGTGCGCTACGAGCTCAAGCAGAACCTGATCAATTCCCTGCGCGAACACATCTCGCGGCACTGGGCGATCTACGGCTACTCCAAGACCTGGCGCGAGGACGTCCTGGGGGGGATGAACCCCTCGGCGCTCTGGATCGGCTTCGCGAGGCGCTTTGCCCCCTACAAGCGGGCCGATCTGCTCTTTTCCGACCTGGAGCGGCTCAGCCGGATCCTGAACCACGAGACGCGGCCCGTCCACATCGTCTTTGCCGGCAAGGCCCACCCCAACGACCAGATGGGGAAGGACCTGGTGCACAAGGTCGTCGAGATGACCCGCGACGAGCGTTTCCGGGGGAAGGTCTTTTTCATCGAGGACTACGGCATTGCGTCGGCGCGNNACGAGCGGCATGAAGGTGGCCATCAACGGAGTCATCAACATGAGTGTCTCCGACGGCTGGTGGGCCGAAGGATACGACGGGACGAACGGCTGGACCATCGGCCCCGTCGTGAAGGACCTGGTGGAGGAGATCCCCGTCTCCGACGAGGTCGACGGCCACTCCCTCTTCGCCCTGCTGGAAGAATCCGTGGTGCCTCTGTTCTACGACCGGGACCCCTCGGGAATTCCGCAGAAATGGATCCGCATGGCAAAGCGCTCCATGGAGACGCTGGTGCCCCGGTTCAACACGGAGCGCATGCTCCTGGAATACTACGCCAACCTGTATATCCCCGCGGCCGAACGGGAGCAGGACCTCGCCCGGGAGGGCTACCGGCTTGCGAAAGAGGTGGCCGACTGGAAGCGAAAGGTCCCGATGCGATTCTCGTCCACGCGGCTGCTGGAGGTGAGCGTCGAGGGGGTCACGGGAGACTGCGTGTTCGTGGGCAACCCCTTTGTGGTGAGCGTGAAAGTCGACCCCGGCAAGCTCGAACCAGAGGAGGTCATGGCCGAGCTTGTCATCGGCCGGCGCGACGGCCAGGAGTTCATCGGCGAGCCCGACTGCGTGCCCCTCACGTTGATGGGCAAGGATGCCGCCGGCATCCTCAACTTCACGGGGGTCTACATCGTGAAGGAAAACGGCCCCCATCTCTACGGCGTGCGCGTGCTGCCCTACAACCGCAGCGTCGCGACCAAGCAGGAGGTGGGGCTCGTTTTGTGGGGCTAGCCCCACAAAACAGGGTATCGGGATTCGGGCATCGGGTCTCGGGCAAAGAACCGGGATCAGGGAAAAATAGAGGGACCAGGGACGAGGGTAGGGACGGTGCTTGATGGTTAAAACAAATCCCCCTCATTGCCTTTCCAGATGCCCCGCCTTGTAGGCGGGGTAATTCACTTCCGGCCGATGAACCAGAAGATCAGGGACAGGACGACACTGATGAGGATGCTCGTGGCGATCGGGAAGTAGAAGGTGAACTTCTCGCCCTTGATGGTGAGGTCGCCGGGCAGGCGGCCGATCCAGGGGATCTTTCCGCCCATGACCAGCAGGATCCCCACGATGGCAATGACAAGGCCGATGATGATCAGGGTTTTCCCGAAATCGAAGAAGCCGCCCATCGATGGTTCCCCCTTTGAGTATTCGTTGTGAACTTAGTACGGGGTGACCGCAGAGTCAAGGACGATCCTTCCCGTGCGCTTCCGCCACCGGCCGGTTTTTGCCCGATTGCGTCCCTGATCGCATCGAAGGCGTTCTGTGCGCGGCATAGGACATCGTCCGATGATAAAAACAGCGTCGGTCTTACTGCGTCAGGCGTGACGCTGCGATAGAAATGAAACGGTCAGAGGGGTCTGTCTTCAGCAGCAAAGGAGATAGATATGAAAACAAAGGACACGAAGAGCAAAGCGAAAAAGGCAGCGAAGAAAGAGATCGTCTGCGGCAACCTGCAAAACATCCAGGAAGCCTCCCGCGAGCCGGATCACACCATGAAGGTGGTCTGGACCAGCGTGGGATTCTGGGCCTGCCCGATGCCCTGACCATCGGGGCCTCGAAAAAATCACCACCCTGATCTCCCTCTCCCTTGAGGGGAGAGGGTCGGGGTGAGGGTGAATGATTCTTTTCCTCACTTTTTTTACTGGATGGGACAGATGGAGATCTTGAGCTTCTCGCCGCAATGCCCGCAGTAGATCGTCCTGGTTTTCTCCATGGGTTTACCGCAATAGGGGCACTTCAGAAGCAGCACCGATTTGCATCGCTCGCAGATCTTCTTTTTCGGGTCCTGCGTCTCGAAGGCGCAGTGCTCACAGATGTAGAAGGGCATCATCATTCCTTTCAGGAATGGGGCATCCGGCTTCCGGAATCGGGATTCCGGATCATCAAATTAAATTTTCTTTTCCTGAGTCCCGAAGCCCGTTGCCCGAATCCCCTGTACCCTAGTCCCAATCGAAAGGAGCTTCTTTGTTGAAATCCGGCGTGAATTCCCGCTCATCGACGTCCTGGATGAAGAGGTTTTCAAAGTCCAGGTCGAGGGCCACGTCCACCACCGCTTCGTATTCCTCCCGGGTCACGCGGCAGCCAAAAAGAGGGTCGCCTGATACGGCCGGCGTCGGCGTGTATTGCGACATGAGGCTCAGCGGAACTTTCTTTGAGAGGCGAGAGGCAATGAGACGGATGACATCGAGGCTGTTTTGAACCCGGCCGGGCAGGACGAGGTGCCGGATGATTACACCACGCCTGGCGATCCCGCCCGCCGTCTGGAGCCGCTCGCCTGTCTGGCGGAGCATCTCCGCGATCGATTCCAGGGCCCGCTGCGGGTAATCTTCCGGGGCGGAGCACTCCCGGGCGTCCCGTTCATTTCCGTACTTGAAATCGGGCAGCCAGACGTCGACGATGCCGTCGAGGTGTCGGATCACCCCGGTCTTCTCGTACCCCCCGCAGTTGTAGACGATCGGCAGCTTAAGTCCCCACTCGCAGGCCGCAAGCAGAGATTCCAGGACGGCGGGGAGCTGCGGCGTGGGCGTCACCAGCTCGATGTTGTGGCAGCCCTTCATGGCGAGCTCCAGCATGGCGCCCGCCAGGGCCTCCCGGTCCACCGCCTCTCCCATCCTGTCGCGGCTGATCCGGTAATTCTGGCAGAAGGGGCACTGCAGGTTGCAGGAGGTGAGAAAGAGGGTGCCTGCGCCCTTCGTTCCGGAGATCGGGGGCTCCTCGCCGAAGTGGGGCAGGGCCCGCGCAAGGACGGCGCCTGGGCCGAGACCGCAAAACCCCGTTTCCCCCTCGAGCCGGTTGACCCGGCACTCCCGGGGACACAGGGTGCAGCTGCGCATAAGCTCCCGGAGAAGGGGGATGCGCTCTTTCAAGGTTTCTATCATTGCTCTCGTTTTAGCGCCGCTCAGGACTTCCCGGGCGGAGGGCAACTCATAGATCATGAAGTGAGGAAGTTATGAAGAGCGGAAGATCGGAGTGGAGAAATTCTTTTCTTGTCCGCTCTTCCTCACTTCCGCTCTTCCGATCTTCGCTATCTCATTGCCTGCAGACGGACTCAAGGCACCCAACGGGATAAGCCTCCGTTCAACAGCCGCCTACTCAAGACTCAACGGCTCGACCATCCCCCGGATCTTCCCGCTTTCCACCTGCTCGGCAAACTCCTCCCCGAGGGGGGCGCAGATCTCGACGACTTTGCGCCAGTTCAGGATACGGCCTGCGGGATCGTCGATGAATGTCTCAAAGTCGTCCCGGTCGGGGATCTTCCCGCCGGGAAAGGTTTGCACCAACTCAGGCGACGGGGTAATCACCAGGAGGTTGTCGAGGGCCTCGGCCGGAGGCCTTCGCCCCTTGATCTTCTTGTCGAGCCACCCGGGGACGATCCGGTCCTCGTGAAGGAAGATCAGGGTCATGTCGTCTTCTTTTACGGCGTAGTCGTGGTCGAGATGGTAGTCGATTAAACCCCCGTCCCGATAGATGCCGCGGGGGGCCCCGTAGATGTCCGTCACCCCCTCGATCAGAAGCGGGATGGCGCCCGAGGCGAGAACGGCATGCTTGAAGTTGAATTCATTCAGCACGACAGCCTTCCCGCGGAAACCGGGCCGCAGACAGAACTGGGGAGGCCGGGGGCCGCTGTAGAAGACCACCCGTTCGAAGAAACGGAAGAGATGGCCGCGGTTGATCCTGTTCAGGGCATAGCAGAGCGCGAGGCCCCACTTCTGCACCCGGGGGGTCTCCAAGGCGGCAAGGTTTTTCGCCCGGGCCGTCGTGACGGCAAGCCGGTAATGGTCATGGGCAAGCGCAAAGGGGATGGCGTCGTCCTCCAGGTAGTCGTTGATGACCTCCTGGAGGGAGCTCCTGAGGCTCGAGGGGGTGCTCCTGCGGTCACAGGGGATGCCGATGTAGGCATCGATGAGCCTGCGGTAGCTCTTCTCCGGTTCAGGCTGGAGCCAGGCGGCGAAACGCCAGGCGCCCGCCGACGCGCCCGTCAGCAGGACGGGCCGAGACTTCGATCCGAGCTTGCCGTTTTGCAGGAGGGTGAGGTCGAAGCCGCTCGCTACGAGCCAGCGGGGCCCCACCGCGGGGCCCACGTAAGTCGTGACCCGGTCGAGGCTGAAGCCCCCGTCCCGGATCATCTCCAGGGCCCGTTTTCCCGCCCGGAAGCAAAGCCTCTCCATTCCCGTCCTTTCCTGCCGATTGCAAAGTGAGCCATCATAATCCAGTTGCCCCTGAAACACAACGGCCCGCTGAAATTCTTTAACCGCTTGAAATAAAAAGAGGCATACGGTATATGTTTGCAAGCTATAAAAAAAGTGGCTAGTGGTTTGTGGCTGGTGCAAGAAAAAGTGAGTGAGTGATTCAATCCCTGAGTGAAGAGCGAGAAGGGACGAGGGACCAGGTGTAGGGACGAGGAAGAAGGACTTCCGGATCGGAATGTCCCAATACCCAGTTTCCAATTTCCCAATTCCTGTTTTGCGGAGCATCCATGGACATCAAGGAACAGGTCTTCCAGATCGCGAAGAACGCCAAACAGGCGGCATCGGCTGTGGCCAACCTCTCGAGTGCGGAGAAGGATGAGGCCCTGGTCGAGATGGCCGAGCAGCTCATCCATCACACGGACACCCTCATCGAGGAAAACGAGAAGGACGTCGAGTACGCCCGCAGAAAGGGACTCTCGAAGGCCATGATCGACCGCCTCACGCTGGATGAGAAAGCCGTCCGGGCCATGGCGCGGGGACTCGAGGAAGTGGCCGCCCTGCCGGATCCCGTAGGGAAGATCACCTCCATGTGGAGGCGCCCCAACGGGCTTCTCGTGGGCAGGATGCGGATTCCCCTGGGCGTGATCGGGATCATCTACGAGTCGCGCCCCAATGTGACCGTCGACGCGGCGGCCCTGTGCCTGAAGGCCGGAAACGCCGTCATCCTCCGGGGCGGCTCCGAAGCCATCAACTCCAACACGGCCCTGAGCCTGATCCTGCGCGGCGTGCTCCGCGTCAAGGGGCTTCCCGAGAACGCCATCCAGCTCATCCCCATGGTGGACCGCGAGGCCGTCAACTTGCTGCTCCAGCTCGATGAGTACGTCGACCTCATCATCCCCCGGGGCGGCGAAGATCTTATCCGGGCCGTGGTCAGCCAGTCGAGGATCCCCGTGATCAAGCACTACAAGGGGGTTTGCCACGTCTTTGTCGACGCCGGCGCCGACCTCGACATGGCGGTCCAGATCTGCATGAACGCCAAGGTGCAGCGGCCGGGCGTCTGCAACGCCATGGAGACTCTGCTCGTCCACAAGAGCGCGGCCGGCATGTTTCTCCCCGCCGTGGCGGAGGCCCTGGAGAAGGCGGGCGTCGTGCTGCGCGGCTGCGAGCGGACCCGGGCCATCCTGCCCGGGCTCGATGCGGCCACGGAGAAGGATTGGCACGAGGAGTACCTGGATCTCATCCTGGCGGTGCGCGTCGTCGACGGGATCGACGAAGCCATCGGCCATATCGAACGGTACGGCTCGCTGCACACCGAGTCGATCGTCACGCGCGACTACGACAACGCGCAGCGGTTCCTCAGAGAGGTGAATTCCTCGACGGTCCTCGTCAACGCCTCAACCCGTTTCAGCGACGGCTTCGAGCTCGGGCTCGGCGCCGAGATCGGGATCAGCACGACGAAGCTGCACGCCTTCGGGCCCATGGGCCTCGAGGAGCTGACGACGCAGAAGTTCATCATCTACGGGAGCGGGCAGGTGCGCACCTCGTAGGCGCGGGCCCCTGGAGGGGCCGGAAGAGCGGAAGTGAAGAAGAGCGGAAGCGCGGAAAGAAACGTATCTTTTCCGATCTTCTGCTCTTCCTCGCTTCCTAACTTCGCGGTCATAGAATCGACCAACCGATCGGTCACTTCTCAGCGATTGAAAGGGCTGATGACATGCGATGGGGCATCCTCGGCGGCACCTTCGATCCGATCCACCTGGCCCACCTGCGATGCGCCCAGGAGATCCTGGAGAAATACGGTCTCGACAGGATCGTCTTCATCCCCTCGGCAGCCCCGCCCCTCAAGCTGGGGCCCGGCATCATCTCCTACGAGCATCGCGAGCGCATGGTGCGCTTCGCCATCGAGAGAAATCCGGACTTTGCCTTTTCCGACGTCGAGAACCGGCGTGAGGGCCGCTCCTACACGGTGGACACCATCGGCTATTTCCGCGAGACCTTCGGAAAGGAGCTCGAGATCTATTTCATTATGGGGCAGGATGCCTTCGAGGACATCCAGCGGTGGAAGAGCTGGAGGCGGCTGCTCACCCTTTGCCACTTCATCATCATGACGAGGCCCGGCTGGCGAAAGGGCTCGCTCCGTAAAGCCCTTCCCTCCGATGATGCGAAGCGCTTTACCTATGACAGGAAAGCGCGCGCCTATCGTGGTTCCTCGGGAAAGCTCATATCCTTCACGGGTGTCACCCTGCTCGATATCGAGTCGACGGACATCCGCGAGCGCGTGAAATCGGGCCGCTCCATCCGTTATCTCGTGCCCGATGCGGTCAGGGAGTACATCGAGAGGCACAACCTTTACAAACGCTGAAGGCGTTTGTAAAGGGGGCATCGGGCTTCAGGAAGCCGGACTCCGGAATCGGATAGAAGCCGACAGCCGACAGCCAACATATAGATCCTGCTGCCTGTACTTTTTTTAGGCTGTCGACTGTAGGCTGTAGACTGGACACATCCACAGCTCGACAGGCATTGCCGATGCAGAAGAAATCGCTGAGGATCCATTATTTGCAGCACGTTCCCTTCGAGGGGCCGGGGTTCATCGAGTCGTGGGCCATGGTGAGGGGGCACCGGCTCACATCCACCCGCCTGTATGACGGCCAGCCTATGCCGGCGGCCGAGGAGCTGGACTGGCTCGTCATCCTCGGCGGGCCCATGAGTGTCTACGATGAAAACCGTTATCCCTGGCTTGCCCGTGAAAAACGTTTCATCGGCGAGGCGCTCCACAGGGAAAAAGGCGTCATAGGCATCTGCCTCGGGGCCCAGCTTCTTGCCTGCGTACTGGGTGCAAAGGTGACGCGGAACCCCTGTGTCGAGATCGGCTGGCACCCCGTTGAAAAAACGGTGCAGGCCTCGCAGTCCAATCTCTCCGGCTTCCTTCCGGAGCGGTTTGCTGCATTCCACTGGCACGGCGACACCTTCGAGATCCCGCGCGGCGCCGTCCATCTTGCCCGAAGCCAGGCCTGCGAAACCCAGGCCTTTGCCTTCGGAGACCGCGTTGCCGCATTGCAGTTCCACCTGGAGTCCACGAGGGAAAGCGTGGAGCAACTCGTTCACAACTGCCCTGAAGATCTTGCCGACGGTCCCTACGTACAGGGTGCTGCGGAGATGCTGACGGATCTGGATCGCTTTCGCGCGATCAATGGCCTGATGGCCGACTTCCTGGACGGACTCGCGGGGCCTGACGGCCTCAGTGATCGGTTGACGGGTTAATTGGTTGATAAGGGAATAAGGGAAAGGAAGTCCCCCTTCTCCTCCTTGCTTTGTCAACTAGTCAACTTATCAACGATTCAACAAATCAACTGTCGATGCCGCTCCGCGGCAGCGACTAGTATCCAAAGGAGGGACTTATGGGCGACGTGGTTCACACTTCGAAGATCAAGATCGTCAGGGAGACAGGACCCACCCGAAGGGCCATGATCGAGGGGTTCTCGGAGCCCGTCTATTACGGCGTCCACGGGGGTATCAAGCGGTTCTATAAGGTAGAGCCGGAAAAGGAACATGCGGCAACCCTGGATCACATCGTTGCCGCCACCGCGGGGTGAATGATGGGCACACTGGCCACGCTGATGGCCGGAAAGAAAATCCCCACCCCCGAGCATCTCTACTGGGCCGACGTGGAAGGGGACATCGAAGCCGTGGCAGGCGTCCTCCGGATCACGGCGATCCGCGTGAAGATGCATCTCAAGTGCCCCGAGGAGAAGGCGGCCGACGCGAAAGAGGCCTTCGCGAACTACATCACCCGCTGTCCCGCCGCCCAGAGCGTCAAGGACTGCATCAAACTCCAGGACGAGCTGATCTTCGAAAAATAGGATAAACAGTTGAAAAGCAAATCCCCCTTCATCCCCCTATGAAAACCGCATTCCTTGATTTCCCTCTCCCTTGAGGGGAGAGGGCCAGGGTGAGGGTGATGGTTC
>DCVI01000188.1 GCA_002327315.1 Syntrophaceae bacterium UBA2192 | reverse complement strand
GGGGGCCTTCACCGGCGAGGTGTCGGCGCAGATGCTCCTCGATGCAGGATGCCGCTACGTGCTCATCGGGCACTCGGAGCGCCGCCGATGGCCCGGGGAGTCCAACGAGGACGTGAACCGCAAGGCAAGGGCGGCGCTCAGGAGCGGCCTTGCCCCCGTTGTCTGCGTGGGGGAGACCCTGGACGAGCGGGAGGCGGACCAGACCTTCAGTGTCATCCGGCGCCAGCTAAAAGAGGGATTGAATAATATTTCCGCCGATGATATAAGGCGGGCCATTGTCGCCTACGAGCCCGTGTGGGCCATCGGGACGGGAAGGACGGCCTCGCCCGAGCAGGCAGAAGAGGTCCACGACTTCATCCGTCAGTTTCTCGAGCGGATTCACGGGACGGAGATCGCGGCCGGGATCTGCATCCTCTACGGGGGCAGCGTCAATCCCGATAACGCGGGATCGCTCATGGCGCAGAAGGACATCGACGGGTTGCTGGTGGGAGGCGCGAGCCTCGATGCGGTGTCCTTCCGAAAGATCATCCACTATTGAAATGAAGGGGTTTGAACGTTGCATATCTTTATCAGCATTATCCACGTTTTGGTTTGCATTTTCCTGATCATCATCGTGCTGCTCCAGCGGGGCAAAGGGGCCAGCATGGGGGCGGNNGTTCGAGCCAGACGCTCTTCGGCAGCTCCGGTCCCGGCACCCTGCTCGGGAAGATGACCACGGCCGTTGCCGTTGTGTTCATGCTTACGTCCCTGTGGCTTGCGTACTTTGCTGTCCACAAGGGAAGCTCCGTCATGCAGGGAACGGCCCCGGTGCCCATTGAGCAGACAGTGCCCGCTCCGGTTGTGCCGCCGGCTCCGGCACCGGAGAAGAAATAGAGTTCCGGTATTGACAAAGACGCCCGAACAGGCTAAGAAAATCGCATACCGATTGCCGAAGTGGTGGAATTTGGTAGNNGTCCGGGTTCAAGTCCCGGCTTCGGCACCAGAAGACAAGGTGGGAAACCACTGAAATCAGGGAGTTAGGGTCTGCGGTCCTAGCTCCCTTTCTTTTTGGGTCCCTTTTGGGTCCCCTTCCCGAAGTGCCTCACCCGTGTCAGCTTCGTTTTTTCTCGACGACGGGGCTGTATACATGCTTCATGAAGGCGCTCCCCTCGTCCCTCTCGTAGTTCTTGATGTACGAATAGTATTTCTCGTAGATCATCTGCATGGTCTCGTAACCCATCATTTTCTGGACCCAACCAGGGTGCTCCCCTGCATCGAGCATCAGAGTGGCAAAGGTATGACGGGTCTGGTAGAGCGACCTCGGTTCCAGTCCCGCTTTCTTCAGCGCCGGTTTCCAGACATGGAAATTCGTTGGCATGGGTTCCACGGGTTTTCCGTACTGGTTAAGAAAAACGTAATCGTCCGGTTTTCTCATGATCACCTTCATCTGGTTTCGGAGCGCTTCGACCACAGGAGGGAGCATGCGGATATCCCTGACCGACTTCTTGGTCTTCGGGGGCCCTGTCTCTCCCGTGACCAGGGTTTCCCGAACCTTGATGTTCCCTTGCCTGAAATCCACGTGCTTCCACTTCAGCGCCGCCATTTCCCCGAACCGCATCCCAGTGAAAAAAGCGACGATGAAGAAATTCTTGAACCGGAGACTGACGTTATCCAGAACCAACCTGACCTCTTCCATGGACAGAGGGTAAATGTCCGGCTTGGTGACCTTCACATTTTTCACCCTGTCCATCGGGTTCTGGTCGATGATTTCCTCCAGAAACGCCATTTTGAGTACCGAGCGCATGGGAACAAGGACATTGTTCTTGCGTTTGTGAGAGCACTTGAGATCGCCGACGAACTTCCGGATGTCCATGTAGCTGATCTCCCCGATGGGCGTATTCCCGAAGCGGGGAAGGACGTGCCGGTGCATACTGTATCGATAATCCTCAAGGGTCGACTTCTTGACCTCTTTTTTTATGATCTCGAACCATTCCTGCGCCAGCTCCCCGAAGAGAGGTCCTGGACCGTCTTGTGGTCTTCTAGTGGGGCATTATTCCGGGGGTTCAGGGACTTGGGGCATTTTCTTTGGTTTCTTGCCTTTCAGTTTAGCTTTTTTATTCTGGGTGATTGTGAAGGTTGCCTTTGTGACGCCGCCTTCATTGATCGTGATGGTGCCCGTTCTGCTGATTCTGGTGTCATTCTTCTCGATGGTATAGTAAACAGTGCCCGGACCGGGTGACGTAGCAGGTACTGTAACTTTAATCCATGAAGAATTCGTATTCGCAGTCCACGTGCAATTATTTTCTGTCGTCACAGTGAAACTCCCGCTACTGGCCGCCCTGGGAACCGTAACACTCGACGCGACAGCATAGGAACAGGTGGCGGCCTCCGAGGTACGGTACGCGATCGTCCATTCGCCGAAATAGACAGGAAGACCTATCTCAGAATAAGCTATCCTGAAAAAACCAGCTTCTCCCCAATTCGTCCCCCAGCTGTTCCTGACGATAAAATAGCCTCCCAGGTCGTCATATCCCACAATCAGGACAGCGTGATTCCCCTGGTACTGACCATAGCTATATTTGTAAACTCCTTCCGTATAGAAGAAGAAGTCGTAATAAACAGCCATTGTCGTAACAAGAGGCCCATAGGTATAAAGGGCATTCTTGATGGCTTCTGCGGTAACGGATTTTCCGGTCGTGCAGACGTAGGACCAACGGCGGTCATCTTCCGAGCCGGGCTTCCTCTGAGTGATCAGGCTGTATGACTCCAGGGCTGCCGTTGCAGCAAAGTCCCAGCAGCTGCCGCAGTTGCCCTGGTTGCGGACACCTGGCACACAATCTGCGCTGTTGCTTCTCCAGTCGAGATTTGCAGGAAGTCCTGTTTGCGGCCCTAAGGAAAGGATTTTCTCCTGCCCCGTCGGCGTCTGCTTCACCAGTCCGAGCCGGAGCTTCTTATCGGCATCGGAAAGTTTGGATATCGACGTCTCTCCTGCCTTCCATCTGGCCCCTTTTGCTACTATCGCGGCCTTAATGTCCTCCAGTTCACCGGCCAATATCGTCGATGCGGTCGTGAAAACCAGGAGGAAAGAAATCATGACCGACAGAAGGACCGTGCCCATCCCGTCTCCTTTCATGGCAATGTCCCTTGAGAAACTCCGCGGATTTTAAAATCCTCAGACCTATTACGTTTCCAATGGCATCGTCCGGGCTGCTAATGCTGCTGAGACAAAACCCGCTCCGCCAGTCTAGTGCCTTTATCCATAATGCCATATCGATACGCGGGTGATACGAAAGGCGTCGTGAAAGACTTGAGTCATAAATCACATCACAGGTACCGCCAACGATCGAGCCAACATTGAAACATGAGCGCAGCCCATAATTGACGATGCCAGTTTCTTGTACCGGACAGATGTTCTTCCCATCTCCTGCGAATTAACGCCGAATTAAAAAAGCCATCTCGGTTCAGTCGTTCTTTATTCAGGAGATCTTCTGTCCATTCGCGAAGCGGACCGCGTAACCACGATGCAATGGGAACGGTGAATCCGCTTTTCGGGCGGTTAATGTATTCTTTTGGCAGATACTTTTCAAGCAATTGCCGCAGAATCCACTTGCCTTGACCATTGTTGTATTTCATGTGAAGCGGCAGCGTCCATGCATACTCAACAACACGGTGATCAAGCAAAGGATTCCTGCACTCAAGACTTACTCCCATGTTGGCTCTATCCACTTTTACTAAAATATCATCCGGAAGATACCTGACCGTGTCTTGATACATCATATACGAGCAGAAGCTGTTTCGATCGTTTGCACGAATGGATGCACGATGAGGTATCACCGGTTCTTTGGCTGAGAGAACCACATTTTCCGGCATCTCCCAGTGCGAGACAAGGGCTTGATATAAATATTCAGGGTTTTTCGCTTTGAGTAAAGATGCCGCCTTTTGCAACTTGTCCCCGACAGTCCCGGATCTTCCATGTTTATTGAGCTCCGGTGTGATCCATGGCAAAAGATCCTTCAACACGGTCGGCGAAACCATCGACAGGACCCCGGCAATGGAAGAGCGCATCGCTTCCGGCAACCAATGAATCGGACCCCAAAGATATCGAGCCGTCCGGTATCGCTTGTAACCAAAGAACGATTCGTCGCCGCCGTCACCCGACAAAGCCACGGTCACATGCTGTCGCGCCAACTTCGACACGAGATACGTAGGAATTTGAGATGAATCGGAAAACGGTTCATCGTACAGCTCCGGTAAAAGGGGAATGACTGACTTGGATTCCTCTGCCGTAACGTAGAATTCCGTGTGATTTGTACCCAGATGTTTTGCAACGGCCTTCGCATGTTCCGCTTCGTTGAAATCGGATTCTTCGAATCCGATCGTGAAGGTTCTCACCGGGCTGCCGGACTGCGATTGCATGAGGGCCACGACTAGAGAAGAGTCGATCCCGCCCGATAAGAAGGCGCCAAGGGGAACATCAGATATCATGCGAACTTTGACGGCATCATGAAGCAGATGGTCCAATTGCGCAATGGCATCACCCACGTCGCTTTTCAGACAAGAAGGCTCGCCATGCGCAGCATCTTCGTGAATTGACCAATATTGACAAGGCCCCTCAACGTTCCCGGGGATGGATGGGACCACCCGAAGGATTGTGCCAGGAAGCAGTTTAAAGACATCCTTGTAGATTGTATAGGGCGCAGGCACATAGCCATACCGCATGTATAAAGCAACGGCATTCCTATCCGGCTCGAATTTGAATACCGGGTGTGCCCGGAGAGCTTTTAATTCGGAGCCAACAAGAAATACGTCATCTGCCCAGCAATAGTACAACGGTTTCTTGCCGAGCCTGTCCCGGACAAGATGCATTGACCGGTCATGGCCATCCCAGAGCGCAAACGCAAACATCCCGACAAAACGGGATAGCGCCTTTGCCAGGCCCCATTCATCGAAAGCTGCCAACATCACTTCCGTGTCCGAGCGGCCTCTGAAGCGGTGTCCCCTGTTTTCCAACTCGGCACGAAGTTCCAGAAAATTGTATATTTCACCATTAAACGTTATTTCGTACCGCCCACTCTGAGAGGCCATCGGTTGGTGACCCGCGGGCGTGAGATCCAGGATCGCAAGGCGCCTGTGTCCAAGCCCTACACCCGATGCCTCATCGACCCACACACCAGAGTCGTCGGGCCCTCGATGAACAAGAGCATTGGTCATAGCCTTGAGGTGATAGGATTTATCCCCGTAAAATCCGAGGATGCCCGCAATTCCGCACATGACGAAAATATCCTCTTTCAGCAACCCCTTGAGTGAGGGGCTGTTCATTCGGGAAGGTGAAGCCGCGAACGATTAGAACCAAGGGGTAACTCAACAATTACTTACCTCATGAAGCGCCAAAATGGCACCCTTTTTTGACGGTCACATGATAATACTTCCGAGCCCAGTATTCTCAAAATGAAACTTACAACAGCTGTAAGATGCCAAAATAACAACTGTTATCTTCTTGACAGGGCGGCCGGTATTCGATAACAAAATCGGCAGTTCTCTCTTTTGCCTGGATTCATTATTTGGAAAGAATTATGATTAGCGAGGGTGGCATGATAGATAGCAAAGTCAGCGCAGGACAGCATGTCGATCTCGAGGTTTTTCCGATTCGGGTTTGCGGTCGGTCCTTGCCGGGTGCATCATTCGCATCGGCTCAATAAAAGAAATTTCACGCGACGGACACCTGTACGGAAGATTATGAATATATTGGTAACAGGCAATGCCGGTTTCATCGGGTTTCACCTGGCCAAGCGACTTTTGGAGGAAGGCCACGATGTCGCAGGCATGGACAACCTGAATCCCTATTATGACGTGAAGCTCAAAAAAGACAGGCTCGCCCTTCTCGAACCGCATCGGAAATTCACTTTCTTTCTGTTGGATTTGGCAGACCGAATGGGGATGGAGAAAATGTTCAAAGAAATAAAGCCGGAGATTGTTGTTCATCTTGCGGCCCAGGTGGGCGTACGATACTCGGTACAAAACCCGCATGCTTACATGGACAGCAACCTGGTCGGCTTCTTGAATATTCTGGAGGGCTGCAGACGGCACTGCGTGCAGCATCTGGTATTCGCCTCATCCAGTTCCGTTTACGGCGCCAACACCCGGATGCCCTTCTCCGTCCATCACAATGTCGACCATCCCATGAGCCTCTATGCCGCGACGAAGAAGGCGAACGAGTTGATGGCCCACACGTATGCCGCACTTTATGCGCTGCCATGCACGGGTCTGAGGTTCTTCACTGTTTATGGGCCGTGGGGCAGGCCGGACATGGCTCTCTTCCTCTTCACCAAGGCTATCCTTGCGGGCCAGCCCATTGATGTCTTCAACGAAGGCCGCATGAAGCGGGACTTCACATATATCGATGACATCATCGAGGGCGTCTTCCGGATGATGAAAAAAATGCCCGCCGGCAATCCTGCCTGGAACGGCAAAAAGCCTGACCCGGCGACCAGTTTTGCCCCCTACCGGATCTACAACATCGGCAACAGCCGGCCTGTTGAACTTATGGAATTCATCGCAGCCCTGGAAAATCAGCTCGGCAAGAAAGCCCGTATGCGTTTTCTTCCCCTGCAGTCCGGGGACGTTCCGACGACCTTTGCCGATGTGGATGACTTGACGAAAGATGTGGGCTTTAGACCTAATACCCCGATTGGGGAAGGCATCAGCCGTTTTGTAGCCTGGTACAGCGGCTATTATGGAGTCCCGTTGCCGCGCAGGGCAGGCCTGTAAGATGGCCCCTCAACGCCGGCTTCACTCACAACGCAAACCTTCAAAATCAACAAACATGGCTCAATGCCTGCCGTCCGACAGATCCGTTGAAATAGTGAGAGTCGAGGACCGACGGAGTCGCGACACCTTTATTCGCTTGCCCATGTCCTTGTATCACGATGATCCCGTGTGGGTGCCGCCCCTGTTGTTTGAACGGCGAATGCATCTGTCTTCCGGAAACCCCTATTTTGAACATGCCCTCTGTTGCCTCTGGGTGGCCTGTCGGGGAGGCGTGCCCGTAGGACGGATCAGCGCACAGGTCGATCGGCTTCACCTCGAGCACCATCAGGACAACACCGGTTTTTGGGGAATGCTGGAGGCCGAGGATGACATGGAAACCTTCAGGGCACTGCTGGGTACGGCGGAAAACTGGTTGCGCAACCAGGGCATGAAAAGGGCCCGGGGACCTTTTAATCTGTCTATAAACCAGGAGTGCGGCATGCTGGTAACAGGGTTTGACACGCCTCCGTCTGTGATGATGGGGCACGCCCGCCCCTACTACGGCCGGCACATTGAGCAATGCGGGTATCTCAAGGAAAAAGATCTGCTGGCCTATGTCATCGATGCGGCCTTTGAACCCTCGAAGATGATGCGAATCGTCATCGACAGGACCAAAGGCCACATCCGGACAAGAACGCTTCGAAAAAGTCATTTTCAGGAAGACTTGAATACCATTCACAACCTTTTTAATGACGCCTGGTCAACCAATTGGGGTTTTGTGCCCTATACGCGCAAGGAATTTGAACATCTTGGCAAGTATTTGAAATTTCTTGTAAATGAGAATTTGATCAGGATCGCTGAGTTGGATGGCGTCCCTGCGGCATTCATGGTGGGGCTTCCGAACCTGAATGAGGCCATCCGTGAGTGCAAGGGGCGGCTATGGCCCCTGGGTTGGCTCAACCTGTTGTGGCGCATAAAGGTCAATCATCCTGAAACCGCAAGAGTCCCCCTGATGGGGGTTCGCCGGCTTTATCAAAACAGCGTGCTGGGTCTGGGGCTCGCATACCGGCTGATCAGCGAGTTGCGGGAAGCGGGCGTCCATTACGGCGTCAAAACCATCGAGCTTTCCTGGATACTGGAAGACAACACCGGGATGCGGGCAATCATCGAGGACATCGGGGGCAGGGTAAGCAAAACCTACCGCCTTTACAGCAAGCCATTGGGATAGGCTGAATTGATGAATACCTCCGGACCGCACTTTACGGCCATTGTGCTGGCGGCAGACCGCGAAGCGCTCAATGAAGTCGCCAGAGCAGCCGGCGTTCGCTGTAAATCTCTGGCGCCCGTTGACGGCGTCCCGATGGTTTTCAGGGTCCTTGAAGCCCTGCGCTCCTCCCGCTGTGTGGGTGAGCGGATCCTGTGCGGACCGCCCGGGACCGTCATGGCACAGGAGCCCGCACTCAGGGACTATGTTGCCGCCGGCGAAGTCCGGTGGTTCGAAAACCAGGCCACGCCAAGCTCAAGCGCTTACCATGTCCTGCAACAGCTTCCGGAAGATACGCCTGTGCTCCTGACGACCAGCGATCACGCGCTTTTGAGCCCACGGGTCGTTGATTATTTCTGCTTGCAGGCCCTGTCCTCGGGATGCGATGTGGTTGCCGCAGTCGCCCGGCATGAAGAGGTGACCACCGCGTACCCGGAAACTCGCAGAACGGCCTATCGTTTCAAGGACGGGGCCTATTGCTCGTGCAACCTTTTTGCTTTTTTGACCCCCCGGGCACGAGCCGCGGCATTGTTCTGGCGTCAGGTGGAAAATCAGCGCAAAAGCCCCTTGCGCGTCATCCGTGTATTCGGCTGGATTGCGGTGATGCGATATCTGTCGGGGGGTATCACGCTCGCCGGGGCGATGGATCGTGTGTCGCACCGCCTGGGCTTCAAGGCGGGTGCTGTCATCCTGCCGTTTCCCGAAGCGGCCATTGACGTGGATACAGCAGGGGACTGGAATACGGTCAGGCGGATCGCCGGCGAGAAGGATGTTTGAACACGAAAGGCCGCGGTCATCAATTCAGTTGCGCATCACGCAGGTCAAGAATCAGTTCTCCCCATAATGAATTTCTCCCGCTGACCCGGATCGGAAGATGCGTTGAAGGATCGAGGTAGATGCGGATATCTTTCTGAAGGCCGAGGAGCGAAAATATCTCCGGCTTCCTGTCTCGAGTCGCCGGGGACTCCGCCTCAACGGAAAAAACAAGCGGTGTGATCGTGGCGTTTATCCCGACCTCGCCCGATGAAGAACGGGCCCTGTATGAGACGGTCATGGGCGATGATTTCTCAGGGCGACAGGTCAGCCGGTGCTGCTGCTGTTTGCCGAAGACACGAAGCTCAAAGGGGGAATTCAGTTTCGGGGCTTCACGGACGGAAAGAAGATAGAGCAGAAGCGTCGGGTCGGATATGACCTCGGGATAGACAGTGTCTTTGGGATAGGGATAAAAGGATTCCGTGGTCTTGGTCCATTGTATCGGGTCCTGATTGCGTTCATCACGGCCGACAGGTTGAATCGTCTGTCGCCGCACGCCCTTTTCTGTCCAGGAGTAGATCTTGACCCAAGGGTCCCCCCCTTTCAGCCAGCGGATACGCCGGTACGCTCTGCCGTCTGCTGCGTTAAACCAGATCTTCTCCGTATATTGCTCATCGACAAAGGCCAGTCCCTCCGCTCTCATGTCCACGGCCATGAGCTTCATCTTTTTAGCCGCTTCCGAAGATTCCGCAAGGCCTGCCCCCATCCTTTTCAGGAGCGTGTCAGTCGCCGGAGCCTGTATCTGAATCTGCACCGTCAATTTTCCCAGCATCTTGGAGTGGGTATATGTCAGGCTCGTCCAACCGGCGCCCTTTGGGGAGGAGACCGACCCGGGGCTTGCCGCCAGGGCTGTGGCCGTTTGACCCGCACCGGCTAGAAGTAAAACCGTGAGACAGACAATCGTGTATTTGCTGAAAGACATATCCTGACCTGAAACGCAAATTTTGCGCTATCTGAACCCCCCGCGCCGATACAGCCGCCAGAAGATCACCCAGATGCCGCTTACAGGATGTCTTCGAAGCGCGGAATCCTCCGGGATGCGAATACCGGAGTGCCGCTCGATCTTCCACAGGATGTAATCCAGCCCGCCCTGGAATGTGAAAAGGCCCTTGGTCAGCCGCAGCACCGACAGGCACTTGCCCTGTACGCGGCGGGCTTGCCATGCCAGGCGGTTCAGAAACCGTCTTCGGGCCGAAATGTTCGCCCGGTAACAAACGGAATCGCCCTGAGGGATCACTTCCACCTCGAAGGGAACGGCTGCCATGGCGCTTCGGGTGACCCGCTCATAATGGCTGCGGTCTGCATCGAAGAGACGGGTCGGCTGGTCTTGTTTTTCCGCCCTCAGTTCCGACCGGTAACTGAGAAAAAGCCCCCTGCACCACAATTCCCGTGCGCTGAACGGGGAGGAAAATTGAGGGAGGACAGAACGTAGAAAGGTGACCACGGCCCGGGCCAGTGCGCTATGGATGTGTTGAGCGGTCGTTTCGGATCGTGTGTACAGCAGTCGCACAGGCTGTGCAAACCTGGCCCACAGGTAGGATTGAAACCAGGCCTCCGAAGTGCCGCACTGAAAGTCGGCAAGGCTGAGCACAGCGTACTTGGCGCAGATCACTCTCCCGCCATCGGGGACTTCCAGATAGAACACGTTGGGCGGCAGCATCCAGTTCAAAATGGCAAAACCTGCCTTGCCATAAGCCGGCAGGTAGGCATCCACGATGACATACAGATCGACAACCCCCTCTTTCTCCTGCCCTGTACGCAAGCAGGACCCGTAAAACAGGATGGCCTGGACCGCTTGTCCATGCCGTGCCAGGATGGTCTCCGCCAACAGGTTCAACCCTTCCGGGTTGGCCTTGGAGGATTCCTGTTGAATCAGCTCGATGAGTTCGTCCGGCAATCGGCCAGTCATAATTTCAGGAATTCCACCTCCCCGCCTTTGCTCAGCCTCAGTGCTCCAAGTCGGGGATCGCTCTGGTACAGTTGACCGTCCAGCGTAAAACCGCCTTGGATGCAAAGTCGAAGGTCACGAAGGTTGTGGCTCAGGTAGCCCTGCCGGGGGGTTGCCCATCGGCTTCTCCGGCCTCTGATCACGGAGGTGGCCGCCCGCAGGAGATGCGATGCATCGGAGCGGATGGCAGTGAAGTGCAGAGGGCCCTCTTCATCTCCCCAGTAGGGACGAATCCCGAGAAACAGGCGCTCGAGAGTGGTGACCAGGAGGGCCAGGACTTCCATCTCCTGCATCGACATCCCTTCCAGGCCCACACGAATGGGAGCGGGAGGAACGGTTCGCCTGTCGCGCCTTGCCGCGGCCAGGAAAAATCGCAACAGGGTCAAACCGGCGGCAAGTTGCCCTCCCAACCCTTTTGTGTGAACCCGGGTCAGGCAGAATTGAATGCCCTCGTAAATCCCGCCGGCCCCGAAAAACATGCCGTACATGGATTCGCCACCCTTCTCCCATTCCAGGCGCAGTACCGGCCGTTTGACAAGGGAAGCCGCACCTCGTCCGGCGTACGCCCAATCCAGAAGACGCGACAGGCCCTGCAACCGTGAACCCGACAGCCCCACATCCCTGGCAATCATGCTGGCTGTCCCTGCCCGAAGCAGTGCCAGAAAGGGCACTTGATTCGGCCATTCGGTGGCAAAGAGCTCCGTCAGCACTGCATGAATCGTCCCATCGCCCCCGTTCACCACTACGAGATCCACTCCATGGCAGGCAAAAGCGCGGATCGCCGCTTTTACCTCTTCGGGATTAACGGCCTGGCAGTGCAATGTGTGGCCGCAGGCTGCAAGAGCCCTCTCCACGGGCTGCAGCCCTTTCCTGTTTCCCCCGCTCAAAGGATTGCTGATTACGCCGATCCTGAGACCCGTAGGATCGGCAGGCCTCGGGGGATGGTCTGCAGACCAATGGGTTATGGGCGCGAAGTTACCCTCATGGATGGGGCCGGTCCTATCGCTCACGGCAGGCACTCGTGCTTTGTAAAGATCCGAACCGCAAGGGATCGCTTGCCTGCGGTTTCATCAGGGTCTACGAACCACGACTGCAGGGGACCCCGGGTGAGGCGGGTGTATGCAGCCATACCCAGGCGACCCAGCAGAAAAAGGCTTGTCCACGCTGTCCAGAAGGCCACAGCCGCGAGGCCGAGATCGGGACGACCCCAAAGGGCACCGGCCGTCAGCAGGATCAGGTTGGGATTTCTCCTGCCTGTGATCAGTCTGAAATAGGAATCAACCGGTCGCCAGCAAAAGATCCCGAATTCGCCCAGCCTCCACGTGAACAAGCCTTCGGTCAGGCGACCCGCCACGTAGCCGATGATGATATACCAGAGGGCCAGTGACAACCACCCTCCACTGTCCGGATGGGTCGTTGTCAGGCCCACGCCCCACAGGACATACCAGATGGGGGGATGTACAAGGTCAATCAAATGGTCAAAATAGTGGCCGAACCGGCTCGATGTCACCGTTACCCGCGCCAGTTTTCCATCCACCGTGTCCAGGAACGTCATGAGCCAGGCAGCCAAGAGGCCCCAGCCATATTGCCCGTAGGCGAACAACACCCCTGCAAGGATGACCAGCGCCGAACCGAACAAGGTGACCTGATTGGGGCTGATCCCGAAACGGACGCATTGCCTGACTGCCCACATGGCCGGTACCGGCCAGAGCCACTTTGTGATTAAATCGGTGACGCCCTTGTAGGACCAGTCATAAAGCCGGCGCTCCAGGTCTCCGGCTTTCCCGGCTGAAACGGGCAGCACAAAGGGGGAAGCAGATTTGAGGAGGTTTTTTTGAAAGGAGATGGGTAATGTTGCCAGTGTTTGCGTTTTCACCCCGGACAACGACTCCACCCCTGAGATTTTTCCAATCATCTCCAGGGCCCGACGGGCGAGGCCGGCGCTGACATGGGCTGCAACGGCAATTCTCTTCCCATCGGCTTCACGCTGCAGGATCAGGTCCGGGGTTGCTGCAAGATAGTGGATCAGGCGGTCGTCAAAGAGGTAGCCGCCGTCGAAAATCAGGACCGAGTCATTGCTCTTCAGATCGCTCAGGTCATGGATAACGGCACTTTTCCGGGAGGTTTTCAACACGCGTTCAATACGCTGCCCTGAGCTGATTCCCCAGATTCTAACCGGGCATTCTCCATGGATGTAGGTATAAAGAGCCATGGCAAAACCTTCTTCATTGGTCAGGCCCACGCTTGATTGAGCCCCTCGTTCCATAAAAGGGCACCGGGAAACGCTCGACGCACGGGTGGGCACGATTCGGCCGTCAATGTAGCAGAACATGACGGAGTACATCAACCATTAAAGCGCTTTACAAAAAGGGCCCAATTCCCTTCATCGTCGATCCGGAAAGACTCTTTTGAGCCTCTTGATTCGCTACATACCTTCGGTAAGTCAGTCCTAGTGTCCTGTCCCGGAAATACATTATATATATTCTGAGCGGGATCATCATTCATTCAAAACAGTCATCGCGAGGAGGCGCAGCCGACGTGGCGATCTACGATTCGGAAATCTCAAGGAAATTACTCTCAACGGAAGATTGCCGCGCGGAGTTTATCCTGAGCCTGTCGAAGGGCTCGCAATGACATTTTTTTAGACTCAGCAAGCAGCTTGCGGGACATTAATCGTAAATCAATTTCCGAGACAGGACACTAG
>DCVI01000189.1 GCA_002327315.1 Syntrophaceae bacterium UBA2192 | reverse complement strand
CTAGTGGCTTGTGGCTGTTTTGCCTCGTCCCTGGTCCCTTCATGCTCTTTCACCGGTCACTGGTCACTAGCCACAGGTCACTGCAGCGAGGCTGCGCCTATCCCATGAGCAGCCGAAAGATCACCTGCGTCAACTGCGGCACATAGGTGATGATAAACAGAACAAAGACGGCCGCAACCCTCAGCGGAATCAGGTGGCGGGAAACGGCACCGATCCCCGCTTTCGCAATGCTTGCCGCGACAAAGAGGGTACCGCCGACAGGCGGCGTGTAAAGGGCGATGGCGAGATTGGCCGTGATCACGACCCCGAGGTGCACGAGGTCGATCTTGAAGGCCAGCGCCATGGGCAGAAAAAGCGGGGTCGTCAGCAGCATGGCCGGCAGCGGCTCGATGAAGATGCCCAGTAGGAGCAGGCAGACATTGAGGAGAAGCAGGAAGACCCAGGGCTCGTGCGCCACACTCTGGACCCATTCGGATAGCTGCATCGCCACCTGCTCCACCGTGATCAGCCAGGCAAGGCAGCCCGTCGCGCCGATGACGAGCAGCACGACAGCGCTCGTCTGAAACGCTTTCAGGATGATCGGGGGCAGGTCTCTCCACGTGATGTCCTTTTAAAGAAAAAGGGATATGCACAATCCATAGACGACGGCAACGGAGGCCGCCTCGGTCGGCGTGAACTGCCCGGACCAGATGCCGCCGACGATGATGACGGGCATGACGAGCGCCGGCCCCGCTGCCTTGAAGGCCGTCCAGATCTCCGCCGCCGAGGCCCGCTTGTCGCCGCTGTCGCAGCCGGTCTTCGTCCCGTACCACATGCAGACACCGATCAGGGCCAGAGCCATGATGAAGGCCGGGATAACGCCGGACATGGAGAGCTGCCGCATCGAGACGCCGGAGATGAAGGCGTAAACAAGAAAAGGGATCGACAGGGGCATCAGCAGCGCGAGCGTCCCCGCCACCGAGAGCAGAGCCGCCGCGAAGGCAGGGGGGTAGCCGCGCTGGACCATCATGGGGATCACGAGCGAGCCGATGGCTGCAGTATCGGCGATGGCCGACCCCGATATGCCTCCGAACATGAGGCAGGACACGACGGTGACGACACCGAGGCCGCCGGGAAGAAAACCGAATAGGGTCCGCGCGAATTCCACGATCCGCTTGCCTACGCCGCCCCGGGACAAAAGCTCGCCGCCGAAGATGAACAGCGGCACGGCGATGAGGATGAAGGGCTCCACGCCGGAGATAAAGCTCAGGAATATCGTCTCCAGCGGGTGGCCGAGATCGTTCGCCCAGATCATCCCGACCGTCGTCGCCAGCAGGGCGTACATGAGGGGCACACCCGCCAGGGCAAGGACAAAAAAGACGACAAAGATGATCAGTGCGAACATGACTCAGGTTCCGTAGCGCTCTTCGGGCGTTTTCCCCATCAGGATCTGGACAAGATCGTAGGACACAAAGACAAAGGAAGCCCCGGCCCCGACGGGCAGGGCCATATACTGGAAAGCCATGGGCCAGTCGAGGACCGTGAGCACGTTGCCCCAGTTCGCCATGACGATGCCCACGCCGTACCAGACCAGCAGCGCCAGGACGGCCAGCGCAAGGACCTGGACAGCGGCGTCGGCCAGGCGCCTTGGAATGCCGTGGAGCATGTCGATGAACTCGGTGATCGTCATGTGGGCCCCGCGCCGGGCGGCCGCGGCGCCTCCCAGGAAAGACGCCCAGACCATCATGAACTCGCAGAATTCGATCGTCCAGGCGATGTCGTGGTGAAAGACGTGCAGTACGACATTGACAAAAACGAGCACCACCATGGCGGCGCCGATCAGAATGACTGCCGAATCAACAAGTGCGGTAAGCCATCGGATCGGTGCAGGTCCCGGCGGACCTGGGGGCAGCAGAGGCATCGGGGTGCTCCTGAAAGACGCCGGCCCCCTTGCGAGGGCCGGCGTTGTGGTTCAATCCCGGGTGATCGTTACTTCTTCTTCGGCGCCGCTTTTGCGGGGGCCGGCTTCGCGGGAGCTTTTCGGACCGCTTCGGCATCGGCCAGGAATTCATCAACGTCGGCCTTGCCGTATTTCTCGCTCGCCTTGGCGTACACGGGCTTTACCGACACGCGGAAGGGCTCCAGCGAGGGAGAGGTCACCTTGGCTCCCTTGGCCGCCATCTCCTTGAGCTGCTTGTCCTCGGTGGCGACGATCTCATTGCGGCTCCAGTCCGCGGCCTCTTTCGCAGCCTTGGTCACAGCGGTACGGTCGGCCGGGGAGAGTTTCTGCCAGGTCTTTTCCGAAATGGCCAGCGGGATCGGGCTGTAGACGTGCTTGGTCAAAGTCACGTAGGGCGCAACTTCGTAGAACTTGTTCGAGAAGATCGTGTCGATGGGGTTTTCCTGTCCACTGACGGTACCCTGCTGGATAGCCAGGTAGACCTCGGGCAGAGGCATGATCTGGACGGTAAACCCGACGGCTTCCAGCGTCCAGCGCATCATCTCGTTGGGGAATGTGCGAAGCTTTTTGCCCTTGGCATCCTCGGGTGTGCGGAGCGGGTCCTTTGTGGTCATGCAGCGGAAGCCGGCTTCGAAGGTGGACAGGAAGCGGAACCCCTTGGCCGGGGCCTTGTCGAACTGCTTCTTGAGCCACTTCGACTCGTCGTAGAGCTTCCAGCCCTGCGGGTAGGTGTCCACCAGGAAGGGCAGCATGGTGAGATTGAGCGTCTCGACGTGGGGCGCATAGGAGCCGGTGCTCGATACGGTGAAATCGATGCCGCCCAGGGCTAGCTGCTCGATGTTCTTCGGGTCGTTGCCCAGTTGGCTGCAGCAAAACACGCGGACTTCGTAGCGGCCCTGGGTGTACTCCTTGACCTTTTTTCCGAATAGCTCCGCGGCCGCCTAGCGAGCCCCCTGCATCTGGTCTGTGTGGCTGAACTTCAGTATCGTCGCGGCCTCGGCGCTCGACGACCCGAACGCAGCAGCTACGACCATGAGAACCACAAACATCCTGAGAACCGACCTGCCGTTCATGTCACCCTCCTGTCTGGTTGCTGGCTGAGTTTTCCTTCGACCCGAAACCGGCAAGAACCGGCGCCCGTCGATTTTCCCCCTCCGGGCAGGCCCCTTTTTCGCGGCGCAAAATATTGTATTTTGTATGCAATCCTCACTATCACATCGGCGGGGTTTGTCAAGAACGTTTTCACGGATAAGGGTGTTACGCCCGGCGGGTTCCGTTTTACGCCACGAGGAATCGCGAGCCGATGCCGCCACGGCAGCGCAGCACCTGGATCCCGGATCGTTTCACAGGCTCAGCAGATGCTCATTTTCCCTGAGCCACTTCCGCCGCGCCGCGTAATCGGGAATGATGCGCCCCACCCGCCCCCAGAACCTCCGGGAGTGGTTCATCTCGACGAGATGGGAGAGCTCATGGACGATGACGTAATCGATGACGGGCGGGGGGGCCATGACGAGGCGCCAGGCAAAATTCAAGCTCCCCGCGGCGTTGCAGGAGCCCCATCGCTCTTTCGCATCGGTGATCCGCACGGACCGGCAGGTCAGCCCCATCCGCAGGGCAAATTGCGCCACCCGGTCCTCGAGGATCTCCCGGGCCCTGGCCCGGTACCAGGTGCGGAAAAGATCCCCTGCCCTGGAAGACAAATCGGCGCCCAGGAGGAATTCCCCATTTTCCTTCCGCAAATCTTCCCCGCCCGCTACGTAGCGCAGGCAGTGCTGCTCGCCCAGGAAGGGAAAGGGCTCCCCCTCCCGGAACCGCCTTGGCGCTCTCTCTTCCTGCAGCACCCTGGCCTGGGAGAGCTTCCGGGCGATCCAGCCCCGGTTCTGATGCACAAAGGCCAGTACCTCGCGGCGGGCGAGCTTCAGGGGCGCACGGACGAGGACTCCCCCCTCTTTCGTGATCTCCACGGCAATCGTTTTTCTTCGTGAGCGGATGACGGTGTAGTCCATGGGTGATGCCCATGGTTACGACGGATCGAAACGTTTTGCAACAACAGATGGGGGAAGTAAAGGTGAAAGGTGACAGGCTACAGACCGCGGACGGAATGAAGGCCGTTTGCCGGCTGTCGGCTGGTCGGCTAATGGAGCCGCCTGCGGCGGCTACATTTTCTTCTTCACGCCGTTCTTGGGCGCCTCCTGCGAGAGGCATTTCTCGAAGTTCGCGTAGAAGTCTTTTGCCGTCCCCGTGGGGACCTTCAGGCTGTACCGGCCCGGGGGAAGAGAACCATTGCGGATTTCGGGGTTCATCTCGCGGATGGTCTTGTAGGTCGTCCCGCAGGCGCGGGCGATGACGTTGACGTGCACCTCGCGGTGGGACAGGATCTCGATGCGATCGGTATCGACAACGGGATAGACCCGGATGGCCGAGGTCCGGTAGCCGTAACGTTCGGGGTTTGTCAGGATGATCTTCGCCGAGAGCATGCGGAAGATGTACCGCTCCGTTTCCTGCGGGAGATCCACATCGTAATAATTGGCCGCCCCCTGCATGTCCATGCTCTTCGCCATCCGGTCCTCACCGCAGTTATAGGCGGCAATGGCAAGGCCCCAGCTGCCGAACTGGCGATGCAGCTCTTCCAGGTAGTTGAGCGCCGCCTCGGTGGCCTTCTCGAAGTTGAGCCGCTCGTCGATCGCGCCGTCCACACGCAGGCCGAAACGCTTGGCGGTCTTCTCCATGAACTGCCAGGGCCCTGTTGCCTTCGCCGAGGACACGGCATAGGTCCTCAGCGAGCTTTCCACGACGGCCACGTACTTGATGTCGTCGGGCATCTTGCGCTCGCGCAGCCGTTTTTCGATGTAGGGAAAGTAGCGGTTTGCCCGCTTGAGCCAGAGGATGACCTGCTCCTGATTGTAAACGGACAGAACGAAGGCCTGGTCCATCATCTCCCAGACATCCTGCTTCTCCAGGGGAACCTTCTCCCCGCATAGATGCAGCGGCTGCGGAAATTCATGGATGGGGACGGGCATCATCTGCGCCCCGGCGGCTGCCGGAAGCCAGGCGAACGCGAAGAAAAAAAGGCTTCCCATCAGGAGAAACACCCTCCGGGAAGTCATCGAAAACCGTTTCTTTGTTATTCTAACCAACTTTCAAACCCCTTCGCCCCCGGAATCGCGCGATCCGCAATGCCGGGGCCGCTCACAACGCCGCGGGACCGAACCTGCCCCGCTCAACGAACCGGTCAGCAGCCGGCAAGAGCGAGAAAAACAACAAGCATCAGCAGCCAAAACAGGATGTTGCGCATAACCGTTGTCCGTCTCCTTGCAGGCATTGTGTACAGATATAACCTGATAAGCAAGCAAAAAATGTTCCTGCCGGCGGCAGGAGCAGGCTTCAGGCATCGGGCTTCAGGCTTCAGGCTTCAGGAAAAAGAAAGGATCGAGAGAAATTCCCCCGATCCTTTTTCTTGACCTCGTTGTTCTTTCTTCCCGAATCCGGAATCCCGAATCCCTTTTTTTCACCGGTCACCGGTCACTTCTTTTCCAAAATGGCAATCGCATCAATCTCAATAAGCGCATCCGGACTTACCAGTGCCTTCACGACTACGCCCGTGGCGGCGGGAAAACCGTTTTTGAAATATTTTCTCCGAACGGCGGCCGTTTCCCTGTAGCGCTCCAGGGTCGTCACGTAGTCCGTGGTCTTCACGACGTCATCGAAGGATCCGCCGGCCGCCTCGAGGATCTTTTTTATCTTGCGGAAGATGAAGTCGGTCTGCGCGACAATGTCGCCTTTCCCCGCGACCTCGCCCGTTTGCGGATCCCGGGCGATCACCCCGGAGATGAAGAGGAAGGGTCCCCGCCTTACCGCCGTGGAAAACGTGCAGCCTTCGCCGAGGCTCCAGGGATCGATGACTTCAAACTTCCTCATGGCGGATCCTCGACCGGAGGGCATCTCTCATTCGCCGTCTTTTTTCTTTCCGCCTTTCGGCTTCTCCCCCGCGGTCTTGGGGAACATGTCGAAAACGCTCATGAAGGGATTGAAGGGGGGCGACACCTGCGGGCCTTGCTGGGACAACTGCGCCCCCAGGTCAAGCCACTTGGAGAACTGCGTATCGACGGAACTCTTGTAGGCAAGGTAGTTCTTGACGACCTGCTGCAGGTACTTCTCGAAGAATTCGGAGAGCACGGTCTCGCCGAACTGGATCATGAGGTGAAGAAGCGGGACGGGCAGGAGGAAATTTTTCTTCTTCGCTTCCTCCAGGATGATCTGGGTGAGGGTGAAGGCCGTCACATCCTCTTTCGTCTGGGCGTCGACGACCTCGATCTGTCTGCCCTCCTTGATCATCCCTGCCAGTGCGGCAAGGGTCACATAGGCGTTTTTCTCAGTGTCGTAGAGGCGCCGGTTGTTGTATTTCTTGATCACCACGCTCTCAGCCATATTCCCCTCTCTGCGGATCCGATCGTTTACGGGTTGATGTAACAACGCAACAAATACAAGTCTTCATGGAAAGTTATTTGTTCTCATAACAGATATAACATTTAAATTCAATGGCTTAATATTCATTATCCTGCCAACGGACCTACCGCGCCGATATTGCACTGCAACATCGTCCTTGACAATACGCAGCGGGAAGCATAAATAAGGGGCTCGAAATTAAGGACCCCATAATCGGGGATCCCATACACGCGGAGGCCCATAACATGGAAACAAATCTCATTGCAAAGCAAACCCTGCAGATCTATTGTGCCGCGCTTACACAGACTCTCGACGCCGCGCTGGCCGTCCAGGACCAGTCGCAGAAGACGCTGGATATATTGCTGGATCAGTCATCCGTAGTTCCCCAGGAGGGAAAGCGGGCGATCAACGACTGGCTCGATGCCTGCCGTCAACAGACGTCGACCATGAAAAGCGTCATCGACGAGGGGTTCAAGCCCTTCAATCTCCATCACGAGGAGTAACCGCCGCTGGTCTGATTGAGAACGTGAGAAGGTAAGAAGGTGAGAAGGTGAGAAGGTTGGATTTGCCCGAGGCAGTTCGCACACAACCGGATTTCCGACCTTCTTACCCTCTCACCCTCCATCCTGCTCCGGGCCAGAACCATGCCTGCTCCTTCACGCCCGGAGAATTCATCGATACAAAGGGGAAGGAACATGCCCAATACCATGAACACGCTCACCCCGGTACTCGCCACATCCCTGAAGTCCGTCCGTTCCTCGCTGGAGATTTCCGCCGGCATGGTCGGTCTCGGCAACCGCTGGTCCCTGCTCTGGCTCGACTCGCTCAACGCCGCCGGCAGCGTCGGCATGGAGATGTGGAAGTTTCTCATCACCGGAACGCTTGCCGAGCGTCCCGTCAATGTCCTGGCGGACAGTCTCGAAGGGATGGAACGGGGAATGGCCAAGGCCATGGCGGACGTGCTCTCCATGCCCGCCAAACGATTTGAGCGCAAGCGTCACGGCGAGGCTGAATTCCTGAAGCTGTTCTGCGAGGCCCCCCCCTGCCAGTGCTTTGACGAACCGGGAGTCGTTCTCGCAGATCTCCCCGGCCTGCGCCTGATCGACATCTCCAGGGACGAGACACATC
Organism: Syntrophaceae bacterium UBA2192; assembly: GCA_002327315.1. Classification (GTDB taxonomy): domain Bacteria; phylum Desulfobacterota; class Syntrophia; order Syntrophales; family UBA2192; genus UBA2192. The sequence goes on along the minus strand of DCVI01000189.1, from coordinate 14,808 downwards.
GTATCCAGAACTACACCGTCGTCTTTGCCCCGCGGGCCGGGCACCACTCCAACATCGCCGAGCGCGTCGCCCTCTATATGCGAGACCATGGGCTCACCCGCATGGCGATCGTGGAGCAGAAATGCGCCCAGGAGATCCCCCTCTATGTGGGCGGAGAGAGGCACCACGAGGGGTTCGACGGACAGGTGGAGCAGTACCGTACGATCCTCGAGATCCTCAAAGAGAAAACGGGGCAACCGGCGCATCTGGTTGCCGTCTGCCAGCCGGGCCCTCTTCTGATGGCAACGCTCATCATGAACCCTCATCTGGCAAGAACCTTCGGCTCCGCGGGGGCGCCCATGAACACGGATGCCGAAAGGGGGTTTCTCTCCGATTTCGCACGGGCCATGGGCGAGCCCTACATCGATCTGCTCACCCGGGCACTGGGAAGCCGGGTCCCGGAAGGTCTGCCCGGTGAAGGCCGCGCAATCTATGACGGCCGCCTGCAGGTCCTCGGCTTCTACATCCTGGGCATGCCCCAGCACTTCGACAATCTGAAGAAACTCCTCACGGACCTTCGGGACGGCAACGAGGAAACTGCCGGCCGCCAGATGGCCTTCTACCAGTGGTACAACTTCAGCCACGATTTCCCAGCGAGCTTCCTGAGGGACACCTTCAAAAAGGTCTTTGTCCGCAACGAATTGATCCGCGGCACGATGACGATCCAGGGCAGGCGGATCGGCGTGAAGGACTACCCCGCGTCGGTTCCCATCTGGGCCCTGGGCGGCACCCAGGACAACATCGCCCCCTGCGGCCAGGCCATCGGCCACGTCGAATTGATTGAAGGCGTTGCACCCGAGGACCGGCTCGTTCTGTGCTGCGATGCCGGCCACATGGGACTGTTCCGGTCCGGCAGGGTGCTCGACACCTACTACAGCCGGATCGCCCGCTTTCTCATCGAGCGCAGCGACCGGTAAGGCGTGCCCTTTTTCGTTGCCAAGCCGCACGGTTCTCATGTATAAACCTTATGGGGACGGCAATGATCGCTTGATGTTGCACCGCACCTTCGCTGACCTGCATCTGCTTGTACGTTTTCTCACCCTTCACGCTCAGTCTCGACCGTTGCCGCATGAGCTCGCCTGCCTGTTTTGATCCCCGCGACGATAGAGTGAAGGGCCGCAGGAAATGTTACATTGCGATATATAATGATTCGGAAAGGGCTTTAACGCCCTACAAAACATAGTATAACCTACTTAAGTTATAGATAAATTATTCAATACTGCCTTCCGGCAAACATTTTTGTTGCGACGCAACATTTTTGCTTGACAAGCCGCCTCGGGTGCATTACACTACGCCTACAAAATTCAATTCACCCAAGGAGGATTTACCCATGGACCCGAAGAAAGTAACCAAGCAGACCTTCGATTTCTACAAGTCAACCTTCGAGAACACCTACAACGCCATGAACATGCTCCAGGAGCAGAGCCAGAAGATGGTCGAGATGTACCTGGACCAGACGCAGGGTTTCCCCGAGGAAGGCAAGAAGGCCGTGCAGGAGTGGATCAAGGCTTACAAAAAGGGCGGCCAGGATTTCAAGTCGGCCGTGGACGAGAGCTTCAAGAAGGTCGAGGACTTCTTCGTTGAGGCGGCGAAGTCTGTGAAGTAACCATTGGATCCATCAAGGAGGGATACCATGATGCAGCCCAAAGACATGCTCAAGCAGATGATCGATTTCAACAAGGCCGCGTACGAGAATGCTTTCAAGAACATGAACATGCTCCAGGAACAGATGGAAAAGGTGATCAACACCTACATCGACCAGACCGCAGGCATGTCCGATGAAGGCAAAAAGGCGGCAAAAGATTGGGCCTCGATGTACAAGAAAGGCTATGATGACTTCAAGAAGCTCGTCGACGACAACTTCAAGAAGATGGATGCCTTCTTCCAAGAGAAGAAGTGAGAAGAAGTATAGACAGGTTCGGGGATCCGGATCGATCTGAAGGAGACGGGGATCGATGATGTATCCGTTCGTGCACGTTCCATCGAAGGGCCTCGTGGGGTCCCTTCTCAACCTACCGCTGAAACCCGCCGATGTCGGCCTGAAGATGGCCCTGTCGGCGGCGGAAATGGCGAAGGCCTCGCAGACCCATGCAAACGGGGTCTTCAGCTACTATCTCGACTTCATGGCCCCGTACTGGGTGGCGCTCGACTCCTTCCAGCGCACCGAGAAGACGAAGCTCGTGAAGCATCAGCCACAGGAGACGGCGCGGGATTATCTCGAGCTTCTCCACTTCAACATGGAGATCGCCAGGAAGGGTTTTCTCAGCACCGTTCGCTCGATGAACCAGTTTCACGCCCGCGAGATGCAAAGACGGCATTCCGCGTGGCTCAACACCCTGTTTGACCGCGAGGGAGAGGACATTGCACAGCATGCAGAGCGCCTCTCCCATCTCGTAAAACTTCTCACCCACGAGTACCCGAAGGCCATCCGGGATATCGAACCGCATTTCGGTTTCCACTTCGACGACGGTGGGTACGTGAAGGCGGCCGAGACGGACCGGTTCACCCTCTACCAGGTCCTTCCCTGGAAGAGATGCACCGAGGTCCGTCAGAACGGAAAGCCCGTGCTCATCATCCCGCCCTATGTACTGGGGGCGTCAATCCTCGCCTTCCTGCCCGGCGAGAACAAGAGCTACACCCACTGTTTCGCCAACCAGGGGATCCCGACGTACATCCGCATCATGAAGGACATCAACGAAAACCCGCCCGTCCAGACCATGACCGGCGAGGACGACTGCCTCGACATGAAACATTTCTGCGAGGTTATTCGGGAGCGTCACGGCAAGCCGGTGACCCTCAACGGCTTCTGCCAGGGCGGCTACGTTGCTGCCCTCAACCTCATGTCCGGCGAGCTCGACGGCCTGGTGGATGCCTTTATCACCTGTGTTGCCCCCATGGACGGAACGCGCAGCAAGGCCCTCGTGGAGTATCTCGAGCACATCCCGCCCCGATTCCGCGACCTCGGCTATGCCGGCAAGACGCTTCCCAACGGCAACCGGATCGTCGACGGCAAGGTCATGAGCTGGGTCTACAAGCTCAAGAGCATGGAGCGCGAAGCCCCGATCTTCACCTACTACCGCGACCTGACGATGTTCAACCGTGCCGACCTCGAGAACATCCGGATCACCCCCACGGCTGCGGCCCTCAACTACTGGCTCATCTACGAGCGCAATGACCTGCCCATCGGGATCACCCAGCTGAGCTTCGATTCCTTCACCAAGCGCGTCGCAAACGACGGCACACTGCCGGTTACGCTCTTCGGAAGGCCTCTCAACTTCAAGCGGATCAAGGAGAAGGGCATCAAGTGGCTCCTCTGCTATGCCGAGGAGGACGACCTCGTCGACCGGGAAGCGGCACTCGCGCCTGCGGACTTCGTCGACGTCGAGGTGACCGTATTCCCCAAGGGGCACGGCGCCATCGCCACTTCCTGGTCCCTGCCGACCTCCGAGTGCGCCCTGCACCTGCGCTTCAAGGAGGGCTACCGCGGACCGGTCCGTTACCAGCTTGACCTCGATGGCTTGACCGAAGGCTTCACCTGAGACAGCCGAAAATAAGCCCCGGGCGTGACCCGGGCACAATTTCTGCAGTCCAAACTCCCTAAAAAATAAGGAGGAACGGCTCCATGGACAGGAAATTTCTCGAATTCTGGGGAAACGCTCTGCTCAATGCCGCCAAGGGACAGGAGCAGGTTGAAAACCTGAACCGCCTGGCCCGGGATGGATTCAAGACCTTCGAGCAGCAGATGAGCCTTTTCCAGAAGCTCTATAACCTCGACAAAAAGCCCGACCCCTCCATCCCCTATGCGGAGATGTGGGCAAAGGCCGCTTCGGATTTCACGAAGTCCTACCAGGAATTTCTCGGTTTCATGGGGGTGGTGCCGCGGGAAGACTACGAAGCGCTTTCCAAGGAACACGAGGCCCTGAAAAATAAATTCGCCGCCGCCGAGGAAAAACTTCGCCACAGCAGGGCAAAATCCGGCGGTAAAGAGATCGACCCCTCCGAGGTCGTCAAGGGGTTCGAGGGGCTCATGAAAGAGCAGGCCAAGCAATTTCAGGCCCTGATGGCATCCTACGGCAAGCTGTACGAGGAAAAGAAACCCGGCAAAAAGTCAACTGAACCCCATCCCCCCGAAGAGCCGAGCAAGAAGAGAGGTTAGATGATGAACGAAAGGGAAAAGACATCGGACAGCGCGCAGCATGTTGTTTTCGAAGACTGGGTCAAAGGCCAGCTCGGCGCCTGGGAGGAGGCGATGAAGCGGACATCCCAGGCTTGGCAGGCCCCCATGGGCGCGGCCCCCTCGACCGATGGGGACCCCGTGAAGGGACCGAATCCCGAGGAAATCGGGAAGGGACTTTTCGAATTTTTCCAGGCCCTTTCCTCCATTGCCGGCACGCCAAAGCCCGGGGATTTTCAGGCCGCGAAATCCGTCCCGGACATGATGCTCAAGATGCTTCAGCCTCTCTGGGGGTATTCCATCAAGCTCCAGAAACAGTGGGCGGAGATGACGGGCGCGACGGCCACGGGAGAGCCCGAGAACATGGCGGAGCTCGTAAAGCGGATGACGAAATCCTTTTACGATACCCAGGGGGAAGACTTCCGAAAGATCCTGAACGTTCCCCAGCTGGGCCTGAATCGCTATTACCAGGAACGCCAAAACAAGGCGATTGAGAAGGCGTCGGAGTTCCAGTCGGCCCTGACGGAGTTCCTGCAGCTGCTCATGATCCCCCTGGAAAAGGCCCACTATGGCGTCCAGGAAGAGATCGTCAAGCTGGAGAAGGAGGGAAAGGCGGCAATCAAGGATTCCCGGGCCCTCTACCAGCTCTGGATCCAGAAGCTCGAAGATCACTACATGGCGCTCCTGCGGTCCGACGATTACATGAACACGCTCAGGGGAACGCTCAATTCCCTGCATGATTTCCGGGCGGCCCGGTCGGAGTTCTTCATGGATCTGCTTCAGAACCTGCCCATCCCGACCAACAAGGAAATGGACGAACTGTACAAGGATCTCTACATCCTGAAAAAGAGGGTCAAGGAGCTCGAGAGGAAGGTGAAGCGAGATGCAAAGCGATAAGAAGCCCCATCTCTCCGATATGATGGCGCCCTACGTCATGGCAGGCGAGTTGATCATGGCCCGGGTGGCCGGCGACACGGCGAAATTCCACGATCACATCCGGAAGGCCAAGGAGGTCCTCCTGAGCCCCCTGGAGACGGACATTGCCACAACCCCCTACGACGTGGTCTGGGAAGAGGACCGCGTCAAGCTGAAACATTACAGGCCCAGGACGGAACCCTCGCTCAAGACGCCGCTTTTCATCGTCTACGCCCAGGTCAACCGGGAGACGATGCTCGATCTGCAGCCGGGCCGCAGCGTCGTGGAGACCTTCCTTGCCGCCGGCCTCGACATCTACATGCTCGACTGGTGGTACCCGACCCGCAAGGACCGCTACCTCACCCTGGACGATCACGTCAACGGCTATATCGACGAGGCCGTCGATTTTATCCTGGAAAAACACGGTATCGATCAGCTCAACATCATGGCGATCTGCCAGGGCGGAACCATGAGCGTCATGTACGCGGCGCTGCACCCGGAAAAGATCAAGAACCTCATCCTGACGGTGACGCCGACGAATTTCGACCACGACTCGGGACTGCTCAACGTCTGGGCGCGCTCGCTGGACCCGGACAAGCTGGTCGCCTCCTACGGGAACATCCCCGGCGACATCATGAACCTGGGGTTTTTGCTTCTCAACCCGGCACGGCTCATGATCGACAAGTACGTGGGGCTTCTTGAAAACATCCACAACAAGGAGTTCGTGGAGAATTTCGTCCGCATGGAGCGCTGGATCTTCGACAGCCCCGATCTGCCCGGGGAGACCTTCCGGGAGTTCATTCAGTGGATGTTCCGGGAGAACCGGCTCATCAAGAACGAGCTCGTCCTGGGCGGCAGGAAGGTGGACCTGAAGAACATCACCATGCCGGTGCTCAACATCTACGGCAAGTACGACCACCTCGTGCCGCCTGCCGCCTGCGATCAGACCACGAGCAAGATCGGCAGCACCGACAAGGAGGACCTCTGCCTCGACACGGGCCACATCGGCATCTACGTGAGCTCCAAGACGCAGAGACAGTTCGCCCCGAAGATCATCCGGTGGCTCACGGAGCGCGATGAGGCGCCGGAGCCGGTGAACGTTGCAACAAAAAAGAGTGCTGCGAAAAAGGGTAAGGCCGATGAAGCGGCCGTGAGGGGATAATAAAAGAGGGAAAATCCTTCAACCCAGACTGTTCAAAAAGGTCTGGATGCAAGGCCCCCGAAATCCCGAGGAGGGAGGCGTACTTTGGGCGTACGTTGACCGACGAGGGATGAGGGAAACGCAGCAGACGGGCCTTTTTCAACAGTCTGCCAATTCATTGAAAGAAAGAGAGAGACATATGAGCGAGCGAAACGATTACATCAAGGCGATCAGCAAGGTCAGCCGGGCCCTGAGCACAACGATCGAGCGGGACAAACTCCTGGAGATGATCGTGAAGTCCGCCGTCGACACGATGAAGGCCAAGGCGGCCTGCCTTTTCCTGGCCACCGATGAAACGAAGGAAGAGTATGCCGCCGTGGCCCAGACTGGGCTTTCCAAAAGCTATGTCCATGCCGCACCGGGACAGATGGCGTCGGCCATGAAGTTGCTCAAGAAGGACGGGTTCATCCATTACCGGGATGTCGCAAAGGACGAGCACATCCAGAACAAGGAGGCCAAGATCAAGGAGGGGATCGGCTCCATCCTCGTCGTCCCCGTCCTCGTGAGGGATGAGATGATAGGAAACCTTGCCCTCTATACGGAAAACATCCGTGATTTTTCCGAGAAGGAAATCGAGTTCCTCACGGTGCTCGCCGAGCAGGGCGGCATGGCCATCGAGAGGGCCCGGCTCATCGAGCGGTTGAGGAACAACGCGAGGATCTTTCTCGAGATGGCATCCAGCATCACGGCCAGCACGGACATCAAGACCATCCTGCAGACCCTCACGGAGGACGTGGCCAAGGCCCTCGGCGTCAAGGCGGCCACGATCCGGCTGCTGGACGAGAACCGTGTGGTGCTGCGCCTTGCGGCAAGTTACGGCCTCTCGGAGAAGTACCTGAAAAAGGGTCCCATCTCGGCGGAGAAGAGCATCGCCCAGGCCCTCCAGGGAAAGCCCGTCGTCGTGAAGGATGCCTCCACCGACTCCGGCGTCCAGTACCGCAACGAAAAGAAAGAGGAAGGCATTGTCACGATCCTCAGCGTGCCCATCAAGTCCCGCGACGAGGTGATCGGCGTGCTTCGCCTCTACAGTGCAGTGGCCCGGGAGTTCAGGGAGAGCGAGATCACCTTCGTGACGGCCCTGGCCTATATGGGCGGGGTGGCCATCCAGAACATGAGCCTGTTGTCGATGCTGAAAGATGACGTGAAAGATCTCAGAGAAAACGTCTGGATCTTCAAATCCTGGTTCTAGCGGCTGCGCCGCAGGCTTCAGGCATCAGGCTCCAGGCTTCAGGCTTCAGGCTTCAGAAAAAAATAAAAGGGGGAAACATGATCGGGAAGACGATTGACGAGATGAATGTGGGCGATGCGGCGGAAATGGCCAAGACCGTGACCGAAACGGACGTCTACCTCTTTGCCGGGATCACGGGGGACTTCAACCCGGCCCACGTCAACGAGGCCTATGCAAAGAATACCTTTTTCAAGGGCCGGATCGCCCATGGGATGCTCTCGGCGGGATTCATCTCGGCGGTGCTCGCCATGAAACTGCCCGGCCCGGGGACCATATACCTGAGCCAGTTCATGGAATTCAAGGCCCCCGTGCGCATCGGCGACACCGTGACGGCCCGCGTGGAGGTCAAGGAAAAGGTGACGGAGAAAAACCGGGTGAAGCTCCGGACGACCTGCGTGAACCAGGACGGCACGTTGCTCGTGGATGGCGAAGCCCTGATCATGCCGCCCAAGGCACCCAAAAAGTAACTTTCCCCTGTGCAGATCTACCGCCTCCCTCTCCGGCCCCCCGGGCAATACCCGGGGGGGGCGCCTTGCCTGTTCCTTGGCACAAAACTTTTGCTCAAACTGTAAAAAAATGTTAGAAATGATGCAGTTATCCATTATCTTGTTATAGGCATTTCCCTTTACGATCCTTCAAACTGCGGCAGGATGCCACGCGAATTGACCGGGAGATCTCCCGGATGCAGTTAAGGCAAGTCGAACCCGTCCAGCGGTCGACACCCCTTTTAACCGATCGTCCAACAAGCCGGAACAACATGCCATGAAGACGGCAGTCCTTCACCGCCTGTGGAAAGAGCCCGTTCAGCTCTCAGGGGTTGCGGAGACCCTGCTCATCCCCCTCTGGGCGAGGGCCGTCGAAACCAGGCGTCCCGATGCGATCATCCGGGACCCGATCGCCCTGGAGATTTTCGAAAACCTCGATTACGACTTCTCCAAATTCGAGGGGGCCTGGATGACGCAGACAGGAATCGCCATCCGTACGAAGCTCCTCGATGAGGCAACGTCGGTCTTTATTCGCGCAAACCCAAGGACCGTCGTCATCAACCTGGGTGCCGGCCTCAGCACCCGTTTCTCGAGACTCGACAACAGCACCATCCACTGGTACGAGGTCGATCTGCCGGAGGTCATCGCGCTACGAAAGCTCTTTTTCCGGGAAACAAAACGATACCGCTGCATCGCCGGCTCGGTGACGGAGCCTTCAACCCTGGAGTGTATCGTCTCCGGCAGACAGCCCGTCCTGATCCTCGCCGAGGGCCTTTTCATGTACTTTGCCGAGGAGGACGTCCGGTCCATCTTCGGGTTCCTGTCGAGACGCTTTCCGGGGGCGCAAATGCTCCTGGAGATGCTTGCCCCCTGCGCACTGGGTATGGGGAAATACGATCCCTGCCTGTCGAAAATCGCCGGCGGCTGTCTCGACTTCCGGTGGACCCTGGGGGACTGCCGGGACCTGGAATCGTGGGGCTGCGGCCTGCATGTGCTCGGCGAGTGCAATGTTCTCGAACATCATCGCGAACGCTGGGGATGGCTCAATTTCTTCGCCCCCCAGGCGATGTCCATGCTGGGGAACCGGATTGTCCACCTCTGCTTTGCACAGAATTGCTGACAGGAACGTCCCCTGCACGTCCACCCCTACCGATCGAGAAGCCATTGCAATCGGGCAGGGTTGGTCGGGCTTTTGCGTATGGACGGTAATGGTAGTCTGTCTTTCGTCCCGAAACGCGGATGCCGTGCTGCGGGAGTGGCCAAGAGCGTGATGTTGCTTTGACCTGCAAGGAGAGGCCCATGAAAAAGCAGAGCGTGGAGAGGATATCCCCCAATGAGCTTCTTTCCCTGATCGGGAAGACCCCGGCCGACAACGTGGAAGGCTATCGCAACGCTGTGCCGTGGAAAAGCAAACTGGCGGGTGGTCAGGTCAAGTCGCTCTTTCGCTACCAGGAGTTGATGAAAACGGTGGCGGGCGAGCCCCTTCTCTTCGGACCCTGGGCCACACTCGCGGGATGGCAGGCCACCCTGATGGAGTCCTACGTCACGGGGCCCATCAAGACACAGGCGCGGACCGCCACAAGGGCGGGCCGCAACCCCGACGTCTTCGCCGAGATGAACAGCTGGATCTACCAGACCTATGCGAGGCTGCTCCAGAACCTCTGCGGCGGCTTCATGAGAAACGGGAAATTCGACCGACGGGTGGCCCAGGAGATCTCCACGTCGGAAGAAGGCAAGCAGCTCCTTCGCAACTACATGAAGGAGTTCCGGTGGCTCGAGCTCTCCTACAATTCCCGGGGGCTCACGCGCCTCAAGGCCATGAAGGACCTCCTGAAATCGCTTCTGGTTCTCATCACGGAACAGCCGATCGACGACATGCCTTTCATGAAGAAAAATCCCGACGGCAGTGACGGCATGTCGCTGGGCGCCTACCTGGAGGAAGGCCGGGCCCGGATCGACGCCCTGTGGCGTCACAACGCCTTCGACATCCGCGATTTCGCCGATCGCTTCATGGGAGGCAAAATCGGCTTTCTGCCCTACGAGGTAATCAAGGGTTCGCGCCTCCACTCGGTGACCCTTCGCTATTACCCTCTCCCGAAGGGAACGGAGCCGAACGGCAAGGTCGTCTACCTGGCCACGCCGATGATCAACAAGCCCGAGATTTTCGATCTCGCCGAGGGAAAGTCCGTCGTCGAGGGCATGCTCAAGGAAGGCTATCACGTCTATCTCGTGGACCACGGCGACCCCGGTCCCGGGGAGACGAACCTGGGGCTTGAGTTCTACGGCAAGACCGTCCCCGACACCTACATCGAGATCATGCAGAAGCGCCACCCCGGAGCGGCAATCTACATCATGGCCTACTGCATGGCGGGCACGCTCATGCTCCCTTACCTTGCCCGCCGCGCCCAGGAGCGCATGGCCCGCGGCGAGCCGATGGATATCTGGAAGATCGCCGTCATGGCATCGCCGGTGAAATTCGACGACGGGGAGAGTGGACATGCCGCCATGCGCAAGATCATCCGCGAGGAATACGACCCGCTGCTGATGAAGGAGCTTTACGGGGAAGTGAACGTCCCGGCCTACCTGATCGAGGCGGGCATGAACGAGATCCAGCCCGGCGTCCAGCACACCGTGTCGATGGGTTTCTATGGCCGCGCTTATTGGCCCAACGCCATCGAGGACGCAGCGCCCTTCCTCTACTGGCTCACCCACGGCACCAAGTTCCCCGCCCGGGCCCACCGGGAGTGGCTCGAGCAGTTCTTCCTGGGCAATGCCCTCGTCGAGGGCACTTACGCCCTGCCCAGCTCCGTCCCGGAACTGGACGGCAAACCCGTGCGGATGGGCGCCCTGGACGAGGCCGGCGTCCTCATCTTCTGCTACCGCGGTACCCGCGACCCCATCGCGCCTACGGGCTCCTGCGTATCCTGCGAACTGTGGGGCGAGATCGGGAAAAACGTCGGCATCTCCCGAGGGGGACTGAACCGACTCATCGAAAAGAACGTGGGCCACATCTTCGTGGTAAGCAAAGTCCTGCTGTCCGAATACCTCACGCTGGTCAACGATTTCTTCAAGTCAAGCTGACGCAGGCGCTGCGCGCCCCTGCCCCGCTCTCTTCCGCCGGCGATCGCTGCGTGCCGATCGCGACAGCGCCTTTACTTCTCCTTGAGACGCTTGTGCGCCTCTTCCTTGGACTCGTAGAGGTGCGGCGCCACTTCCCGCTTCGCAAGCTCGTCGCCGAGCTTCATCCGCAGGAAGGTGCTCGTCGTGTAGCGTGTCACCTGCTCGTAGAACTGCATCACGTATTTCACCATCTCGGCATACTCTTCCACCAGTTCGGGCAGGATATTGAAATTGTCGTAGTTCACGATGGTGTAGACCTTCTTGCCCAGGGGCTTCAGCATCTTTTCGACGTGAGTCTGGATCTTCCGGATCTGATCGCTGGACTTCACATAGAAATTCTCGAAATTGACGTAGAAGGTGTTTTCGCCCGGTACGTAGACCAGCCGGTCCTCGATGGGGATTTCCAGCATATCGTGCTTCAGGCCCATGGCCTCGCCCGCGAAGATTCTCGGGTCCATGAGCTTCGGGGGCTTTTTCATCACGGGTTTGAAAGCCATCTTCGAGAGGATGTCCCTTTCGAGGTCGATGCCGGGGGCAATCTCGGTCAGCTCCATACCGTGCTCTGTGAGGGTGAAAACGCAGCGCTCCGTGATGTAAAGCGCGGGCTGTTTTCTCTGCACGGCGTACTTGCCGCTGAAGGTGATCTGCTCGACCTGCTCGAGGAACTTGCGCTCGCGGCCCTCCTGTTCGATCTTGAGCTTGCCGTCCGACACGGTGACCTTGAGACCGCCTGCCGTGAAAGTCCCCAGGAAAACGATACTCTTGGCGTTCTGGCTGATGTTGATGAACCCGCCGGGCCCCACAAAGCGGGGACCGAATTTGCTCACGTTGACATTGCCGTCCTTGTCCATTTCCGCCGAGCCCAGGAAGGCGATGTCGAGGCCGCCCCCGTCGTAGAAATCGAACTGGTAGGGCTGATCGATGAGGGCGTCGATGTTCGTGCCGGTGCCGAAGTTCTGGCCGCCGTTCGGCATCCCGCCGATCACGCCCGGCTCCGCCGTCAGGGTCAGGAGATCGAGGACGCCTTCTTCGTTGGCCACGCGGGCCACACCCTCGGGCATGCCGATGCCGAGATTCACGACCTGGTTGGGCCGGAGCTCGAAGGCCGCCCTGCGCGCGATCACTTTCCGTTCACCCAGCTCCATCGCCGCGATGGAGGCCATGGGGACGCGCACCTCCCCCGTGTAGCCCGGGTTGTACTGCTCCGCGAAAGTCATCCAGTGGTTTTCCGGCCGTGCGACGACCACGCAGTCCACGAGGATGCCGGGGATCTTGACGTGCTTCGGGTTCAGGGTGTGCTGGTCGGCGATCCGTTCGACCTGGGCGATGACGAAGCCGTTGTTGTTCTTTGCCGCCATGGCCTGGGCGAGCACCTCGATCGTAAGGGCCTCCCGCTCCATGGTGATGTTTCCGTTCGTGTCTGCCGTCGTCCCGCGTATGATGGCAACGTTGATGGGGGGAAGCTTGTAGAAGAGAATTTCCTTTCCCTCGATCTCGATGAGTTTGACGAGGTCCTCGCCCTCCTTCTTCGTTTTCTGGTTCAGTTTTCCGCCGTCGAGCCGCGGATCGATGAAGGTTCCCAGGCCGACGGAAGAGATAAGCCCCGGCTTGCGGGCGGCAAGGTTGCGGTAGAGGGTGCTGATGCAGCCTTGGGGCATGTTGTAGGCCAGGATTTTTTCCTCCCGGATCAGCGTCTGCAGCATGGGGGCCAGGCCGATGTGGGCCCCGATCACGCGTCCCACGAGGCCTTCATGACCCATGTGATTGAGGGCCCTTGTTTTTCCATCACCCTGTCCTGCCGCGTAGACCAGCGTAAGATTGAGGGGGTGGCCCTCTTTTTTGAAGCGCTCTTCAATGCAGATGAGAATCTCCTCGGGGACTCCCGTGGCGACAAAACCGCCTGTCGTCACGACATCCCCGTCCCGGATGATGGCGGCGGCCTGCTCGCCGGTGACGATCTTCCCCTTTCTGTGGATCTGGGCACGGAGTTCCTCAATGATGGGGTGCTGCGAGGGCGGGATGAGATCCCCCCTGTCCGCAAAACCGAAATACTCATTTTCCTTCTCGCCCATAGGGTTCCCTCCTTTTCGAGTTGGATACCAAAGATGAATGTCACATCTCCTGACAAGAGCCAATGAGAACAGGCGGCAGTGGCGTCAGACGTCATTTGTCGGCCGGACAAGTGCCCGCTTTGACTCTGTCAGGTCAAATCGCGCAGGTAGGGTTTAAAAAACCGGTGCATCAGGGAAAGCAGGACGATGCTCAGGATGACGGCAACGAGCACGTTCGGAGACATGCCTGTGATGGCGACCCCGAGAGCGGTTCCGGCTGCAGGGGGATGCTCCGTGTCCGTGACCACCATGGTGAAAATGGACAGCCCCACAGCCAGCGAATAGCACACGAGGTCCTCGATCGTGGCGGCATGGGGAATCAGGGAAAACACAAATCCCCAGAACAGACCGACGAGATGTCCGCCGATGACATTTCGCGGTTGCGCCGTGACATAGTCCGGCATGGCGAATACAATGAAGGCCGTAGCGCCGATGGACGCGATGATGACCGCATTCTGCAGGCTTAGAAAATAGAGAACCACGAAAACCGCGACTGTGGCGAAAAGGCTCTGCAGAACGTAGTGCTTCCAGTAAAGCCTGAATTCCTCGATCATTTTCAGAACAGATCGTCTCATAACCACCCCTGCCACCTTGCCATTGACGTGTTGCCAGCATAGTCACAGGTGCTGAAATGATCAAGCAGAGAGTGCGACACTCAGAGACTCGAACACTCCGCGTCATCTTCCCTGTCCCGTTTGTCGCTTCCACTGTCTTTTCCTTTGACAAATCCCCGCTGATTCATTAACTTGAAAGTGCTTGATTCTGCAAAGGAATACCCTCGGCAACCCATGGAGACACCGGCAAGAGAAATACACGGGGGCGTAAAATTCAGAACGGAGTTCCTCTCCGCGGCCGCTCCCGCTGATGCACGCCTCGAGGAGCTGAAGGCTTGGTGCGCCGAGTTCCACAAGCGGAACTTCGCCCCGCCTTACGGAGAATTCTCCCAAGGCAACCTCAGCTTCCGGATCCGGCCCGGCGGTGATGCCTTCGTCATCTCGGGCTCCCAGGTAGGCTGGAAGGACCGGCTGACGGACGACAAGTTCGTCACCGTGCAGAATTGCGACCTGCAGAATGGCATCGTTTACGCGAACGGCACTCGGGACCCCTCGTCGGAGAGCATGCTCCACTTTGCCATCTACCGTGCGAGAAAGGACGTGCAGGCGGTTTTCCACGGGCACAGCCGTGAAATATTGCTATGCGTCAACAAGCTGAACCTCTCGGAAACGCGCGAGAAGGCCCCCTACGGGAGCATTGAACTGGTCCGGAGCGTCATGGAGGTCCTGGGAGATGCGGATTTCGTCCTCATCCGGAAACACGGATTCGTCTCCCTGGGCGCAACCATGAAGGAGGCGGGGGAGAGGGCTATCGAAACCCACCGTCTCTGCCTGCAAGACGGCTGAAGCAGAGGCATAACACATTTGTGCCTGCATGCGCCGAGACAGGCATTTGAGAAATCTGATGTAAAATGAGAAAAGTTTGTCATGCCGGACTCGATCCGGCATCCATCCCATTCTATAGGGGTAGGAACGATACAT
>DCVI01000005.1 GCA_002327315.1 Syntrophaceae bacterium UBA2192 | reverse complement strand
ACGACCGCCCCCTATCCCGATTGATACCCCGTAGCTCGCTACGGGGTAGTTCATTTCGAGGCATCGTTCTTTCGCTTGATTTGTCGGAAATGCCGCCTTAGAATGGGCACACCTAACGCCAGACCGACATTCGGGAGTGAATCGACCAATGCCGGCCAACCTTCCACCCGATTACTTCGAAGCAGAGAGAAAATACAAGCAGGCCTCTACGGTCGCCGAGAGGATCGCTGCCCTGGAGGACCTGATGGCCACGGTCCCCAAGCACAAGGGCACCGATCACCTGCGCGCCGACCTGCGCCGCCGGCTCTCCCAGCTCAACATGGAGGCCATCGAGCAGCGCAAGCGAAAAGGCGGCGGCCGCGACAGCCTCTACAACATCCCCCGGGAAGGCGCCGCCCAGGTCGCACTCGTCGGCTTTGCCAACTCGGGCAAGTCCTCCATCGTAGCCAACCTCACCAAGGCCACGCCCGTCATCGCCGACTATCCGCTCTCGACGGTTCTGCCCTGCCCGGGCATGATGCCCTACGAGGACATCCAGCTCCAGCTTGTCGATCTTCCCCCCATTCCCAATGAGACGACCGACGGCTGGGTCTCCGGGATCATGCGGGTTGCCGATGTCCTGCTCATCGTCATCGATCTTATGGAAGATGCCGACATCCAGATGGAGCTCATCCTCGATCAACTCGGGAAGTGGAACATCCGGACGGAGCGGCCGAAGGAGGGCGAGCCCCGCGCCCTGGTGAAACGCGCTCTCGTTGCGGCGAACAAAAAGGACAGGCCCGGGTCCCCCGAGAATTTCGAGAAGCTCAAGGCGGCATACGGGAGCCGCTATCCCATGGTCGCCCTGTCCTGCCTGAAAAAGGACGGCCTGGAGGACCTGAAACTCGAGATCTTCAGGCTCGCAAGGATCATCCGCGTCTATTCCAAACCCCCGGGAAAGGACCCCGACCTGTCCATGCCCTACACGGTTCCCGTGGGCTCCACGGTGATGGACGTGGCGGAGAAGGTCCACAAGGACTTCGTGACGAAGCTGAAGTACGCCCGCGTCTGGGGCTCGGCGAAGTTCGAAGGGATGCGCGTCGAGAGGACACATGTGCTGAAGGACAGGGATATCGTCGAACTGAGCATGTGAGGGGCAGGCTAAAGGCTAAAAGGCTAAAGGCTAAAGGCAGAGATCATTGATGATTGCCTTTTTCCTTTAGCCTTTATCCTTTGTCCTCGAGCCTGGTGATCGCCGGATCACAGGATCATCTCGATCAGGTGCGGGCCGGGCTCACGGAGGGCCTTCTTCATCTCCCGGGCCAGGTCCTCGGCCGTTTCGACGGCGACGCCGGGCACGCCCATCCCCTTGCTCAGGCTTGGCCAGTCGATGGGGGGACTGCCCAGATCCGTGAAGGACAGGACCCTGGGACCCGGGTTCGTGACTCCCGCGCGCTGCAGCTCCAAGTTGATGATGTTGTAGCTGCGGTTCGAGCAGATGAGCGTCGTCACGTTCATTCCCTCCCGGGCCTGCGTCCAGAGGGATTGAACGGTGTACATGGCGCTGCCGTCGGCCTGCAGGTTGATCACGGGCCTGTCCGGGCAGGCCACGGCGGCCCCGGTGGCGGAGGGCATGCCCTGGCCGATGGCGCCCCCGGTGAGCATGAAATAGCTGTGGGGGGCAAGGGTTGCGCCCAGCGGGAAGTACGTCATGGACGTCGTGAGCCCCTCGTCGACGATGATGGCATTCTCGGGCTGCAGCGCGGCGAGCGTCAAGCAGGCCGTCTCGGGCGTCAGCTTTCCCGACGGGACGTCAGGGACTTTATAGCCCGCGACGAGTTTGCCGATGGCTGCCTTGCCGGGCGCGCCCAGTTCTTCAGCCAGTGCCTCCAGGGCCTCGGCCGCATCCTGGGAATCGCCGTCGACGCGCAGCTTCGGCACGTCGGCCGCAACGGGATTGCTCCACTGGCCTTCGTAGCCGAAGAAGTTGACGGGCTCATCCGTCCCCGCCAGCACCACGGCCTTGTAGGGCGCCAGCAGGGCCGCCGCGGGCTCCGGGAAGTACGGCACGCGGGTGAGGGGCACGATCCCGACGCCCTGGTCGACGTAGGCGGGGAAATTGATGCAGTAGAGATCGCATCCCGCGGCGGCCCGGATGCGTGCGGCCGCCTCGAGACCGCGGCGGCGCAGGGCGCGGCCGTTCATGATGAGAGCCGTCTTTTCCGCGGACTTCAGCATCTTCGCGGCGGACTCGATTACGTGCCGGTCAGGGCGATCGCATGTGAAGCTCGTTACCGCAGGGATCTTGCCCTGGTATTCTTTCCACTGGAGATCGCAGGGGACGATCAGGCTTGCGATCTGACCGCGTAAGGCCGCCTCGATCGCGTCGGCCGTGTCCCTGGCAATGGTCTCGGCGGATCGGACCGTGCGCTGCCACCCCGAGAAAGTCTTGCACAGGCACTCGATATCCATGGCCAGGGGGGCATTCGCCTCCAAATGCCAGGAGGCATGTTCGCCGATGACGTTGAGAAGCGGCGTTCGGGCCCGCCTGGCGTTGTGCAGGTTTGCGATTCCGTTGGCCAGCCCCGGTCCCAGGTGCAAAAGGCACAGGGCCGGTTTTTCCTTCATCCGCCCGTAACCGTCGGCAGCGCCCGAGCAGACGCCCTCGAACAGCCCGAGCAAGGGCTTGATCCCGGTGACGGTGTCGAAGGCCAGGATCATGGGCATCTCGGTTGTGCCTCCATTGGCAAAACAGACGTCGATCCCGGCCGCCACAATAGTTTTTAAGAGAGCTTCCGCACCGTTCATAAGCGTTCCCTTCCTTGTTTACGGTTCTTTCAGAAACCGGATGAGAAGCACGTATCGCCTTCCGAGGTTTTCGAGACGCACGCGTACGTTCACCTTGTCCGTTTTCTTGATGTCATAGAGATCCGGCAACAGTTTCAGTTGGTCGAGATGAAAACGGATCCGTTTCAGGAATCCCTCCAGGTCGATGCCCGCGTAATTCCGAAGCACGGGCACGTCCTTCACCATGGTTTCATGGACCGTCCCCTTCCGTACCGTCGAGAAATCGAACCCTTCGTCGATCAGCCTGGTGAGATTTTCGAGCTTCAGCCTGGCGATGACCTTGGCCTCGTCAGCCCCCATCTTGAGGCAATGCTCGAGGATGAGGGCGGCGTTGAACTCGATCTCCGAGAGAAGGCGGTTCCGGTCCCCGCGGGTCTTCTTGCGGATGGCGGCAATGTCCCGCAGGAGGCTGCCGCTGTCCTTTCCGATGCCGAAGATATCGCTGATGTGGCCCATGGGCTGGTCCATATGCGCCGCTATGCGGCTGTGACTTGTGTTTTGTGGTTAGTGGCTAGTGAAGAATTTGGAATTCTGTTTTTACAAGCCACAAGCCACTAATCACGAGCCACTTCTTTATTTCATAGCACGAAAAAAGCAAAAAAGGCAGAGTCCATTGAACTCCGCCTCGAATTCGTCATGTGCAGCGATCCCTTCGGACGACTGCTACTGCCGGCAAGACATGAAGGGGATCATCAGCCCTTTCTACCCGAACAGGATCGACCACATGATGGTCACGGTCAGGAACAGCCCCAGCAGGAGGCTCCCCAGGCCGAAGGTGGCCGAGATGAGCTTCAGCGGGATGCTCGGGTGCTCGCGTTTCATGGACTCCAGGCGTCCCTCGGCAATCAGGCGCTCGTATTCCAGGGGCCTCTGCTCCTTGAGCTCCTCGAGCCGATAGGTCCCCGTGAAGATGAGCCGGTCCATGGGGAACTTGTTCGGGATGAAGTGCGTGTTGAAGAAATGGATCGTGAAGATGAACAGGGCTGCCAGCAGCGCCTCCTCGGAATGCACGAGGGCGGCGATGTTCATGACCCAGCCGGGCACGAGGTAGGAGGACCACTCGGGCTTCCAGAGAAGAATCCCCGAGCCGCCGATGGCGAACATGCCCCAGAACACGGCCAGGAAGTCGAACTTTTCCCAGTAGGTCCAGCGGTCGAATTTCGGCGGCTCGCCCTTGTTGAAGAACCACCGGATCATGCTCTTGAAGTCCTGGAGGTCCTTCAGGTTCGGGAAGAGCGAGTCGGGGCCGAGCAGCCGGCCGAGCCAGCCCTTCTTGCCCTCACCCCTGGGGAAGAGGAACTGCAGGGATTCGAACGTGACATAGGTCATCCCGACGATCAGCAGGAAGGCTGCCCCTCGATGGAAAAGCCCTGCCATATGCGCGCCGCCCCAGAGGCGCGTGAGCGTTGCGGCCCACTCCGTGCCGGCATACTTCAGGGGGAACCCGGTCAGTACGAGCGTGAAGAAGGAAAGCACCAGGAGCACGTGCATGATACGGTACTTGACGGAGAAGCGCTCCACCTGCTGGAGGCCCTCGCCGGTCGCAAGCACCGAGGGCGGGACGATCCCCTCCCGTTCCATGCGGTCGTGTTCCCAGTAGACCTTACGCCACCACAGGATCGTGTGGACCCAGAAGAAGGCGAGCGTCCCGATGAGAAGCGCCCCCATGAAGAGGAAGGTAACGTACAGGGCAGGGTACTTGGCCCGGTCCGTGTAATCGGGATGCGCCTGGTAGCTCAGGAAACGGGAGTGGAACCCCGCATGGCAACGCCCGCAATTGGCCTCGAGATTGTCCGGGTAGATGCTCGAGCGCGGGTCTTCCTTCGGGAGGATGTTGTGCTTCGTGTGGCAGTCGCCGCAGCCGGCCACCGGGGCCGGGTAGCCCAGTTCCTGGACCTTTCCGTGGTAGGTGCTTTCGTAGTAGGCCACCATCTTGTCAGAGAGGTTGTTGCGCTTCATCATGGCGCTGTCGGCGTGACAGCGTTTGCACTTCTGCGTGTAGAACTCACGGGCCTCGGCCGGGTACCGCTCCAGCGAGGTGTGGAAAACCCGAGTGTTGTGAAGGCCGTGGCAGTCGGAGCAGGTGGCCGCGTCCTGGTTGCCCTTCAGGACGGCCTCGCCGTGGCCGGAGGTCGTGTAATCGGCGTTACCGTGGCACTCGGTGCACTTCTCGATGATGGCGAGCTTTACGTTTCTGTCCTTGTCCTGCCTGATCGCGTGGATGTTGCGATGGCAGTCGCTGCAACGGAAGTCTTCCTGGATGTAATGGAAGTTGTTCCGGTATTCCTTCGCGATCTCCTGGTGGCAACTCCCGCAATCTACCGGGGCCGGTTTTTCCTTCCCGTCGCGGTGCTTTTCGATGTCTGTGATCCCCACGTGGCAGCTCGTGCATCCGTTGCCGGCATGAATCGATTTGTTGAAGTCGACGCGGTAGAGGGGCTCGTCGTGACAGAAGCGGCAGTCCTGGGCCGCCGGGGCGGGAACGGGCAGGCAGATGACGGCGAATGCCGCCAGCAGCACGAGCGCTCTCGAAAAGAGATGGCTCCAATGCCTTCCCGTTGCGATGTTCATCCCTTTGAGCCCTTCCATCTGCAATCTCGCCCTATTGCTTCTTTTCCTGCATCTCCTGCCAGGCTTCCATGCCACCGAAGAGCCTCATGACCCGGTAGCCCTTCATCTCCAGGTAGCTGCCCGCCAGGAACGTCCGGAACCCGCGGTCGTCTATGAGAACCAGTGTGCGGTCCAGCGGGATCTCCGCGTAGCTGCTGCTGAACCGGTGCATCGGGATATTGACCGCCCCTTCGATGTGTTCTTCCTTGTAGAGATATTCCGAGCGGACGTCGACAAGGAGAAGGTCTTTGCGCTCCGCGAGCATTTGCTTGAGCGCCGCGGCCCGGATCGACTGGATCGAACCCCGGGGGATCCGCTCGATGGTCTCCATCGTATAACCGGACTGTTTCCAGGCTGGCATCCCGCCTTGCAAAACATAAACCTGCCGGTATCCTGCCTTGACTGCCGCCCCGGCGGCGCGGCAACTCCGGTAGCATCCCGCGCTTTCGCAGTAGAAGACGATATCACGTCCCTTGTCCGGGGGAAGGATGGAGGGGTTGTTCTCGACATCCTCGCAGGCGAGGCAGCGGGTACCGGGAATCCGATGATCGCGGCACTCGAGCTCGCTCATCGTGTTGAACACGGGGAGTTCCTTGTCCGATGCCATCATGGCGCGAAGCGTCGAGGCATCGATGACCCTCCACGGTGGCGCAGGCTCCTGCGGCTTTGCGCACGCCGCCAGGGCAACGAGTAGCACCAGCATGGCGGACAGGATCCACCGCGCTCGCGATCTTGCTCTATGTGTCGGTTCCTTCCTCATACCCTAAACCCGAAACCCTATACCCGAATCCTACTCGCTTGCCGGCACCCCGGTGAGCCCCCAGTCCGCCATCTGGGGCTCCGCGATGGGTTCCTTCGGCGTGGGGTAGCTGTCTTTCAGGAATTTCCCGACCCCCCGCACCTTGAGCTTCGTGAAGAAAGGCGCATTGTCGGCGTGGCAGTCCGTGCACCCGTCAGGCTTTCCCTTCTGGCCCAGGGTCTTCTTGGCCGACACGGGCATGTTGCCGTGGTAGATCGGGAACATGACGGCCCGGGTCTGCGCGGGCGCCGGACGGCCCTGGACCTTGTTCTTCTTCATTTCGTAGAGCTGATCGGCCACAAAGACGACGTTCCGGTATCCCATGAAGGTCAGGGCTTGGATCATGATTCGGATATCCTCCTCGGTGGCCACCGTGGTCTGCTTCACCTTTTCGCCCTTGAGGGTGACTACCTCGGTCGTCGAGAGCTTCTTACCCGCGGCGGCTTTGCGTACGGCCTCCACGCCGATGGGCCTCACGACCCCTTCGGAGAGTATCTCGCCGAACCATTGCCTCACCTTGGGTACCGCCGGGACGTATCGCTCACCATCCCCTTTGACTCGCACATGACGGTCCATCCAGGGCTGCCAGAGTTCCTGGGTGAACTGTTTCATATCCTCCGCGCGGGTGATCTGGGCGGCCTTGTCCGTCGAGTACCAGGCGGGTCGTCCCGTGCTGTAGTCCACGAGATAGACGCTGCGGGTCTTCCGCTCCGAGGCGTGGCAGGTCGAACAGTGAAGCAGGTAAAAGTGGAAGGTCGCCTTGTGAAAGAGAGACCGGTGGATGTTGTCGGGGTTCTTGGCTTCTTTCGGCATGCCCGCCCGGGTAGGCTTGTACTGGCCCTCGAGGTGACAGGATGTGCAGGTTTTCATCCCGGCCCCGTCCAGGTCGCTGCGAGCGGTTGATGTGGGCGACCAGCCCTTGCCGATGTGGTGCCGGAGACGTTCGGTCTGTGTCCTCCCGGCGAGGGTGTGGCAATCGGTGCAGCGAAGCCCCGCCTTGAGGTGCAGGTCGCCTGCGGGCAGGTAGAGGGTGCCCGACTTCTGCCCGTCCATCGGGCGGTGGCACTGGGTGCAATTGTCCGTCTCGACGGACTTGCTGATCAGCGCGCTTCCCCTGAACTTCCCCTGGGAGGTGAAGAGCTTTCTGTTGTCCCAGGCATATTGAACGACCGGGCGGCGGACGAAATTCCACTCGCCCTTCGTGGACGACTCCTCTTCGGGAGACGCCTCGGGGCCAACAGGAGTGAAGACCGCTCCCTTGATCTCGCCCAGCCCCGCGCCCGCCGCGGCGGCCCAGCGGTAATTGCGGCGGGTGAGCTGATCGTTTCTGCGGTCAATCCGGTATCCCTTCAGGTGGCACATGAGGCAGTCCCCCTCGACGACTCCGCTCTCCCGGAAACGGCTCTTCCCGTCGGGGGTGTGCCGGGACGAGTAATCCCCGTCCAGAGGCAGGGGTTTCTCACGCTCCCCCTGGATGAGGTTCTTTGAGAGGTCCCGCCTTCCGTCTTCTTTCCTGCCGTATTCGAGGGGGCCCCCGCCGGGGTGCAGGTTCCCCGCGGACAGGGCGATGGCCTGGCCCTTGCCGCCGGCTGCGATCCAGTCGTAGGTGGAGAGACCCATGTCGCGGGCACTGGTGTTCTTTTTAGCGGCGACCCGCTCGGTGAAAGTACCGGGGTCTCCCCCCTTGCCGAAAATGCCTGGCGAGAGGACCCAGGGGCGCTTCGGGGCGTAGCCGTCTTTCATCTCATCGAAGCCCTGCTGGAAGTGGGTGCCGGACGTGATGGTCATGTAGCCGTGGCAGGTCCCGCAGGTACGATGGGGGGAGTAGGCGTCGGCGCTGTTTCTTGTGGGGGTGATGCGCTGCCCTTGCTCGTTTTTGAGCCAGATGTCCTCGTGTTTCCAGTCCGGCGCGCGCGCCGCATCGAGTGCGATCGGCGCGCACAGGGCGGCAAGAAGAACGACACTGGCTATCTTGAACCGGCTCATGAGAGACCCCGCAGTTCAGGGCAGCAAGACGAAAAATTTTCGGTTCAAATTATACCGACGCGTGATGAGAGTTCCCGGCACCCCTAGGGGTGCCGGGACGCGGTCAAACCATTTCAAACTCAGGGTCAGGGCTCCAGAGGAGTGGTCGCATCCTTCGCGAAATCCTGGACGGAGCCGTCGTAGAGCTTCACGTTCTTATAGCCGAAGGACTCGGAGAGGAGATACCACCAGACCGAAGCGACCCTGCCGCTGTCGCAGTAGACGAGGATCTCCTTGGATTTGTCTTCACCGACGGCTTTCTTGGCCATGGCCTCGAGCTCGGCCATGGGCTTGAACGTTCCGTCTGCATTGTAAGCTGCGGCGGTAGGCAGGTTCACGGCGCCCTTGATGTGGCCGGGGCGGGTGACGAAGTCGAGCTTCTTTGCGCCGCTGTAGAAGTCGGGCTCGCGGACATCGACGATCGTGGCCTTGCCGATGTTGGCAAGGATGTATGCCTTGTTGGTCAGGATGGCCTTGTTGAAGGCGCCTTTGTAGGGCTTCGCCTTCGGCTTCACGGCATCCTTCGAGACGGGCTTTTTGTCGGCGACCCATTTCTCGAAGCCGCCGCTGAGGACGGCAACGTTGCCCACGCCGGCGTACTTCAGCGTCCATGCCACGCGGGTGATGTTGGCCTTTTCACCCATATTGGCCGTGCTTCCGACCACGACGACGTTTGTCGCGGTTTCAATGGCCGCTGCAGAGAGGATGTCCCTCAAATCGTCATCGGCGGGCAGTTCGTTGAGAAGCCCTGCCTTCTGAATGGCCCACACGCCGTAGAAAACATTGATGGCTCCCGGCACATGACCGGAGTTGTAGTCTTCCACCTTGCGGATGTCTACGATGGTTACCTTGGATTGATTCGCCTGGAGCCAGTCCGTCGATACGACGGTGTCCGCTGCGAAGGCCGCTGCCGGCAGGAACAGAAGAACGGCGAGCAGGCCTGCCATGATTTTCTTTTTTCCTTTGATCATACAAAAACCTCCTTTTATTTGCTGACAGGTATGGGTTTCGGTTTATGGATCAGCTCCAGGTTCGTCCTCGAGCTGTTCTTCAGCAGGGTCTCCATGGTGAGGAAACCCTTTCTGTCTTCGTGGCAGGTGTCACAGTTGCGCGTCCTCTCCGTGCGCTTGCGGATGTTGTGGATCGGCGAATCCCAGTAGTTCGGCAGGGCGTCGAAATTCGCCTGCTGGATCCCGGCGGGTTTGAAACTTTCACGCACCGTGGGGATGACGCGCAGCGTTGTGATTTCCTTGTGGTTTCTCGGGCTTGTCCCCAGGAAAAAGCCGGGCTTGGCCTGGGAGCCGCCGCCGAGGTGGCAGTCGTAGCACTGCCGGTACTCGCCCGCAGAGTGGCAGGCAAAACAGCTTGCCGTCTGGCTGTGCTTGAGGTGGGCCACGCTGGCCGTCAGTTTCGTCTCCCTGCCGGGTTCGTGGCAGTCGGTGCAGCGGGGTCGGTCGCGGACCTCCTCCTTTTGTGCATAAGCCCTGCCGTCGCCGTGGATCTCATCCATGGTGTGGCACTCCATGCACATCATGCCCTTCTGGTAGTGGACGTCGGCGTTGCCGCCGTACTCGCCCGTGTACTCCGGGTAGACCCGGCCGCCGTGGCAGAAGGCGCATGTCTTGCCCTCNNTCGCGCCGGATGAACTTGTGCTTGTTGATGAGGCCCACGCTCACCCCGCCGATTGACGGCGATTTCACGTGGCAGTCGCCGCATGTGGCGTGGCAGGAGCGGCAAGACTTCTCGAAGACCTTCTCGTCAAAGATCTTCGCCTCTTCCACGGACATCCTCTTGATCACCCGGTTTCGCTGGCCGATCGTCGTATAGTGGAGGGATTTCTTGTAATTCGCGGCGATTTCCTCGTGGCATTCCCCGCAGAGCGCCAGGTCGTCGGAAGGTCGTTTCACGATCCCCTCGTGGGCGGCATCCTTCTCGTCGGCCTTGTCGTTGCCCTTGTGGCACTGGACGCAGCCCTTTTCGAAATGCTTGTCCGTCTCGATGAGCTTTCGATCGACGAGGAACGTCAGGTGGAATGTCTCCGCCTTGACCGGCGGAGGCGCCCCCGCTCACCCCTCGCCCTCGCCCTCGGGCATAACGAAGGGCTTGCAGGTCTTCTTGAGCGTTGCCTCGTCGGTGTGGCAGGTGACGCAGCTGCTCGTCTGATTTTGGGCGGTCGTCGACGAGGATAGAATGAGGGTAAGGGGAAGAAGAAGCGCAGCGATCAGGGTGATGAGCCGAGCCTTCATGGGTCCTCTCGATAGGTGCAAGCAGTGCACACTATTGTAATGGGGTCCCGAAAATTGTCAATCCGTATTATGGAGCCGGCCGGGAATATCCCGGAAGCGTATCCCCGGGAGGAAGTTCCCGGCTGCCGGCGCGGGAACAGAAAATATCGCTAAAGGAAAGGGCGGGACGCAAAGCCACCGGCCTACGTCCGGGCATCCGGATAGGGCGGCGGGGTTGCCGGGTGAGCGGTGAATCTCCATGGATGGTGGGTTCCGCACGCCCCATATAAAAAGGAGGTGTCTGCTATGGATCCGTCCGATGGGCATTCCGCGTGGAGGTTTCAGTATTCTCACCCCGTCAAGGCAGAAGCAAAGGGTAAGCGGGTTTCTTTCCTGTCCTGGCTGGCCAACTTCATCTTTCTTTCAGGTACCCTGCTTTTCGCATATCAGCTTTACGGCTGGATCGGGCATGATGAGTGGACGAGGTATCCTTCCCTCGCCCTGGTGAAGTATCTCCCGGCCGGCTATTTCAGCTTTCTCAACCAGGTCGTCTTCGCCAAGGAGTTCCTTCTGTGGCTGCTCGACCGTGCGGATCTCTCCGTGCTGCTGATCCTCCTGGGGTTCTTCATCACGAAATTTTTTACCGATTCGGATTGATCGACCGGGGGGAATGGCACAGACAAAACAAAACGGATACGACGAAGAGGTTTGCCGGGTAAGACAATCCACTTGCCGGGCAAACAACCAGCCCGCTGCATGGCCGGAGTTGAGGCGCCCTGAACGCACAGGGCGCTTTTTTTCAACTGTAAAAGACCGCGTTCGGGTTTATCCGGGCATCCTTGACGCAGAGAAGACAGTAATAAGCCGGGATAACGGTGCCGCATCCGGAGCCGATCAGCTCGAAACAGGCACACTCCTGACAGAGGGGTATCTCACATCCGGTGCAATTAATGAACGACAGTCTCTTTCCGCAGTGCCCGCAGACTTCCCGCTCCGTGTGATCACGGGACTCCATCTCGTCCTCTTTCCTCTCTCCTCTACCGTCGATGGGGAATGTCGACTGGCCCGTCCGTAAAGAGAACTATTTTTTTATGCATGGTGCACATATCAGAAAACCGAAATAATTTCAATCACTAGCTTTACCTGTGAAATCCGGTCCTTAGCATCGTGCCCCGCTGAGGGCACGGTTTCGGTGGCCAGCGGGGCTGAACTGTGTTATAGAGGCGCCGGGTCTAAAGAGGGTAAGTCAGGGTTCCCTGTGTCCCGTTTGTCAGGGCCGGGCAGGGAAGCCGTCGGTGGTCATGTCTGTCTTCCACTGAGGGTGAAGAATATGCGCGAACTTGGGTTTCCCCGTCATCCGAGGCGATACGGGGTTTTTTTGTACCCGGACCGCGACACTGTTAAAGGAGGGAAGTTATGCTCGCACTAGAGGGGATCAAGATTCTCGATCTGTCCAATTATGTACCGGGCGCGCTGTGCACCATGATCCTGGCCGATTTCGGTGCCGAGGTCATCAAGGTGGAGCCGGCCAAGGCCTTTCCCATGGGCGATATGGGCTATTCGCCCGGGGGCAAGGACAAGGAGAGGGAGGCCGCATACTTTGCGCTCAACCGCAACAAGAAGTGCATCGGCCTGAATCTTCGGTCCGACGAGGGGCGTCGGATTTTTCACCGGATGGCGAAGGAAGCCGACGTCGTCATAGAGGGCTACCGGCCCGGTGTCGTGGAACGGCTCGGCGTCGATTACAAGACGGTGAGCGGAATCAACCCCCGCATCGTCTACTGCTCTCTTTCGGGTTACGGCCAGGACGGGCCCTACCGCCTGTTCTCGGGTCACGACATCAATTATATCTCGCTGGCAGGGGTTCTGGGCCTCATCGGCCCGAAAGAAGGCCCCCCGTCCATTCCGCTCAACATTATTGCAGACTTCGCCGGCGTTTCCCTGTACGGGGCCGTCGGGATCCTCCTGGCCCTCATGGCGAGGGGGAAGTCCGACAAGGGCCAGTACATCGATCACACCTACATGGAGGGGGCCATCCATCTCATTACCTGGTTCACCCACCGGTTTTTCATGGATGGGACGGTGATGAAGCGCGGGGAGTCGTGGGCCATGGGGACCTACCCGCACTATGGCGTTTATCAAACCAGGGACGGGAAATATCTCAGCATCGGCTGCCTCGAGCCGCATTTCTGGGATAACCTCTGCAAGGCGATCGGCAAGGAGGAATTCATGCCGGCCAAATGGACCATGGACATGACCTTCCAGGCGCCCGACGAAAAGCTCAATGCGATCCGGTCCAGCCTGGAGCAGGTCTTCCTGACGAAGAACCGCGACGAGTGGTTTGACCTGCTGTCGCCGCAGGACATCCCCGTAGGGAAGGTGTACGATATCGGGGAGGTCTTCAGCGACCCCCAGGTGATCCACCGGAAGATGGTGATCGAGCTGGAGCACCCGAAACTGGGCAAGGTGAAGCAGGTGGGGATTCTGCCGAAGCTGTCGGAAACGCCGGGCCAAGTCAGAAGGTTTGCACCGGTCCACGGCGAGCACACGGACGAGATACTGTCAGCCCTCGGTTTGAGCGCGGATGAGATCGGGAAGCTGCGCAAGGAAGGGACAGTAGGATAAAACCGGAATCGGGCATCTGGCTTCAGGATTCAGGAAGAGACCAAACCAATAATAAATCCCCCTTCCATCCCCCTAAGAAGGTCACGAACCTTAGTCTTCCTCTCCCCTCCGGGGGAGAGGATTGAGGTGAGGGGGAATAATCCCCTCACCTTTTTTCACCCTCACCCTGGCCCTCTCCCCTCAAGGAGACTGTGTCGCAATAGG
>DCVI01000051.1 GCA_002327315.1 Syntrophaceae bacterium UBA2192 | reverse complement strand
TCGCACCAAGGTGCCAGGAATTTAGAAACTCATGGAAGTGGGTTATCCGTTATTATGCTCTCAACCCCCGCAGCAACGTTCGACGGGCTCACGTCAGGAGCTGCGGGGACGGGGGGCGCCTCAGAAAAATCACTACCCTGATCTCCCTCTCCCCGCCGAGGGAGAGGGTTGGGGTGAGGGGGAATAATCCCGTTCCTCTAGATTTCCAAGGCGCATTCATGTCTGGTTCCTTCATTACCGGGAAGCCCCGCTGTGCGGAACAAGGCTTCAATGCGCGTACAATCGTATTCAGGATTGCTTTTTGGACGCAGATATGATAGCTGTGCGCGTTTCCTGAAACAGGCGGCGCAATCGCAGAAACGGTTTCAAAACGCTTCCGGAAGGCGGTTCATGGAGAGACCGGAGGCGTTGCGGCCAGCGCGCAACCCGATCAGGGGGCATACTAAAAAAATGGGAGGTAGATGATGTCTTACGCAGAAGAGTACAAGAGGAAACTTACAACCCCCGAAGAAGCCGTGAAAGTAGTGAAGAGCGGAGACTGGATTGACTACGGGTTCGGCCACACCAAGCCGGTTGCCCTGGACAAGGCCCTGGCCGCTCGCAAAAGCGAGCTCAAGGATATCAATATCCGCCATTGCCTGAGCCTGACCCCCCAGGCCTGCATCGAAGCCGACCCCGATGCAGAGGTCTTCACGTATCAGGACTGGCATTTTTCGGGTTACTCCCGGAAGCTCCACGACCGGGGCCGGTGCTATTACCACCCGATGATCTTCCGCAACCAGCCCCTGTTCTACCGCAAGAGCATCAAATCCCTCGACGTGGCCATGATCCGCGTGACCAAGATGGACAAGGACGGCTTCTTCAACACGCATATGGGAAACGCGGCGGTGCGCGCGGCGATGGACGTTGCGAAGAAAATCATCGTCGAAGTGAACCCGCTTCTTCCCTGGGCGATGGGCGGCCGTGACGAGGTCGTGCACATCTCCGAAGTCTCCGCGATCGTCGAGTTCGAGTCCAAGGTGGAAGTGATCCCCCCCGCAGCCCCGACGGAGATCGACAAGAAGATCGCAAGCTTCATCGTCCCCATGATCCCCAACGGCGCCTGCATCCAGCTTGGCATCGGCGGACTGCCGAACTTCATCGGCAGCCAGCTGGCCGAATCGGATCTGAAGGACCTGGGCTGCCACACGGAGATGCTCGTCGATGCCTACTACCACATGTACACGGCCGGCAAGCTGACGAACAAGAAGAAGGGCGTCGACAAGAAGAAGGGCGCCTACGCCTTCGCCGCCGGCAGCCAGTTCCTCTATGACTGGATCGACATGAACCCCTCGCTGGCGTCGTACCCGGTGTCCTACACCAACGCCCCCCACGTCATGTGCCAGCATGACAACATGGTCTCCATCAACGCCTGCGTAGAGGTCGACCTCTTCGGGCAGGTTTCCTCCGAGTCCTCCGGACCGCGGCACATCAGCGGCACGGGCGGACAGCTCGATTTCGCAACCGGCGCGTACATGTCCGAAGGCGGGATGTCCTTCATCTGCTGCAACGCCGCCTATACGGACAAGAAAACAGGCGCCATCAAATCCCGTATCGTCCCCACGCTGCCCGCGGGCTCGATTGTGACGGTGCCCCGCACGCAGGCCCACCTGATCGTGACCGAGTACGGTGTGGCCGATCTGGCAGGCAAGTCCACCTGGCAGCGCGCCGAGGCCCTGATCAACGTCGCCCACCCCGACCTCCGGGATGGCCTGATCAAGGACGCGGAGAAGATGAACATCTGGCGCAAGGCCAGTAAGTAATAACTGTAATAACTGCCAATTGTTGAAAGGCCCCCGGGGGATCTCGCCCGGGGGCCTTTTTTTGCCCATTTTTTATCGTTCCTCAGACAAGAACCCCCCGCGGGAGGGAGCCGGCGGGGGGTTCGCGTCTGAAAACCTTGTTGACAAAGAGTAAGAACAGATCAAAACACTACGGTGTCGATGAGGGTGGATTCATAGACCTCGGGGGTCTTTTGCCCGGGGTTCTTCTGGTACATTTTGTCGATTTTCCCGTCTGCGGGCTTTGTCTGCTTGCTCATGTGCATTTCTCCTTTTGCCGTATCCTGTTATCTTCAGTGATTCATGGCCATGCAGCATCAATCCGTGCCGCCGGCCCGCCTCGCTTCTCTTCTCAACCCGTTCATCGATGAGAATGAATCCACGCCCTTGAACGGAGCTAACAAGATCCGTTGCGCGTCTTCAGGCGACCGACTTACAAGCCCCCTGTTCCGACGAGGTTACGGACGCACCGGGCCGCACATGGGATCAACCCAGTACTTTCCGTTGAGCATCTTCTCGGGACCCTTTTTCGCTTCCTTTTTCGTCTCTTTTTTCCTCATGACCGTTTCCTCTTTCGTAGCATTCCCGTTTAGTGGATGTCGTGATCCCTGGCGTTACTTGCCGGTCACCATGGGGCCGCACATGGGGTCGACCCAGCACTTTGCGTCCATCAGTTTCCTGGGGGTGATCTTCTTGATTTCGAGCTTTTCGATCTTTCTCATGGAACTACCTCCTTAAGGTGTCTGCCGTGTTTATCGTAGCGGGTTCCGATTCGCTCCGCTGTTCTCTCTTCTTTCGATGCTAACCTAACGCATCGGCATCGAAATAAAAATCGGCGGCAGTCTGAAAGTGGGATCAGACAGGCATTTAGCTTGCGCTCAGACAGGGGCGCAACGGTCCATCAGACACTGTCCGATGGAAGGCGGGGAGGCAAAAAAAATCCCCTCTTTCCCCCCTAAGAAGGCCATAACCATAATTTCCCTCTCCCTTGAGGGGAGAGCGGTGTCGCGAGCCTGTCGAACGGGGCCAGGGTGAGGGTGATAATAGGTTATTCACAGGGGGATGGGGGGATTGGCAACTGTTCAGGCATTCGGCGGCGAGCCGCTCGACGGCCCGGCGCACTCGATATCGGAGATCAACTGTTCGAGCTCACGGCGGTCGAAACGGTAGACCGCCCGGCAGAATTCGCAGCCCACCTCGGCCTCACCGTGTTCCTCGAGCATGTGCGTCAGCTCTGTACACCCCAGCGAAATGAGCACCCGCTCGATGCGGTCCCGGTTGCAGGTACAGCGGAAGGAGAGTTCTTTTTTCTCCAGGGTCTTGCAGGGAATCCCCTCGAAGATCAAGCCGAGGAGGTCCTCCGGTGTTTTGCCTTCCCTCAGAACCTTGGTGACCGAGCCGATCTTGCGGATGTTGATGATGAGCTGATCGATCGTCGTCTCCTCCGAGGGCGGCAGGGTCTGGACCAGAAACCCGCCCGCCGCCGAAACCTGCCCGTCCGCCTCGACAAAGACCCCGAGCCCCACAGCCGAGGGGATCTGCTCGGATTCGACAAAGTAGTAGGCGATGTCCTCGGCGATCTCACCCGTGCGCAGTTTCACGATGCCCTGGTAGGGCTCGTCGAGCCCCACGTCCTTGAAGACGGTGAGAAATCCCTCGTTGCCGAGGGCCCCCGACACGTGGAGCTTGCCGTCTTCACTGACCATCACGTCGATGCCCGGGACCCCCACGAAACCCCGGACGGTCCCTTCGCTGTCGGCCTCGACGAGGATCTTTTTCATGGGGCCGTTGCCCTCGAACTTGAGGCCGACCCGCAGGCCGGGTTTTCCCAGTGCGCCCATGAGAAGCCCCCCCGTGAGGGCCCTGCCCAGGGCCGCCGAGGCCGTGGGCGTCGTCCCGTGGAGCCGGCAGGCGAGGTTCACGAGGTCCGTCGTCCGGCAGGCCAAGCCGATGACGTTCGCCTTTTCGCTCAGAACGCGGATGAGGGTATCGGACATCTTATAGCAGGAATTGGGTAATGGGTATTGGGGTACAGGGAATCTGTCCAATTCCAAAGAGCTTCTTACATACCATGCCGGCCGGGGACGGGGTCAATCGAAAAAATGATTTTGCCCGATTGCCTGCACGCCGGTTTGAAGCTATTGTGTCGTCATCATACCAACATGCATTTTCTTGAAGGAGGAGAGCCATGATGATCATCAGAGTCATCACCGTGATTATGGCCGTTGTTTTCGCGTTGAACATGGCTGCATGCTGCGGTCCTGACAACACGACGGAGGTCAAGAAAACGGAGATCATCAACCAGCCGACCGTCGGGCAGCAGCTGGAGGATCTGGACAAGGCCTACAAGAACGGCGCGATTACCAAGGAAGAATACGATAAGACCAAACAAGACATCCTGAAAAGAGTCGAGCAGCCCAAGACCAAGTGAGCGCATCCCGGGGATGAAAGGCGGACACCCGAATCCCCGGGATTTTTTCTACCCTTGCGAGAACTTCAGGCCCTCGGGAGCCTCGGCGAAGAGCAGTGGCCAAGACGGATCAAATCGGCCAAAGCGGCAGGCGGAAGGCGACACCGATCGTTGTGCTCGCATGGCTCGCGATCAGCCTCCTGAGCCCGGCCGCCACCACGTTCGGATCTGACTTCATGATGAAGGGACCCGGGGAAGAGCTGCGCGTCCCCGAAAAAGCCTACGGCCCCGAGACCTCCAGCGTCCGCGTGGCAATGCAGGGGTTGATCCGGTTCTACCAGATCTTCATTTCACCCGCGGGCGGGCCTGACCGCTGCGGCTTCCGGCCCAGTTGCTCCCACTATGGCCGCCAGGCCATCCAGGAACAAGGCCCTGTCGTGGGGGTCATGATGATCGGGGACCGGCAGACCCGGTGCAACATCTTCGAGAGGCCCGGCTACACGCGGCTCCCCAACGGGATGCTCTACGATCCCGTTTCGAACAACCTGCTCTTCGAAAAATGAAAGCATTGCACCGGCTCCTGCCGATACCCTATTTGTTGTTCCTTGTTCTCGCCTCTTTTTCCCCGCTTCATGCCGACGACGGGGCCGTTCTTGTCACCGGGGACGTCCAGTTGAAGATCGCCGATGCCTTCATGGAGGAAGGCGAGTACTACCGGGCGGTCACGGAATACAAGAAATTCCTGATCCTCTTCCCGGATTCCGCAAAGGCGGACTATGCCTCCTTCGAGATCGCCATGGCTTATTTCAAGGGCGAGAAGTACGGGGCCGCCGCGCGGTCCTTCCTGGCCCTGCGCGAAAAATATCCCGACAGCGGCTACGCGATCCGGGCCGAATATCTCGGGGGGGTCAGCCAATGGAAACTGAAGAATTACGACAGGGCGCGGGCGGCGCTTGAGGCCCTCTTCGAGCAGCACCCCGAGTCGGAATATGCACCCCGCTCGCTCGCGGTGATCTGTCTGGCGGCTCTCGATGAAAACAAGGCGGAGGTGAGCCGTCAAGCACTGAATCGATTCCTGGACCGGTACCCGGGCAATCCCGGCGAGGAGAGCGTCAAAGAGGCCATCGTGCAGCTCGACCGGTATCGGGAGCTCCCCGAAAAATCTCCCCCGTCCTGGCCGGGGTGATGTCGGCCATCCTGCCCGGATCGGGTTACATCTATGCCGAACACTATGGAGACGGGATCACGGCGTTTCTCATCAACGGGCTCTTCATCGCGGGAACCGTGACGGCCATCCATCAGGAGAACTACGCCGTGGCCGGCATCGTCGGGGGTGTCGGGGTGCCGTTCTACCCGGGAAACATCTACGGATCGGCCAACGCGGCAAAAAAATGGAACCTCGGGGTCCGAAACGAGATCATCCAAAAAATCCACTCGACCCTATCCCCGCTTCTCTGATGGCGGACCCGATCATTCCACCCTGTGGTATTATTCCTTGACAAACCGGGGTTAAATTTCTTATCTAAAGAACAGTCATTCCTTTCACATCAGCGAGTCAACCCACCAACATAACCTTCCAGCCCTCCAGAAGGAGCAGGCCATGGACAGGATTCTTTGAACCCCACTTCTCGGATCGGGAGGTGGGGTTTATTTTTCCGGTGTGCAGTCGAGAGCGACCCGGCAGGCGGACCGTCGAAACAGGCTGCCGATCGACTCGGAAACGTCCTGCGACAAGAGGACAAAGGCAAGCAGGAAAATCGCAGATCGCCACGGGCTCCGCCCTCGCGATGACAGCAGTTGTATTTCCCAATACCCGATTCCCAATACCCTGTTGCATTGAGGAGGGAAGCCATGACCCGCCCAGCCGATTCGGACGTTCAGAAGATCCGTGCAGCCGTTCTGCGCCGCAGGGGCGGCCCCATGAAGGCGGAATCCCTCGAAATGGAAGGCCCGCGACACGACGAGGTGCTTGTACGCATTGTCGCCAGCGGCATCTGCCACACCGATATCCGCTATGTCGATGACTGGTACGAAGATTCGGACGGAGCCGTGATCCTGGGCCATGAGGGCGCCGGCGTCGTGGAGCGTGTCGGGGCAGCGGTGACGGGCGTCCGGCACGGTGACCACGTCGTGCTTTCCTTCCAGTCCTGCGGCCATTGCCTCCCCTGCCGGAGCAGACACCCGACGGACTGTGAGTCCATCTATGATCTGAACTTCGGCTTCAGGCGCCTCGATGGCAGCAATGCGCTGATCCGCAGCCGCGTGCGCGGCCACTTCTTTGGCCAGTCGTCCTTCTCGACCCATGTCCTGGCGACGGAGCGCAATCTCGTGAAAGTCCCGAAAGACCTGCCGCTGGAGATGCTGGCGCCGCTCGGATGCGGCCTGCAGACCGGAGCCGGCACCGTGATGAACTCGCTGGCCGTTCCTGCCGGGGCCAGCATCGCCATTTTCGGTACGGGAGGCGTCGGCCTTGCGGCGGTCATGGCGGCGCGCATCGTCGGCGCAAACCCCATTATCGGCGTCGACAGGGTCCCTTCGCGGCTCAAGCTCGCCATGGAGCTGGGCGCAACCCACGTGATCGACACCCGTCGTGAAGGCGTGACCGACGGCATCCGGGCGGCCACCGGCGGTGGGGTCGATTACGTCGTGGAGAGCACCGGCGATAACAGGCTCTATCGGCTGGCCGTCGTCCTGTTGAACCCGAAGGGTACGGCGGCCTATATTGCAGGTGAGAACGGTCCTAGCTCCCTGCCGGGAGGGCGGAGGGCCCTGAGCATCGTCCAGGGCGATGCCGTGCCGCAGGTCTTCATCCCCAGGCTGATCGAGTTCTATCGGGAAGGGCTCTTCCCGTTGGACCGCATCGAGAAATTCTACGACTTCGGGCAGATCAACCGGGCCATCGCCGATGCCCGGTGCGGCCGCGCCATCAAGCCCGTCCTGCGGGTAAGCGAAGCGTAGGGAGAAACCGGGAAGGCAAACTTACGATTTTCCCTTGTCCACGGGGAGGGATATCCTGAAGGTGCTGCCTTTGCCGGGTTCGCTCCGGACCTCGATATGACCCGCCATTTCGTCGACGAGACTCTTGACGATATAGAGCCCGAGTCCTGTCCCCTTTCCGTCTTTTTTTGACGTGAAAAACGGAAAGAATATTTTCTTTTTTGTTTCCTCGTCCATGCCGCACCCGTTGTCCGTGATCTCGATGGTGAAGCGATTCCCGCCGTTCTTTTCCACGAAGGCCTTGAGCCTCAGCCTGGAATCCTCCTTGTCCGTTACCTGAGAGGCGTTGATCAACAGATTGATAATCGCCTGCTCGAGGGCCCAGGGGTCCACCCGGATCGTCGGCAGGTTCGTCTCGACATCGACATCGAAGGTGCGGATGGTTCGCTTGATCTCATACCGGCAGATGGAAACCGCTTTTTCGATCGGCTCGCCGGGTTCGACGGGCATCTTCGTATTGCAGGTCCTCTTCTTCGAAAATCCGACAAATTTGGCGACCGTCGCGTGGATGCGCTCCGCCCCGCTCTGGATATTCGTCAACAGCTTCAGGATGTCTTCCTGGAACACATCCCCCGACATCCCCATGATTTCGAAGCCGGCCCTGCCTTCCGCGTGCTCCTGAACAATGGGAAGCATGGCGCCGAGATAATCCCGGAGAATCGGTACGTTGAAGAGGATGAAGTTGTTCGGGTTGTTGATTTCGTGGGTCACGCTGGATACGAGAAGACCGAGGGATGCCAGTTTCTCCTGCTGGATCAGCTCGGTGGTCATGATTTTTTCTTTTGTGATGTCACTGATCCGGATAATGGCCGACCCCGAAACCCGATATTCCTCGTGAGTCGGATAGATGAATACCTTTTCATATTTCCCTGACTTTTCAGGGCTTCTCGACTCGAAGCTCGACTCCTCGAAGTGCAAAACAGCCGATCGCGCGGAGTTCAGCAAATCGAGATCGAAATGGTCTCGCGCCAGAACCGGGAAGGGCCTCCCCAGGATCTCCAGGTAATCGGCGCAGTGAAAGTAATCGACCGTGGCCCTGTTCGCCATCCGGATGCACAGATCGCGATCGACCATGATCAGCGGATCGGAGATGCTGTCGAAGACGGATCGCAGGGTGTTGCGGCTCTGTTGCAGCATCCCCTCGATTTTTCGACGTTCCTCGAGCTCCGCATGCAGGGCCTCGTTTGCCTTCGCCAACTCGGCGGTGCGTTCCGCAACGCGCGTCTCAAGATCCGCATAGGCTTTCAGAAGGGCTCTCTCAAATCCTTTTTGCTCCGTCACGTCGCGAAGGACGACCAGGTATTTCTTTTCATGGGCGACGTGCAGCGCTTTGACCACGACCTCTCTGGAGTTCAGCAGGCGGAAGGACAGGTTGCAGTCGGCCGGCCGCCGGCGTGTTCTGACGGAAAGGAGCTTGGAGATCCCGGCCTGTTCCTCCTTCGGGAACAAATCGACAAAATTCAAGGAGATGAGATCGATTTCAGGCTGTCCCAGGATGGAGATCGCCGCCGGGTTCGCGAAAATGATATTCCCCTGCTCCGTCAACTCAAGACGGCCTTCGGAAATATTCGACATGAAGGCTTCGTGATTCCGGTTGATGGAGATCAGCTCGCCGATGATGTTTCGCGGCAGGATCTCCGCAGGGCGGTCAATTCGGCCCGGTCTCTTCCTGTGGGTCTTTTTCTTGAAGCAGGATAGCGCCTCGTTTATTTTTTTGTACGTCTGGTTGAAGGAGACTTTTGCGATGCAGTCGTTGGCGCCCATCCCGAGGTAATCGACCGTCACCCCCTCGGAGGCCACGGCGGTGACGAGGATGATGTGGACGTCCTTCACGGCCGTATCCATTGCCCGGATCAAGCGGCAAAGACGATCTCCGCTGACATTCGGCATCACCAGATCCAGGAGGATGACATCGGGCGTGACGGACTTCAAAATCTTCAGTGCAAAGGCGCCGTCCCTGGCGGTCAAGACATGGAACCCGTCTTTCTTGAGAAACTTCGCGAGCAGCGCCAGATAGACGGGGTCGTTGTCCACGATCAGGATTTGATCGATTTTCGCGGCGCGCAGGGTGTCCGCGCATTTCCCGGCAGGCGTTGATTTTTTCATGGTTGAGCATCCCCCGGGAGCAGACACCGGGACCTTTCCAGGATCGCTTCGTCAACCCCGCAGCAGGCAGCGGGGATGACGATCGTTCACCGATTAACGGGCCGGGTACATCCGGCCTGCCCCGCCGGCAGTGCCCCGGGACGAACGGTCCATGCCGGGACGGCCCGGGGCTGTCGAGACCCGCGCGCCCGTGCGGGCATATCCGCCGCCTGCAATGCCGTTTCAGCCGAGAGCACTGTCGACCACTTCCCGCATCTGCCAGATTCCGACCGGCTTGATCAGGATTTTATCGATGCCGAAGTCATAGGCCGTCTGAGGCGTGATCAATTCGCTATATCCGGTGCAGAGAATGATGGAGATGTCCGGCCTGATTTTTTTCAGGTGATCTGCCAGGTCGAGCCCGCACAGATGCGGCATCGCCTGGTCCGTGATGACCAGGTCGAATTCGTCAGGTCCGGCCTTGAACGCTTCCAGGGCTTCGACACTGCTGATCAGCGGGCTCACCTCGTGCCCGAGTTGCAGCAGCATGTCGCAGTAAGTCTCGCAAATGATTTCTTCATCATCCACAAAAAGGATTCGCCCTCTTCTGCCGGAGTGAAGGGATGCAGGGTGCGGCGCTGTAAGGGTCACGGGTTACTCTCCCGGCGTGTCGTATCGTCAAAATCCAATTCCGAAGGCATGGGAAGACACGCCTCACATCAGTCATATCGGTCGATGGATCAGGATATGAATACGAAGAAAGTATGAATTTTCTCTGCGTGCACATCCAGATCAGACTACGCCGCTTGGGCGCACTCGCATAACTGCCGAAGAATCCACGACTATTTGTCCCCGGCCTGCCAACCTGGAACAGGGGACGGAAATTCCGCAAAACGGCAACCCCGCCGCCCTTTCCACATTCGGCTGACATCATTAGGGATCCGAGGAAAAGCCCGTTCAGGCATGAGTGATGCGTTGGGAACGCTGGCAACAACGTAAGGTTGCCGTCTGCGAGGCGGGGCCGGGGGATGCGTTCCCGGTCAGTAAACGAGGAGAGGTGTCACGATGCAGCAGGAAATTGCCATGGTCTATTTGAGCGAAGCCAACCCTTTTCCCCAATATTTCGCGCCGTCAGATCTCATGTCGATCGTCGGTGAAAAATATCGGTCGGCTGGAGATCTTATCGTGCTGGAAAAAGCCGGCAATGAGGTCACCGTCATCATCAGCGAGGAGAATTCCCCCTGTGTGGAGGAATTGCGCAAGGCACTCCTGAAGGACAAAAAGATTTCCGTAAAGGTCACGGAAAGAGGGGAGCTCCATCGGCTCTTCACAAGAATCTGTAATTTCTTCGGCTTCACTCAAGCGCAATGAAGAAGGCGAAAGCGGAGGGGGAAAGATGTCCATCGAGCAACTGTCCGTCTTACGGGATGAAATCCTGAACGTCATCGACAGCGAGAATCTCCAGGCAGACCTGAATCGCGAAATCGAAAAGATCATCGCCCCGGTCGATGACGGCAAGATCGCCAATTCGCTGAAGCGCGAAATCATCGAGCTGATCGGCTCCATCGAGATGATCAAGATCCGATTCCTGCGCGGGGAAGTGCGCGCGAAGGACCTCCACCGGGAAATCGACTTCAGTCTCCACCAATTCCGCATGCGATATCAAAATTTCAAATATCGGGATGACCCGATATTCAATGCTTATTTCTGATCGGACCGGCTCCGTTCCGATGGCGGGGAAGGCGCGCCCCTCATCCTGACAGGAGGAAACCGGCCGGTCAGAGAGGCGTCGGGATGCGTCACATGAGGCAGGACATCAATACAATTTGATAAAATACGACGCCACTGTAAAGGATAACCGCCATGGCAATCGCGGCCTTGGCGATGCGAAATTTGCTGTGGAGACACAGCAGGAGCAGACTGCAGCCAATGACGGCAAGTTTCCAGACGATGAAATGATGCCCGAACGCTGTGATTGCCCAATCCGCAAAGGGATTCAGCTCCGTGCCCCCGCAATCCAGGATCATGTGGGTGAAAAGGGCGTCAAAAATGTTCAACACGACAATCCAGAGCAGCACCGTGAAAAGTCGATGACCGTAACGGTCGACATAACCGCCCCGAAGCCGATCCTCTCTTCTGCGGAAGCTGCTTCTCCGACCGCGGGAGAACGTATAGCGGCTCAACATGGGGGTGGGCTTCAGTCGGCGATCGGAATGCTTTCTCATTTCCATATCCAGCAAGATGAATGGGAGGCTTTGGGATCATTATACCTCGAAAAAAGCCTTTATTAAATACGAAAAACGTCTGATTTTACAGGACGGAAAGTGAAGCTCCCCGCCTACAAGGCGGGGCCTGCGGGATGCGCCCCCGGTCAGTTTGACCTCCCGTCACCGGCCATCCCATCCTGAACCGATCCAGACCGGACCATCCATATACCTGTCCGTAATCATTGAACAATAATCTCAGCCGTGCCGGAATGGAGCAGTCAATGCGGTCAATCCGGGAATAGCCGTCCGGCTCGAAATCGGCATATCTCATTGATTACATTTAGCAATCTTGTCTGCTTCGGCATCTGGAACAGGGCCTGCTCTTCAGGGAAAGCAGAGATTAAATCGTCGAAAGGACTTGCGAAGGCCATGAAACCGGTGGACGCCATCAAACAAACCTGGAACAGGCAGTGGCCGCCGGCTTCCGATCACCAGGAGCACGCAGAAAGGGCGGCCCATATCCTGCGGATCCTGATCTCGATGCGCCGTTCTCAGGTTCGGCCGATTCAGGATGAACATCGCGGGATCCTGTTAAATACTTACGGCTGAGCAGTTCCTCTGAAAAGAGAATCGCGAAAAAGGCAGGGCCCCTGCGGACCCTGCCTTTTTTATCATCGATGAGCCTCGCGCACACCGTCGGCACGCACGTCGGCATCGAGCTATAGGATATCGCCCGGGGTCTACTTCAGTTTCTGCTCCCAGCCCTTCTTGCCCTCGGGGTCGGTCCAGCCCTGGAAGCGAAGGGCGGTGGGCACGTCACGCATCTTCCAGTATCCGCTGTTGCTGCTGACATAGGAGCGAAGCGATTCGAGAATCGTGCTGAAGTCCTTCCGGTCCTGCTCGCTCAGCGATTTATCGGAGCTCTGGGCATTCAGGAATTCAATCGTTGCATCCCTCAGAAGGGCGAGATCTTTATCGGGCCACTGCGCAAGCACCAGGTCGTTATCGGGATTCGTGTCCCCGTCATTGGCCATCAGGATCTTCTGCAGCGTCTCGCCCTGCTTTCTGAGGGTTTCGCCATAGGACGACAGGACATGGTCGCGGGCGACGCTCCTGACGAGTGTCTGCTGGGCCTGGCTCAACTTGTTCCAGACGTTCTTGTTGATGATCATGTAGGTGATCAGGAACTGCTGCTGCCAGCCGGGGAAGTGCACGTAGCGATTCCCCGCCGTGCCGGGGTTGCCTTCGGGAAGGCCGAAAAGCTGGGAGTAGTCGTCGACGGGGGTGGCGAATTCGAAGGCCTGGAGTTTTCCGTCGACCAGGCCCTTCACCAGGGAGCCGCCCCCTGCGAGGGCCTGGATGAACTTGATGTTTTTCTTCGGGATGACCCCGCGGGCCACCAGGTTGTCACAGGCGCGCTCGATGACGTACTGGGCCGGCGGCAGGTAGCGGAAGGTCCAGTTCTGCTGGCACATCCCCGCCAGGCCGATGCCGGGCGTCGATCCGGCATTTCCGATGGGAAGTTTGAAGTAGCCGGAAATCTGCTGGCAGCTTCCGGCGATGGGGATCGCTACGACGTTCGAACCGTTTTTATCGAGTATTCGCTGGAGCTGGTCGAGGCCGGTCTCGGTGCCGCCAATCGATTTGCCGTATAGAAAGCCAACGAACTCGTCAAAGGTGGGACCCAAGGGAACACCCGAATTGTAGATAAACCCCCATGCCGCATTGATGTCAGACCCTGAAATATACGCTGCGTCGAAGCCCTTCCCTCCCGCCAGGGGGCCCCCCGCGGCCACGGCGGCCATGATGTCCTTGAATCCCTTGGGTATCACAGGGGTCGGGGAGTACTTGGCAAACCGGACCTGCCCGGCCTCACCCAGTACGATTGTCGAGATGCTCGCAAGCTTGACGGCATACTCGTCCGCCGGCGGACCGAGAGCCGCCGCCGGGCTGAAGTTGCGAAAGGAGATATCCACTGCCGATGCGGATTGCGCGGCAAAAAGAATGGTGCAAGCGAACACCGCAACAACGACCCCGAAACGTGACAGATGCTTCGCGTAAGATTTCATGTGCTCCCTCCTAAGGTGGGTTTTGTTTGCCGAGGGTTCAGAATAGAATTCTTATATAGTACATTTCAGAGAAACAGCCAAGAGTGAAAGGCGATCTGCACGAATCGACTTATGGCGGATAAGGTTTCCGGAAGGCGAAAATCCGTTATTCCCCGATGGCGAAACGCGCCGCCTGCCGTAAACTTTCTATAAACCATGTGCAAATCCTGAGTGGTTTGTATGCCCATGCCTGATAGGGGAGAGGATGGCTCGACGCCATTGCCCGATCCCAGCGAACTCCATTGCACGCTTGGCCACTCCTCGTCTCTCCCCGTTCCAGAGGCGATGCCTGTCAAGCATACGGCAGGTTTGATTCAGAGAGGAGATACTCATGCATGACCCCGAGCGAAATTTCATCCTTCAGCAGGGTGTGGAAGAGCCCGGGCCGCAAGACACTCACCGGCGGTTCGAGGCGCTGCTGTTTCAGCCGCGATTGATCGGTCTGGCAGTTCTTGTCGGCATCACCCTTCAGTCTCCGGCCGTTTTCCTCAGCCTGTGGGCGGTTCTCTGGTGGAGTGCGCCGATTCCACGCTTAAACCCCTTCGATGCCCTCTACAATGTCACGCTGGGCGCCCGGCCCGGCGCCATCCTCCTCAGACCGGCGCCGGCTCCGCGACGCTTCGCCCAGGGCATGGCAGGCACTTTTGCGCTGGCAATCGGCGCCATGCTGCGACTGGAGTGGTTTATCACGGCAACCGTTCTGGAAGTGTTTCTCGGCGCGGCGATTGCCGCTTTGATCTTTGGACGATTCTGCCTAGGGTCCTACATCTATCATCTTCTACGCGGGGACAATGAATTTGCCGGCAAGACCCTGCCATGGTCCCATGGATAAGACCTCGCCCCGGCATCCTTACCCGCGTAGGAACAGCGAGTTTCCGACAGGCTCATCCCGCCGGCAAACCTCAAGCCCGTCATCCGGATTTTTCGATTCGAGATCGCGAATGCTGCC
This sequence comes from Syntrophaceae bacterium UBA2192, assembly GCA_002327315.1. Lineage (GTDB taxonomy): Bacteria > Desulfobacterota > Syntrophia > Syntrophales > UBA2192 > UBA2192. The sequence goes on along the minus strand of DCVI01000051.1, from coordinate 3,769 downwards.
GGCGTTTCGCAATAAGTTCTTTGAAGGAGGGTAGCTCATGAGAAAGATAACCATCGTTTTGGCCGTCGTGTTTCTCGTGTCGGCCTACTCGGATCTTGCCGCGGCAAAACCACGGATTGAAGGCAAGACGGTGACCTACAGCGCCGATGGAGTCGTGATGAAAGGGTATCTCGCCTATGACCGGAACATCACGGGCAAGCGGCCGGGGGTTCTCGTGGTACACGAGTGGTGGGGGCTCAACGACTATGCGCGCAAACGCGCACGGATGCTTGGTGCGATGGGTTACACGGCTCTTGCCGTCGACATGTACGGGGGAGGAAAACAGGCGATGCACCCCGATGATGCAGGCCAGTTCTCCTCTGAGCTCATGAAGAACTTCGATACGGCAAAGTCCCGCTTCATGGCGGCCCTGGACTTCCTGAAGAAACAGAAAACCGTTGACCCCGAACGGATCGCCGCGATCGGATACTGCTTTGGAGGGGGCATTGTGCTCAACATGGCTCGCCAGGGGGTCGATCTCAAAGGCGTTGCGAGCTTCCACGGCAGCCTCGCGGCGGTCACTTCTGCCAAGCCGGGCATGATCAAGGCCAGGGTCCTCGTGCTGCACGGCGCCGATGACAAGTTCACCACACCCGAGCAGGTCGAGGCGTTCAAGCAGGAAATGAAAAACGCAGGGGCCGATTATCAGTTCATCTCATACCCCGGCGCGATGCACAGCTTCACCAACCCCGACGCCGACCAATACGGGAAGAAATACAAGCTCCCGCTGGGCTATAACGCCCGGGCCGACAAGGAATCGTGGGCCGAACTGACGAAGTTTCTTGAAACCATATTTAAAAAATAACGGCGGAGGCATTTTGCCGCTTGATGCTCAGGGATGCCGAAGAAGGATCGGCATCCCCTTTTTTATTGATTGTGAGATGACCCGGGATGGCTAGGGAGTATTGGCCAGCTCGATTGCCTTGGCAAAAGCCGCATCCATGTCTGGCAGGCTGGCAACCTGCGGTGTAATCTGGATGTACCGCACGATACCCTGGCGGTCGACGATGATGACCGCACGCGCCAGAAGCATGACATTTTCAATAAGAAGTCCCGTGGCCTGCCCGAAGGCACCCGTCTTGTAGTCCGACAGGTATTGCAGGTTCTCGAGGTGGGTCTCCTTGGCGAAACGCTTCTGCGCAAACGGCGTGTCGCGGCTGATGACGATCCGCTTGACGGATACGGGCAGCGAGCTTCCCTGTTCGCCCAGGTAGTGGGTCTGTTCCTCGCAGACAGGCGTGTCCGTGGAAACCACAACACTGAGCAGCAGAATGCTCCCTCTCTCTTTTGACAGGTCGACGGGCTTCATGGTCATGGCGTCAACCAGCTCCACGGACGGCAGGGGCTTGCCCACCCGGAGCGGCTCACCGAGCAGCTTGAGCGGCTTTCCCTGCATCGTCACCGAGGTTCCCGGATCCACCGAATGTGTTGTCATCATCTTCTTCACCTCGCTTGTCGACGCACAGGCCGAGACGGCGACCACAAGCACCAGTGCGAAACATGCACGTGCTGTCCGGCTCATAGGGCACTCCTTTCAGGTCGTAAATTCATGATTCGATTGGTTTGACGGGTTGGACGGTACTATATGACAAGCCGCGGATTTGGAACAGGGGGGAAAACAGGAAAATCGGAAATCACTGTATCGGTACAGCACAAAAAACCGGCTGCCTCAAATGAAATTTTCGGCGTTTTCCTGCACCGGGCGTTACTCCAGTGTAGCATGGTTTTGAGCCGGCAGAACGGTTACGCGGGCCTCTTTCAGGGAAAAATCTTCCCCGGGTTGAGGATGTTGAGGGGGTCGAAGACCTGTTTGATCCTCTTCTGGAGAGCGATCAGTTCGGGGCTCATCACGATGGGCATGTAGGATGCCCGCTTGGAGCCGATTCCGTGCTCGCCGCTGATGGTCCCCCCGAGGCCAAAGACGATGCCGTAGAGCTCCGTGAGGATGAGGGGAAGTTTCTTCTTCCAGACCTCCATCGCGGTTTCCGGCTTCTTGACGGGGGTGGCGTGAAGGTTGCCGTCCCCCGCGTGGCCGTAGCAGGGGATCACGACATCGTACTTCAGCGCCAGGCGATCCAGCTCCCGGATGAGTTCGGGGATCCGTGCCGTGGGGACCACGATGTCTTCGATGCTTTGCACGGGACAGACCGTCTTGAAGGCCTCGGCGAGATTCACCCGGGGGGCCCACATCTTTCTCTCCGTCGCGGGCGTATTGCCCACGTAGACATCGAGTGCGCCCGCCTGAAGGAAAAGCCCCCCGATCTTCTGGCTCTCCTCGTCGACCCTCTCCCGGCTCGACCCGTCCAACTCGATGAGCAGCATGGCCCCGATGTCGGGCCGGGGCGGTTTTTCCCCCAGGAACCCATAGACCGTTTCCACGGAGAGGCGGTCCATGAACTCGATGGACGTCGGCAGGATTCCCGCCTCGGCAATGACCCTGGGGAAGGCCTCAACGGCTTCCGAGGCGCTGCCGAAGGGGATGAGGAGGACCGCCGTGGCCGCAGGCAGGGGCAGAAGCCGGAGGGTGATCTTCGTGAAGATGCCCAGGGTGCCTTCCGAGCCGACCAACAGGTGGATGAGGTCGTAGCCCGTAACGTCCTTCAGGCGCTTGCCGCCCATCTGCACGATCTCGCCCGTGGGCAGGACGGCCTCCAGGCCCAGGACGTAATGCCCCGTGACGCCGTACTTGATGGCGCGGCCCCCTCCTGCATTTTCGGCCAGGTTGCCCCCGATGAAGCAGGACTCGAAGCTCATGGGGTAGCCCGCATAGAAAAGCCCGAACTCCTGGACCGCCTTGCCGATCTCGCTGGTCACAACGCCGGGCTCCACGACGGCTACCATGTTTTCCCGGTCGATCTCCAGGATCCGGTTCATACGCTCGAGGGCAAGCACGATCCCGCCGTGCAGGGGCACGGCGCCGCAGGAAAGCCCCGTACCGCCTCCGCGGGGGGTTACGGGGACACGGTGCCGGTTGGCGATTTTCATGATTTCCGAGATCTCGCGGGCCGAGGCGGGCCTGACGACGACCTCGGGCATGCGTGCGTATTCGGGACCCGCAACCTCGTCGTGGGAATAGTTACGCAGAAGCTCCGCATCGTCGAAAATCAGGTTTTTCTCCCCCACGACGGCTTGAAGCTCCGCCACGATCTCCCGGGTCACCGGCTGATACATCGCTTTTTGATCCATCGCGCTCCCTCCTGTCGCGGTTGCGTGTCTCACTTATATTTCTACCATCTTTCTTTGCGGAATTCCCGCCCTTTTGCCGCCTGCCAACGATCGGGCATGAAGAAATCCGTAATCGCCCTTGACAGGAGGCGTCGTAAGGCGTCATGGTTTTCTGCCGCGCAACCCGCTCGCAGGAACAGCACGATGCTGAAGATCGACCAACACGGGCCCGTCACCGTTTTCCGCATGGGGCGCCACGTTGCCAGTCGCAGGTGGGTCCTATACGAGGCGCACGCCTTTCTCATCGATGACACGATGATTGACACCGGCACGATTGCCGTACGCAACGAGTGGGCGCCGAAGCTCGACGGGTTCCGGTGTTCGACGATCGTCAACACGCACCACCACGAAGACCACATCGGCAACAACCGCCTCTTCCAGGATCGATTCGGCGCAGAGATCTATGCCCACCCCGGGGCGCTCGCCTTCCTGGAGGAGCCCCGCCGCATCGGCATGCAGCTGTACCGCAGGGTCGTGTGGAACACGCCCGATCCCTCCCGCGGCA
>DCVI01000103.1 GCA_002327315.1 Syntrophaceae bacterium UBA2192 | reverse complement strand
GGTCACCGATGACGTGGTAAATGACGTCTCCTTCATTATGAGTGGAGATGATCGCGACCACCCTGAAATCAGGGCTGGCCGTCCTCTGCCTTTGCTCTGTCTCACCGCCGCATAACCGGCCGTTCCCCTGTTCCATGCTCGCCAGAAAACCGAGGTTATCCCGGGCATTCTGGTTTCCAGGATCCATTTCGAGGATTCTCAGGTAATACCCTCTGGCTGCGTCAGGATTTCCGGTCACCGCCAGCAGGTTTCCCGTGATCGAGAGCACTTCGACGTTTGAGGGGTCATTTGTCAGGATCCCGAGATAGATCCGCAGTGCGTCCTCTGCCCGACTCTGCTCCGCAAAATAGAAATCCGCGAGACTCTGCAGAAATGTGTGCTTTTCGGGGTAGAGAGACACCGCCTTCTCATAGTGAGCGAGGGCCTTCTCCTTCTCGTTGCTGTTGTGATAGAGAACACCGAGGTCATGGTATGCAGGGGCAAAGCCGGGATGCGATTGGATCAGTTCCTGGAGCGCACTCATGGCCTCGGGATACATGCCGGCTTGAATCACCTTCCGGATGATCTCGTACGTGCACTCCGGTGTTTCTTTCTGCGAGACACCCTGAATTGCTCTTTCTCCTTTGACCGGTGCGGGCTGGGCGATGGGCTGCGGTGTGGCCGCTTGAGCCGTTCGCAGCGCCTCGCGGAAGAAGAGTCTATAGTCCTCAGACCTGTCTTTCCAGTCCCAGGCTGATATCACGGCCCTGCGTGCCGCCTTTCCGAGCTTCATGCGCAGTGCCGGGTCGTCGCGCAGTTTCTCAACGGCCTGGACGAAAGCCTCACGCTCGCGCGGAACGATCAGAGCGTTCTTCCCATCGATCAGGTATTCCGGAACGGTGCCGCTGTCGGTGGTGATGATCGCCCGCTTCATGGACGCCGCCTCCATCAGGGAATTGTTGTTTCCCTCGTTGTCCGATGCGCAGATGTAGGCATCGAGGGAATCGTAGAAGGCGTGCATCTCTTCCATCGTCAGGTTGCGGTCTGCGTAGCCGCAGAAGACGAACTCTACCCCGGGGATCTTGCCGAGCGGCTCGATGAACTCCTTGAATCTCTTCGCGGGCTGCTGGCGGTTGCCTGCCCAGCCCAGGCGCAACTTTTTCCCGGACCGATCGGTGCGCGCGGACGGTGTAAAGAATTTTGTGTCGATGCCGTGGCTGATATAGACGGCACCGGGCAGGGCGGGCTTAAAGATATCGTAAAGGCGCCTGGAGACCACATGGACACGCTGATAGGTGGAAGCGAGGAAGCCGGTGAACTCGGTAAAATTGAGATCAGGCCACCAGACGTGCGAACGGATCCCCGTGACGTATTTTTGCGGATTCCCGATCTGCCCCTGTTCAACGAGATTCCACTCCAGGGGGTAGATGAGATCGAATTCCTCTTCCCGGAAGGGTTCCCCGTGGACCTTGATCGTAAAATCGAACTCGTCGCTCAGGTGGCGTTTGAGCATCCGGCCATGGCGGGCGAATATCCAGTTCGGCACGTCGGCGATCAAGAGGATGTGCGGGCGGCGCAGAGGAACTCGCGCTGACGGAGAGTCGTCCTTAATCGTCAACCGAGGATTCACCTGTGTTGACTTCTGCGACGCGGAGGTTTCATGGGGGAGTGGATCCCGCAGGCTGCCGGATTCCGAGAGCGCCACCCCCGTACATGCCCTCAGCAGCGTGGAACTTGTTTCGATGGCGTAGTGCAACTTCAGGAAGTCAGCGAGAATAAAGTCCTGGGGATAGACGCCTCGTTTGCCCACCTTGGCACCGCTATCCATCTCATAGTAAAACTCGCAGTCGCGAACGGCCGTGTCCGTGTAGGCGTAAGACATTTCGACGAGAACCCACTCCTTCCCGCGCTTGATGAAGTCGTAGGCCATTGATCCGAACTCGTTTTCATTCGTAACGCGGTACGCGAGTTGGACGAGTTCGGGTGCCAAGTCCTTCGAGTACACGATGCGGCCCGAGCCGGAGGCTCGGAAGTCGTTCTCGCGGTTAAGCCGTTCGAAACCCATCACCCGGTTTCCGATGACGTTGAGGCGGAAGTCGCGATCGTTACCAGTACAGAATTCCTGCACGAGACAGGGCAAGGGCACTTCGTTCGCGCTGCGCGCCAAACCAACATTGGAGGAACCCGCCCCTTCAGGCTTCTTCACCACGATTGGGAAGTGAAGACCGTTGTTATGCAGAAACACGTGGAGTTCGTCTGGTGTATGCACGAGTGCGGTGGCAGGGATCGCGTAGCCCTTCTTCTTAAAGAGCTCCCACTGGCGCAGCTTGTCGTCGTAATAGAAGTACTGGCTCCGGGTGGGGAAATTGCGACCGTGGAACACGCGCTCCAGGTGATCGAAGATGGGGCGCGTGAGCTGCAGGTCCTTGGGATGGTGACCGAAGCGGCCGATCAGCGCGTCACCTTCACAAACCTCTCTCAGGATTGAGAGCCGATTGTCGGCGAGCAAGTCCACGACGCGATGCGAGAGATGATACCGTTCCTTGAGCAGATAGTCAAAACGACGATACCATTGGTCAGGGGTATAGAGGGAGTCGGTATGCAGAAAGATTTTTCTGTCTGGTCCGCCCTGAGCTGCCACCGGTAAAGTCTCCCTCTCAGTGACAGGTCGTAATGCGCTCATCATTTCCAAGGGCGGAGTCGATGGCGAGGGGATCAAATCCTGATAGCCTGTCCGTTTTGGGGTGTGTGCTGTGCGTTCCGCACCCGGGTGCGCCCCCTGGTCAATATGGGACGGCATTTCCATCACGATGTTGCCCTCGAGCCCTTGCCGAATGTGATTTTCCAGGAAATCCATCCGGGCCGACATGCGATGACGGCGGAGGATCAACTCCCGGCCCGATTCCCGGATCGCGGAGTAATCGTCCGGGTTCGCCAGGTATTGCCGGGCGAACTCCACAAAGTTCGAGCGGTTGAAGAGAACGCAGTTTTCCATGTGCCGGAAGCCGAGACGCTCGAGATCGTCGGTTTCCTGGGCGAAGAGCAGGGTGCCTGCAGCCGGTATTTCAAAGTATTTTGGGGTGGTCAGCCGGTAGCGGGGGTCATCGGAACCGGCGGCGATGGCGGCATCCCATGTTCCCAGCCATTTCATGTACTCTTCATCGGACATCACCTTGTTCTCGACGCCGCTGTTGGTCAGGGATTCGACGAAGTGGAACGTCCGGCACCAGTTTCTCACGTCATAGGCCTCATGCTGGCTGGCCCCGAAGAGGGCGATCCGGGACTGCTTCCGGCAGGTGATCGGTTCGGTGCTGACCCAGTCATCCGGGATGGACCAGGGAAAGTAGAGGATGCGGTCCGCCGGAGCTCTGCGGAAGTGGTAAAGCGTTGGAGAATAGAAATACGCCAGGATGAAATCGAGGCCGTTTTGCAGGAAGTAGTCTTGCCGCCACGGGTTGTCGTGCGGATCGCTGTACATGATGTACGATGGCGTGCGCGCGAGTTTTTCTTTCAAAGCCGGGGTTCGGACGAAATCCAACCGCGGTGCCGCCCATCCAGGTTCCATGGAAAGCAGGGCATCCACACTGCCTAAATTGTTTTCGTAATCTTTCTGATCCTGGATCCAGAAGCAGTCAAAGCGCTGAAGAAGCGACTCAACCAGACGCGGTGTAAGGGCACTGACCCAGCGGTTATTTTCGTGAAATTCGCGATTCAAGATGAGACCTAAACGCAGTTTCGCAGAGATCCGTTTTTCCATGGACATGAAAAACTCCATTTTCAAGAAGATTTGCCTGTATTGCAGGCACGATCCTGGATGATGAGCAAAGTCGATGAAGGGCTTTTTCCTCCAGACTCCATGGCTTTTTTTACGCAAAACAATGCCGAAGAATGATCTCTTCATCCGAAATATTTTTTTGCACGTTACATGCCAGTCAAAATTTTCACCCCCTGCAGGGCAAAGTGCGATTTCTGATACGTTAATAATTGCAAATAGTTATAGATGTCTGCGTGCGGCGGCGAGGAAACGGCGAGGGACGGGCTCCGGTCGGATGCGACCGTGGGAGGGCTGCAGTGAAATCAAGGGAGGTTCTCTAATCGGGAAATGGCCGCCGGAAAGGAAAATGGTCCGTAGAAATCGGCAGATTCGGGGATACCAAGGCCGGTCAAGGGGGCTGTGCGATCAGCCGGCGCTCTGCTGGAGGTGATTCAGGAGGGTCCGGGCCTCGGCGAATGCCGGGTTGATTTTCAGGGCCTTCTGGATGGATTCGACGGCCGGTTTCCTTTCTTTTTTCGCAGCGTAAGCACGGGCGAGGTTGTAGAGGATGCCTTCGTCGTCGGGGGCGATGGAGAGGGCCTTTTTGAGCTCCGTGACGGCCTTTTCGAAGTTGCCTTCCCTGCGGGCCTGGATGCCCAGGGAATTGTAGGTCTGGAGGATGAAGCTCAGGAGGTCCTCGTTCGTGCCGATGAGGGCCCGGGCCTTTTCGTGCTCGCCCTTGTCGATAAACCGCATGATCATGAGGGCCCGGTTTTCCTGGGTCTCTGCCCCGCCGGCGAGGTTCCTGGCAATATCCTCCTCGGAGACGTTGACGAGCTGCCTGACGAAGGCCAGGGTCGTTTCGTTGTTGTCGTCCTGAAACGTGACGGGGCCGAAGGTGTTCTTGAAGGCACTGTTCGTCATCAGCTGCTGTTGAAAATCGTTGATCGCCTCGCGAAGCTCCTTCTCGTCGGCGGGGAGCATCCGGGTGACGACCATCCTCTCCAGGACGTCCTTGAAGCCCAGCAGGCAGGAGTAGACGTTTCCCTGGACGAGAAACTTCCGGCAGTTTGCCAGGGTCCTCGAAATCTCGGATGCCCGTTCTCTGACGATGGCTTCGTCCATGCCGCCCCGTAAGGACTGAAGTTAAGAAGGGTTGAAGATCAGAAGTTAGGAAAAGAAATGCGAATCGAAGGCCGAAGGAATGAGATTCATTTTTCCGATCTTCCTCGCCTCCTAACTTCCTTACTTCATGTGTTCGACCCGGCCGGTTTCAGGACCGGCTCGGGCGCCTCTCTGTGGCACAGAATGTGCTAATCTCTTATCGGTAATCATGAAGGACAACTTGAGCCGGGGAAGGGCACGAAACAATCATGGATGACGGGGAAGGCGGCCGGGCAGAACTGAACTTCGATGAAAAGAGCTTCCTTTTCGAGTGGCTCGTCGAGAACAACAAGACGCTGACCCGGAAGAACAAGGAGCTCCTGGTCGAGAACCTGAAGCTTCGCTCCCGAACGGATGAGCTTGAAAAAATCAACTTCGTCGACCCGACGACGGGCCTTCACAACCGCTGGTACCTGCAGCCCCGACTCGAGGAGGAATTCTCGAGGGCGAGGCGGGCAGGCGTATCCCTGTCGTGCCTTTTCATCGATATCGACCATTTCCAGGCCGTCAACGACCAAACCAATCACTTCATCGGCGACAAGGTTCTCCGGGACACGGCCAACCTGCTGAGAGGTCTTTGCCGCAGGGAGGATGTGCTGGTCCGATTCGGCGCCGACGAGTTTGTCATTCTGCTGGGCAACGCGGGGCAAAGAGCGGCAAAGACGGCGGCCGAGCGCATCCGGGGACGCATCGAGGCTCACTCATTCAACTGCGGCGAGAAGGAGATAACCCTCTCGGTCAGCATCGGTGTGAGCACCCTTAAAAAGGAACACGTGAGCGCAGCGAAGGACCCCTGGGAGCTTGTCTGGACAGCCGACGGGGCCATGCATCTGGCCAAACAGAAAGGGCCCGGCCAGATTCACCGGCTCGACTGCAACGGCCAGGGGCAGAAGCCGGCGGAATCGGAGCGCGCAGCGTCGTGAAGAAGGGTATAGCGTGTAGGGTGTAAATTTACAACTTTTTGTTATTCTTCATTTATTTTATTCTCCTCTGCATCCCGTAACCATAGCTCCTGTTTAAACAATCCTGTTTGCCAGTTTCATCTTGTCCTTCCTCGAACCACGATCTTCGGTCCTCGGTCCTCGTTTCTTCGTTCCCCGCCTAAAGTTTTTCCACTTCCGGTCGATAAAACAAGTGCAGGTGTTGCACAGGATTTATATGTTGCTATAGTATTGCGAACCAAACCCGAATCGAGAGGTGTTCCATGGCGAAAATGTTTTTTTCCACGTCCGAGGTGGCCGATCTCTTCAACGTCAACCGGGTCACCATCTACCGCTGGGTGAAAGAGGGGATGGTAAAGGGATACAAGGTGGGCAAGCATCTCAAGATCCCGCTGGTGGAGGTCGAGCGGCTCAAGCGGGAGTTCGGCTTCGGCGATATGCCCCTCGAAAAACTGCAGGGGGCAGATGTCGGGGCGGCGGAGACCGGCAAGACGGCATCCAGGGGGCCGTCCCAGAAGAAACTCGTCATGGCCATCGACGACGACGAGAACATCCTCACCTTCATCCAGAACGCCTTCGAGGGACTGGGCCTCAACAGGCACTGCACCCTGAAGACCTATGCGAACGGGCTCGAGGCGGTCCTGCACATCGGCGAGGAGAAGCCGGATCTCATCCTGCTCGACATCGTGATGCCCAACCTGAATGGTCTCGAACTTGCAGAAAAGATCCGTAATATGCACCGGGACATCAAGATCATCATCCTGACGGGGTACCCGGAGTATCTCACAGAGGACGAGCGGGGCAAGTTCCTCGACTACATGACGAAGCCCGTCGACGTGAAGAAGCTCTATGACACGATCGTAAAGGCCCTCGACATCCCTGCCGAGAGGATCAACGGGATTCAGGCGCGCTCGTAGATCCAGCCGGCCGGGCGCGGGTCCCGGCCTTTCGATCCAAAGGGGTTTGGTTCGAACAACGTCTCAGGCAGTGCAAAGGCACGAGGAGTTCAAGGAGGCATGGAAGCAATGCAGACGGAAGTGATGGAAAAACAGGAAAGCACCCTTGCCGGGATTCCGGGAAGGGAGGGTAAATACCTGACCTTCTCGCTTGCCGGCGAGGAATACGGAATCGGGATTCTGAAGGTCAAGGAGATCATCGGGATGATGGCCGTGACACACGTCCCCCAGACCCCCGGGTTCGTCAAGGGCGTGATCAACCTTCGCGGGAAGGTCATCCCCGTTGTGGACCTGCGCCTTCGGTTTGCCCTGGAGGCCGCGGCCTACACGGAGCGCACCTGCATCATCGTCGTGGAGGTGGCGGGGGCGAACGGCTCCATCATGATGGGGATCGTCGTCGACGCCGTCTCGGAGGTGCTCAACATCCGGGGGGCCGACATCGAGAACACGCCCGCTTTCGGGGTCCAGCTCAACACGGATTTCATCCTGGGTATGGCCAAGGCGGCAGGCGGGATCAAGATTCTGCTCGATATCGACAAGGTGCTCGGCAACGGGGACATGTCCTTCCTCGCGTCGTGAGTTGCGGATTATCGGCACCCTTCTCCCCCATCCTCGATTCAGAGGGCCCCGGGTTGAAAAGGGCTCAAAAAAAACGAAACAGCGGGGCCATGACGGCGCCTGTCTGAAAACAGAAAACAATTCGGCGGGAGGTTACCTGGAATGAAGAGAATGTTCGTTATGGCCTTGGTGACGATGTTCGTGGTGGGATTCTCCGGCTTTGCCCTGGCGGCAGACGGCACGCAGGCGGAGGCCAAGGCCCTGGTGAAGAAGGCGATCGATTATATGAAGGCTAACGGCAAGGACAAGGCCTTTGCCGAATTCAGCAACCTCAAGGGGAAATTCGTGGACCGGGACCTCTACATCTTTGTCTATGACTTGAACGGCAAATGCGTGGCCCACGGGTTCAACCAGAAAATGATCGGGAAGGACCTCAGGGAGATGAAGGACCCCGACGGCAAGTTCTATGTCAAGGAACGAATCGAGATCGCCAAGACCAAGGGGTCCGGCTGGCAGGACTACAAGTTCACCAACCCCACAAGCAAGAAGCTGGAAAACAAAACGGCGTACATCGAGAAGTACGAGGACGTCATTGTCGGTTGCGGCGCCTACAAGAAGTAATACCCGGGTGCGGCTGAATTCGAGCGGCCTCGTTCAGCCGTCCGATCGATACGGGACGACAACGTAGCAAGGAGAGCAAAATGAAGCGGATCATCGCCAATCTGAAGATGTCGAGAAAGTTATTCATCGGTCCCCTGCTCGTCATGCTCTTTCTGATCCTCATGGGATTGCTGTCGTACTCCGGTCTGACGAGCCAGAAGGCGTCGGTCGAGGACATCTTCAACAACCGCTTCAAGGGCTACCAGGCGAGTGCCGGCATGCTCAAGGACATCTCCCAGGCGCATGCCAATCTCTACAAGGTCATCAGCTGGGCCAACGCGCAGTATGACGAAAAGAAGGTCGAGGCGCTGGGCAAAGAGCAGCTCGCGGTGATTGACCGGACGCTGAAGGCGATGGAGCAGGTGTTGTCCGACACGAAGACATCCGACGAGGGGAAAAAGCTCTATCAGGCGTCGCTGGCGCATCTGAAGCAATACAAGGAAGCCGCCACGTCGGCCGTCGATCTGTCGGGCTCCGACCTGAACATGGCCACCATGTACATGGCCACGACGGACGAAAAATTCCAGGGTCTCAACGGGAGTCTGCAGCAGGTCCTGGCCCTGGAGGAAAAGCTGAGCCAGGAAAAATACGATTACACCGTGAAGAATTTCGCGGCGTTCCTTGTGCTCTTGCTCGTGGTCCTGGGCTCCGCCCTCGGGGTATCGCTTCTCGTGAATATCCTGATGACCCGGCTCATCTCTGCCCCCATTCACCAAACCATCAAGGCAGTGGAACAGATTGCGGCGGGCGATCTCACCCAGACCGTCGGGCTCACCTCCAAAGATGAGATCGGGGAACTGGCCCGCTCGGTGGACGCCATGCGCGAGAAGATGGGCGAAGCGGTCGGCGGTGCGGTGGCGACCTCGCAGGCGCTCTCGGAAGCGGCTTCCGAACAGGCTGCCTCTCTCGAGGAGACGTCCTCCTCCCTGGAGGAGATGGCGGCCAGGACCCAGAATAACGCTCAGAGCACGGACAAGGCCAGCGAGCTGATGACGCACTCCAACGCGGTGGCCGCCAAGGCCAATGCGTCCATGGCGGAGCTGAACCGGTCCATGAAGGAGATTGCCGGGGCCAGCGAGCAGACCCAGAAGATCGTCAAGTCCATCGACGAGATCGCCTTCCAGACCAACCTGCTTGCCCTGAATGCGGCGGTGGAAGCGGCCCGCGCCGGGGAGGCGGGGGCGGGCTTTGCCGTCGTGGCCAACGAGGTGAGAAACCTCGCGATGCGGGCTGCCGAGGCGGCCAAGAACACGGCCAGCCTGATGGGTGAGATCGTGCAGAAAGTCCAGAAGGGCGAAGAGCTCGTGGATCGCACGGCGAAAGATTTCGCAGTGGTGGCGGACAGCTCCAACAAGGTGATGCAGCTCATGGGGGAAGTCTCCGCCGCATCCCTGGAGCAATCCCAGGGGATCGATCAGATCAACAAGGCGGTGGCGGAGATGAACCGGGTGACGCAGCAGAATGCGGCGAGCGCCGAGGAGCTGGCCTCGGCCATGGCGATCTTTCGGGTGACCCGGTAACCGGCGGCAGAGGCGAGACCTTATCGACCAGGTGCTCATCCGCGAAGATCTCGTTGCGATCCGGCGCATGGCTTGAGAATCCATCCAACCAAAAATAACGGAGCGTATGAAAAGAATTTCCCTTTCGAAGAAAATCGTCGGAACCGTTGTCGTTTCCGTGGCCGTCGTCGGTCTTTCTCTCACGGTGTGCACGAACTATTTTCTGAACAAGATCTACAACGACGAGAGCCGCCAGGAGCTTGCCCGGCTGGCCGGTCTCGTGCAGTCCCATGTCGATGACGAGGCCCGTAAGCTCGCTGCCGCCGCCCAGATGACGGCGGCCCGGCAAGACCTGGCCGAGGCGATTTCGCGAGGCGACACCTCCGCAGTCCAGAAGCTGGGCAAGGACATCATGCGGGACAGCCGGATCAGCCTGATTACCATCGCCGACAAGGAAGGCAAGGTGGTGGGCCGGGGCCATTCCGACAAGGCGGGCGACAGTGTCCTTTCCCAGTCCAACGTACGAAAGGCCCTTAGCGGCGAAGTTTCCACGGGGATCGAGGAAGGAACGGTGATGAAATTCTCGATGCGCGCAGGCGCCCCCGTGAAGCTTGGCGACAAGATCGCGGGCTCCGTGACCACGGGCACCGATCTCACCTCGGCAGACCATGCCTTCGTCGAGAAACTCAAGAAGGAGTTCGGCACGGAGTGCACGATCTTTCAGGGCGACACCCGGGTGAGCACGACGCTCATGAAGGACGGCCAGCGGGCCGTGGGAACCAGGATGGACAACGCAAAGGTCCTCGACACGGTCCTGGCCAGGGGAGAGCAGTTCCACGATGTCAACTCGATCCTGGGAAAGGAATACGACACGGCCTACTGGCCCGTGAAGGATCACACCGGGAAGATCGCGGGCATGCTGTTCATCGGCAAGGACCGGGGGGCCATGAACGGCACCCTGAGGAATGCCATGCTGACCGTATTCGTCGTCGTGCTCCTCGCCGGGGCTGTCATGGTGGCGGCGGGCATGTTCATCGCGCGCTCCGTGACGCGGCCCGTCCACCGGGCGGTCGCCGGCCTCTCCGAGGTTGCCGAACAGGTTGTCTCCGCCTCCGGGCAGGTTTCCTCGGCAAGCCACTCGCTGGCCGAGGGGGCCTCCGAGCAGGCCGCCTCGATCGAGGAAACCTCCTCGTCCCTCGAGGAGATGTCTTCCATGACCAAGCAGAACGCCGACAACGCCAACTGCGCCGACAAGCTCATGAAGGAATCCCGCCAGATGGTCGAGCGGGCCAATGGTTCCATGACGGAGCTCATCCAGTCCATGGAGGATATCTCCAAGGCCAGCGACGAGACCTCCAAGATCATCAAGACGATCGACGAGATCGCCTTCCAGACGAACCTTCTGGCCCTCAATGCCGCCGTGGAGGCGGCACGGGCCGGCGAGGCCGGAGCGGGTTTTGCCGTGGTGGCCAACGAGGTGAGAAACCTCGCCATGAGGGCCGCCGAGGCCGCCAAGAACACATCGGTGCTCATCGAGGGAACCGTGAAGAAGGTCAAGGAGGGCTCCGAACTGGTCGAGCGGACCCACGGGGCCTTCTCGGATGTCTCGAAGAGCGCCTCCAGGGTGGCGGATCTCGTGTCCGAGATCGCCGCGGCCTCCAACGAGCAGGCCCAGGGGATCGACCAGATCAACCGGGCCGTCACCGAAATGGACAAGGTCACCCAGCAGACGGCTGCCAATGCCGAAGAATCGGCCTCGGCCTCCGAGGAGATGAATGCCCAGGCCGGGCAGATGAAGGAAATCGCCGGGGAGCTCAAGCGGATCATCGGAAGCAGGGGCTCAGGCGGCACCGGCAGGGACCAGGGGGAACCTTCAACGAAAACCGAATCCGGCAGGAAGGCCCCTTTCATCGAGCGGCTGAAGGCCCCCCGTGCAAAAGCCACCGTTGCAGCCGGCAGCCGAAAGTCCTCAAAGCCCGAAGATGTGATCCCTTTCGAGGAAGGCGGCTTCAAGGATTTCTAAAGAAAGGAGACGGGACACCCGGAAGGGCGCCCCGGGACAATTGTAACGTTGCATGATGCTGGAACTGCGCGACACCGATTTCGAAAAGATCAGCCATCTGGTGTACAGCCATTGCGGCATCCACCTGCACGACGGAAAGAAGGAGCTTGTCAAGGCACGGCTGAGCAAGCGAATGCGCGAGGGGAACTTCAGCTCTTTCTCCGATTATTATGAGTATGTGAAGACGGGCGAGGGGACCGATGAATTCATCGCCATGATCGATTCCCTCTCGACGAACCTGACGAGCTTTTTTCGTGAGGACGGCCATTTCCGGGCCCTCGCCCGGATCGTCCCGGCCCTGATTTCCGAGCAACCCGGGCGGGGCAGGCCCCGTCTTCGCCTCTGGAGCGCCGGCTGCTCCTCCGGAGAGGAGCCCTACACGATGGCCATTACAGCCCTCGAGGCCGCCCAGGGGACGGGCGCCGAGCTTCGCATCCTGGCCACGGACATCTCGACGCGGGTCCTGAAGAAGGCGCGGCAGGGCATCTACTCCGCGGACCGGGTCAAGTCGGTCCCGCCCGATCTGCTGCAGCGGTATTTCCAGATCGGCCAGGGAACCTGGGCGGGCCATTACCGTTTGAAGAAGGACGTGCGGGATCTCGTCGCCTTCCAGCGTTTCAATCTCATGGATCCCCCCGCGGCGGGCGATCCCTTCGACGTCATCTTCTGCCGCAACGTGATGATCTATTTCGACAAGAAAACCCAGGAGGGCCTGGTGAACCGCTTCCACAACCGGCTGGCAAAGGGCGGCTACCTGTTTATCGGTCACTCCGAGAGTCTCACGGGGCTCAACCATGCGTTCAAGTATCTCGAGCCGAGCCTGTACCGGAAGTAAGGAGCTATGACGGAACTCGTCGTCGGCATATCGGACCTCAAGGTCAGCAGCAACCCCGAGGCATCGATGATCACCTATGCCCTGGGGTCCTGCATTGCCGTGGCCGTCTACGATCCGGCGGCGAAGGTGGGGGGACTCCTGCACTTCATGCTCCCCGACTCGACCCTCGATGCCGCCAAGGCGAAGGAGACGCCGGCCATGTTCGCCGACACGGGCATCCCGCTTCTGTTCAAGTCCTGCTACAAAATGGGGGCCGACAAGAAACGGATCGTCGTCAAGGTGGCCGGCGGGGCCAGCATCCTCGACGAGTCGAACTTCTTCCGGATCGGGCAGAAGAACATCATGGCCATGCGGAAGCTCTTCTGGAGCAACAACGTCCTGATCGATGCCGAGGATACCGGCAAAAACTACAACCGCACCGTGCGTCTGGACATGAGCACGGGCAAGGTATTCGTCAAGCGGGCGGGCGGCCGGCCGGAGGAGCTATGAAGATCAACAAGCGCATCCTGAAGTCCATCAAGGCGCTCCCGCCCTTCCCGGTGACGATCCAGAAGGTGATGGCGCTGGCAAACGACCCCGACTCGTCGCTCACGGAGCTCTCTTCCGTGATCCGCCTCGACCAGGCCATCACGGCCAACATCTTGCGGCTCTGCAACTCCGCCTATTTCGGCCTGTGCAGGCCCGTGGACAACGTAAACGAAGCCATCATGCACATGGGCAGGAAGAACGTCCTGCGGGCCGTCATGGCCGCGGGGCTGTCCCGGTATTTCCGCACCGCGAAGGGTTACGACGTAAAG
This sequence comes from Syntrophaceae bacterium UBA2192, assembly GCA_002327315.1. Taxonomy (GTDB): domain Bacteria; phylum Desulfobacterota; class Syntrophia; order Syntrophales; family UBA2192; genus UBA2192. The sequence continues at coordinate 30,335 of DCVI01000103.1, read as the reverse complement.
GGCGGGGAGCTCTGGGAGCATGCCGTGGCGGTGGCGCTTCTGTCCCAGATCTGCGCAGCCAGGATTTCGCGGCCCGACGATCCCCAGCTCTTCACGGCGGGGGTGCTGCACGACATCGGAAAGATGGTGATGGGCGAGTTCGTTCACGAGGCCTGGCAGAAGATCCAGGATCTCATGGAGAGGGAGCGATACTCTTTCCTGGAGGCTGAGGAAGAAGTCCTCGGCATAAACCACGCCGAGCTGGGCGGGGAGATTGCCCTGATCTGGAAATTCCCCGACGAGATCCTCAAGACCATCGCCTTCCACCACCGGCCTGATCTGCTTGCAGAAAGCGATGCCGTTCCCTGGATCGTCTACCTGGCGAACCAGGTCTGCCACGTCATGGGTATCGGTGTGGGAACCGATGCGCTGGCCTATCGTGCCGTCGGGGACGTGGCCGGGCGGTTTCAACTCAAACAGCGGGATCTCGAGGACATGATGGCCCAGCTCCACCAGAGCCTGCAGGGCGCCCGGGAACTCGTCAGCATCGTGTCAAAGCCCGGCCATAACGGGAGGGGCTAAACGGAGGAAAGATGTCCTTCAACCTGCTCATCGTCGACGATTCGAGTTCGATGCGGTCCGTCGTGAAGAAGATCGTGGGCCTGTCGGGAATTGACGTCAACCGGCTGCTCGAGGCGGACAACGGCCGCAGGGCCCTCGAGGTCCTGGGCGGCGACTGGGTGGACGCGGTGATCCTCGACATCAACATGCCGGAGATGAACGGCCTCGAGCTGCTCAAGAAGATGGGCGAAGACAGCCTGATGAAGAGCATTCCCGTGGTGATGATTTCCACGGAAGCCAGTGCGGCCCATATCAAAACCGCCTTTGAGCTGGGCGCGAAAGGTTTCATCCGCAAGCCCTTCCTTCCCGAGGAAGTCGGGAAGATGCTCCTCGGGGTGCTTGGATTCGACGAAAAGGGAAACTATGGCAAACGTGAAAGAGATCCTGACGGAGTCGATTTTTGAGGTCTTCGAGCGGATGTTTTTCATCTTCCTCGAGCCCGGGGGACGGGCCGCGGTTCATGACTACGAGGCCGCGATCCGCTTCGACGGCCCGCGACGGGGGGCGATCCGAATCCTCTTCACCCGCGCGGTGGCCCGGCTCATGGTCCGGAACATGCTCGGGCTCGGCAACGGGGACGTGACGGAGCAGCACGTGGAGGATTGCGTAAAAGAGGCTGCCAACATGGTCTGCGGGAATTTTCTCGTGAACCTGGATGCGTCGAAGAGGTTCACCATGTCCCTGCCCGCATTCTCGGCGAGACCGGGGCAGCCGGCGGCAGCGTCCGGCGGGGTATACGCCTTTGATTTCGAATGCGAAGGCGGAAAGATGGGGGTCGTCCTCACGCTGGAGTAAAAAACAGGGAATCGGGATTCGGGCATCGGGAGTCCGGCAAGAAAATCCGGAATCCTGAATCCGGAAGCCCGAAGCCCGAAGCCCGAAGCCGAAACCGATGTGATCTCGGAGGCGCAGGGTCCGGAAAGAGCAAGCAACAAAGAAGGGGCTTAGCGGGTTTGAACAGGATCAAGGTACTCATCGTCGACGATTCGGCCATCGTCCGCAAGATCTTCTCGGAGGAGCTCTCGAAGTACCCCGACATGGAGATCGTGGGGACGGCTCCCGACCCCTACGTGGCGCGGGACAAGATCGTCATGCTCAAGCCCGACGTGGTCACCCTCGACATCGAGATGCCCCGCATGGACGGGATCACGTTCCTGCGCAAGCTCATGAAGCACTACCCGCTGCCCGTCATCATCGTAAGTTCATTGACGCCAAAAGGTGGAAAACTGACGCTGGAGGCCCTCGACATCGGCGCCGTTGAGGTGATCGCAAAGCCCGGCGCGGCCTACACCGTGGGCGATATGAGCGCCCAGCTCGTCGAGAAGATCCGGGCGGCCTCGCGGGCACGGATCGTGAAACAGCAAAGCGACGGGCCCGGAAACGGGGGTCCGCCGGAGCCGCTCAGGGCCCTGGCCCAGACGACGAACCAGCTCATCGCCATCGGCGCCTCCACGGGGGGCACGGAGGCGCTCAAAACAGTGCTCACGAGGATGCCCGTCAACTCCCCGGGTATCGTCGTCGTGCAGCACATGCCGGCGAACTTCACGACGGCCTTCGCGGAGCGTCTCAACGGCCTGTGCCAGATGTCGGTGAGAGAGGCGAAAAACAACGACTCGGTGACCCAGGGCACGGTGCTCATCGCTCCCGGTAACTACCATATGATCCTGAGGCGCAGCGGGGCCCGCTATTACGTGGAGGTCAAGGACGGCCCCATGGTGCACCACCAGCGGCCCGCTGTCGACGTGCTCTTCAAGTCCGCGGCCCAGTACGCCGGCGCCAATGCGATCGGCGTGATCCTCACGGGGATGGGCGCCGACGGGGCGGCGGGGATGCTGGAGATGAAGAAATCCGGGGCGAAAACCATCGCCCAGGACGAAAATACCTGCGTGGTCTTCGGCATGCCGAAGGAAGCAATCAAGCTCGGCGGCGCGGACAGGGTGCTTCCCCTGGACCAGATCGCCGCGGAGCTGGTGAGGATGATGTGACATGGATTACGCTGAACTGAGACGCGAGATCGACGAGATGGCATCGAGCTTCCTCTTCCTGGAGAAGAAGGAGATCGAGATTCCCCTGGCGGGACAATTCCTCAACCAGCTCGAGGACGTCACGAAGCGTGCCGGCACCCTCGGGGCCGAGGAGGTAAAGCGGCTTGCCGGGGCGCTCAGCCAGCTTCTGGAAAAAGTGATTCTCGAAGGAGTCGACGCCGAGAAGGGATACGGCCTTTTCGAGCGGGGCATCGTGCTTTTACAGGCCGTGGCCGACGGCTACTGCAACGCGGGCCGTTACGACGGGAGCATCGACGGCTTCATGGGCGAACTGGCCTTAGGCCTGGGCGTTCCCCCGGAGGCGGAGCCCGTGGGGGCGCAAACGGCAGCCCCGGCCGCAGAGGCCTCCCCGGGGGCCGAGGCGGCAGGGAAGGACCGGGTCCAGGACGAGTCGCTCCTGAAAGACTTTATCACCGAGGGCCTCGAGTACATCGGCGAGATCGAGTTGAACATCCTCAACCTCGAACAGGAGCCCGACAACAAGGACTACATCAATGCCATCTTCCGCCCGTTCCACTCCGTCAAGGGCGTGGCCAGTTTCCTGAACCTGGACGGGATCCGGATGCTTGCCCACGACCTGGAGACGCTGCTGGACAAGGCGAGAAACGAGGCCCTTGCCGTCACGCCGGAGCTCATCGACCTCATCCTCGACGGCTCGGACACCCTGAAGGCCATGATCGGCCGGCTCCGGGACGATCTGGAAGGAAGGGAGGCCACGGAGCTGATCGACACCTCGGACATCGTGCGGCGCATCAAGCTCGCCGAGCAGGGAGGCGATCTGCCCAAGGAGCCCAAGAAGCTCGGGACCATTCTCGTGGAGGAGGGGGTCATCAACGAGGATGAGCTGCAGGAAGCCCTCGAGCGCTCCCAGATCCCGCCGCCCCGAAAGCTCGGCCAGACCCTCATCTCGGAGGGGATGGCCTCGCCCAAGGACGTCTCCCGCGCCCTTCGCAAGCAGGCCCAGCAGGTGACCGACTCCAACACGATCCGCGTGGACATCAAGAAACTCGACGACCTCATCGACATGGTTGGCGAGCTCGTCATCACCCAGTCCATGATCCGGCAGAGCGCGGCCCTTCAGAACCTCGGGGATCGGAAAATCGTCCGGGACATCTCGCAGCTGGAGAGCATTACCTCGGAGCTGCAGCGCTCCTCCACGGTCCTGCGGATGATCCCCATCAAGCAGACCTTCCAGCGCATGTCCCGGCTCGTGAGGGATCTCTCCAAAAATTCAGGAAAGCTCGTCAACGTTCTCACCGTGGGAGAAGACACGGAAATCGACCGCAACATGGTCGACGAGATCTACAATCCGCTTGTCCACATGATCCGCAATGCCGTGGACCATGGGATGGAGATGCCCGAAGACCGTATCAAGGCAGGAAAACCGGAAAAGGGCACTATCAAGCTCAAGGCCTTCCACCGGGGGGGCAACATCGTCATCGAGATCTCCGACGACGGGCGGGGCCTGAGCCGGGAAAAGATCCGCCAGAAAGCCGTCAAGAACGGGCTCATCGCCTCGTCGGACACCCTGACGGACCAGGAAGTCAACCGTCTCATCCTGCTGCCCGGCTTCTCGACGGCCGAGAAGATCACCGACGTCTCGGGCCGCGGCGTGGGGATGGACGTGGTGAAGTCGGCCGTGGAGAAGCTTCGCGGCAAGATGGATATCCAGAGCACCGAGGGCAAAGGGACGACCTTTGTCACCGGGTTCCCCCTCACCATGGCCATCATCGACGGGATGATCGTCAAGGTGGGAAGCGAGCGCTACATCCTGCCCACCGTGGCCATCCGCCAGCTCATCCGCCCGGAGCGCGCGGCGTACAACTGCATCGTCGGGGAGGCGGAGACGATCGACGTCATGGGGAGACTGCTGCCGCTGGTGCGGCTTCACAAGCTCTTCGACATCGAGCCGGCAAGCCGCAACCCCTGGGAGGCCACCCTGGTGGTCATGGAAGGCGAAAAGCGGTCCAAGTGCCTGCTCGTCGACGAGATTCTCGGCAAGGAGGAGGTCGTCATCAAGAACCTCGGCGAGAGCCTCAAACGCATCAAGGGCGTCTCCGGCGGCGCCATCCTCGGCGACGGAAACGTGGGCCTGATCCTCGATCCCGAGGGCCTCTTCGAGATGGCCGAGGCGAATTGACGTTTACGGGCCCCCGGCCCGGGTGAACCGGATTCCGATATTATAGCCGATTACGGGAGATACCTATGGACGTGAACAAGAATCTCAAGATCCTCATCGTCGATGACTTCGCCACCATGCGGAAGGTCATCCGGAACCTGCTCAAGCAGGGCGGCTTCGAGAACGTCGCGGAAGCCGAGGACGGTATGGCGGCCCTCAAGGTCCTGAAGTCCCAGCCGGTCGATTTCGTCATCTCCGACTGGAACATGCCCAACATGAGCGGGCTCGAGCTCCTGAAGGCCGTTCGGGCCGATGAGGAGCTGAAGGAGATGCCGTTTCTCATGGTCACGGCGGAAGCCCTGAAGGACAACGTCGTGGCGGCCGTGAAGGCGGGCGTGAGCAATTACATCGTGAAACCCTTCACGGCCGAAGTGCTCAACGAGAAGATCGAGAAAATCGTCAAGAGCCTGGCGGCATAAGACCGGCGAGGATCAATTATGGATGTTCGATTCATCAACCCGTTCCTGAATGGGACCGTAGCGGTCCTGAAGACGATGGCCTTCGTGGAGCCGAAGGCCGGCAAACCCTTTCTCAAGAAGGATTCGATCGCCCGGGGCGACATCTCGGGGATCATCGGCCTGACCGGCTCGGCCCGGGGATCGCTCGCGCTGAGCTTCAGTGAAGGCAGCATCCTGAAAATCGTCTCCAACATGCTGGGCGAGGATATCAAGAGCCTCAACGGCGACATCAAGGACGCCGTGGGCGAGATCACCAACATGGTCTCCGGCGCGGCCCGCAAGGAGCTCGAGACCCTGGGCTTCAACATCACGGCGGCCATCCCCACCGTGGTGGCCGGCAAGGATCACTCCATCAGCCACGTGCTCGGGGGCCCCAGCATCATCATCCCCTTCGAGACGGCCAACGGGCCCTTCGTCGTCGATATCTGCATCGGAAATCTGGATGGGGGGCAGTGAAAGCAGTGACCAGTGGCCAGTGACCAGTGCAAACCAGTGTTATGTGGAAGAAGTGAAGGACAGTGCCTGAGAGAAGAAGTAAAGAAGATCGCATCTGAAAACAGAAGAGGGCTTGCCCGGCGGCAAGCCCTCTTTTTTATTGAATCCCGATTCCTGAAGCCTGAATCCCGAATCCCTTGACCCTGTCCCCTAACGTATGATCTGGTACTTCCGCACGACCTCCCGGAAGGCGGTGAGCTGCTGTTCGTTCATCTCGAAGGTATATCGGTTGCCGCCCTTGAAGGTCACCGTGATCGAATTGGATTTCGCCAGCCGGTTGATCTTGTCGTCTTCGGCAATCTCGTTGTCGGACCATTCGGTCACCCCGTCGGAATCGACCATGGACTGCTTCTGCGGGTAGATCGTGTCGATGGTCAGCTTCGTGCCGTTCTGGCCCTGCAGGGTGACGGACTCGTAGGAAAGGTACTCGGGGGCCTGGTACCTTGTTTTCACCTTGTAGAACTTCTTGCCCGTGTATCGCTGGATGAAGTAGATTTCCACGAAGAACTTCCGGTCCTCACCGATCGGCTGGGTGAGCATCCGGGTGGAGCGGTAGACCTTCCAGGACTTGATGGGGTCATCCTCGATGAGGATATTGCGGCCGATTTCCCTCTGTGCCTCCAGCTCCCCTTCCAGGTCCTGCCGCAGGCTCTCTCGCAGCGTGAGGAGCTTGTCCGCCAGATCCTTCGTCAGGAAGGTCGCCTTCATTTCCCGGTCGATCAGGTCGATTCGCCCCCGCAGGTCCCGTGTCCCTTCCACGGACTCGATGATTTTCTGGTAGTTGTTCAGGGCGAGGTTCCGGATCTCGGCGATTTTCTCGTTGGATCCGGCGGCGTGGGGGCTCGTCGGGTAGCGGTCGACGAGGGTCTGGAACTTCTCCAGGGCCTCGCCGTACTTTTTCTCCGTATAGAGCTGCATGCCCGAATGGTAATAGAAATCGGACAATTCCCTGAACTGCTTCAGCTCCTGGGCGAGGGCCTCATTCTGCTGCCGGGAGAGCAGAATCTCCTGGTTGAGCTTTGAGTTTTCGAGCTGCAGGTCCTCGAACTTCTGGTACGACACGCATCCGGATAGAAAAAGGGCGCAAAGAAGCGAAGCAATGATAATGATAACGATACGGTACATAGGGACTCCATGAAACCATCAGCGACCATCCACAGAAAATGATGAATAATGCAACCAGTGCCATGATTTAATCATAATATCGCTATTGCCGGAGATTATCAACGAATTTGATCATTCATGCATGATTTCCCGATCGCAGCGATGCGAAGCGGCATTTTTCCGTCATCCCCGGGTCAATGAGCGCGCTCGGCGGCTGAACTCCGCGTGTTCCGATACGCGCCGCTTGACGGCGGCGGGCCTGATCTGCTAGGGGTGACAAGGAACTGGGGGGGTACATGAACTGGCACCAGAAAGAATTCAAGGCGGTCCTCGCCGAATTGGACGTCCCCATCGACGGCCTTCGATCGGAAGAAGCCGGCAAGCGCCTCGCAACATACGGTCGCAACGAACTGGTAGAGAAGGGTAAGCGGTCGCTGCTGGCGATGATTGTCGATCAGTTCCGGGATTTTATGATCCTGATCCTGATCGCTGCCGCCGTCGTGTCCGGCTTCGTGGGTGATCTGGCCGACACCATCGCCATCCTGGTGATTGTCCTTCTGAACGCCGTCATCGGCGTTGTCCAGGAGTACCGCGCCGAGAAGGCCATGGAGGCCCTGAAGCAGATGGCCGCCCCCGTAGCCCGGGTCCTTCGCGACGGCAGCGTTTCGTCCATTCCCGGCTCGGAGATCGTCCCGGGGGACCTGGTGCTTCTCGAGGCGGGGGGCATCGTCCCGGCCGACATGCGGCTCACCGAGGCAGCCGTGCTTAAAATCGAGGAGGCGGCCCTCACGGGCGAGTCGGTCCCGGTGGAAAAGCACACCCGCGCACTGCACGAGGCGCTGCTTCCCCTGGGCGACCGCTCGAACATGGTCTTCAAGGGCACCGTCGTCACGTACGGGCGGGGCACCGGCATCGTGATCGGCACGGGGATGGGCACGGAGCTCGGCAAGATCGCCACCATGCTCCAGGAGGAAGAGGAGGTCAAGACCCCTCTTCAGAAGCGCCTCACCGTCTTCGGGAAGAAGATTGCCGTGGCGGTCCTGTTCATCTGCGCCTTCATCTTCGGCGTGGGGCTCCTGCGGGGCGAGGCCCCCGTTCTCATGTTCCTCACGGCTGTCTCTCTGGCCGTCGCCGCCATCCCCGAGGCCCTTCCCGCCGTCATCACGATCTCGCTTGCCCTGGGGGCGCGCAAGATGGTGGAGCACAATGCCCTGATCCGGAAACTTCCTGCCGTCGAGACCCTGGGGTCCGTCACCTATATCTGCTCCGACAAGACGGGAACCCTCACCTGGAACCGCATGACCGTCGAGGAGGTTTACGCCAACGGGACGCTGTTCAAAAGCGATGACCCCGAACTCGGGCGATTCGACCATCTCCTGAAGGCGCTGGCCCTCAGCAACGATGCGCTTCCCTACGCCCACGAGGACATCACCGGGGTCAGCGGGGACCCGACGGAGATCGCCCTATACCAGGTTGCCAGGGAGCACAGGTTTCTCAAGGCGGACCTGGAGAAGGAGCACCCTCGTGTGGCCGAGATTCCCTTCGACTCGGAGCGCAAGTGCATGACGACGATCCACCGGTGGCCCGGGGGGTATATGGCCCTTACGAAGGGCGGCGTCGACGTCATGCTCGAAAAGGTCGTCAACGTGCTCACGGAGCGCAGGCTCGAACCGCTCGATGCCGACGAGGTGAACCGCGTGAACGACCGGATGGCCGACGACGGGCTTCGCGTCCTGGCCGTGGCTGCGCGCCTCTGGAACGAAGTGCCCGACGATCTGTCGCCCGGGCACGTCGAGCAGGGGCTCACGCTGCTGGGACTTACGGGCATGCTGGACCCGCCCCGGGAGGAGGTCCGCCAGGCCGTGGCTCTCTGCAAGTCCGCCGGCATCCGGCCTGTCATGATCACGGGAGATCACCCGCTGACGGCGCTCTCCATCGCCCGGCGCATCGGGATCGTCGAGGACGGGGGTGCGGTAATGACCTGCCGGGACCTGGACAGGCTCTCCCTCGAGGACTTCGAGAACCGGGTGGAGGATATCCGCGTCTACGCCCGGATGATCCCCGAACAAAAGCTCAAGATCGTAAGGGCGCTCCAGGACAAGGGGCAGTGCGTGGCGATGACGGGCGACGGGGTGAACGACGCCCCGGCGCTCAAGCGGGCCGACATCGGGATTGCCATGGGCATTACGGGGACCGACGTCTCCAAGGAGGCCTCCGACATGATCCTCCTGGACGACAACTTCGCCACCATCGTCAACGCCATCCAGGAAGGCCGGATGATCTACGACAACATCCGGAAGTTCATCAAGTATCTGCTGGCCTGCAATTCCGGCGAGGTCCTGACGCTCTTCCTGGCTCCCCTCCTGGGACTGCCGCTGCCCCTGCAGCCGATCCAGATCCTCTGGATGAACCTCGTCACGGACAGCCTCCCGGCGCTCGCCCTCGCGGTCGAGCCCGCCGAAGGGGAGGTGATGAAGCGCCCGCCGCGGGACCCGCGCGAGGGCATCTTCGCCCACGGCCTCGGCGTTTTCTGCATCTGGGTGGGCATGCTGATGGCCGCCATCTGCATCGGTGTGCAGTACATGGAGGTCAAATCGGGTAACGACGATTGGGAGACCATGGTCTTCACGGTCATTGTCTGGGGTCAGCTGACGACGGCCCTGGCCGTCCGCTCGGAGAAGGAATCCCTGTTCAAGCTGGGGCTCTTCACCAACAAGGCCATGCTGGGGGCGGTCGCCGCGGGAGTGCTGCTGCAGCTCGCCGTGATCTACGTGCCCTTCCTCAACCCCATATTCGACACGAAGCCCCTCACGGCCGGCGAGCTTCTGCTCTGCGCGGCCCTGTCCTTCATTCCTTTCATTGCGATCGAGGTGGAAAAGTTTGTAAAAAGGAAAAAAGGTTGATAAAATCCATCGGTCAGTCATGAAATCCTGCCGGTGCGTCCCGCCCGGCGGGTTCGTTTTTCAAGATCAAAACCCCCGGTGACAATCACAAGAAGGAGGATGAAATGTCGAAAACCGAGAAAAACCTGAAAGAAGCCTTTGCAGGCGAATCGCAGGCCAACAGGAAATATCTGGCCTTTGCGAAGAAGGCCGAGCTGGAGGGATTCAACCAGGCGGCAAGGCTTTTCCGGGCCGCCGCCGAGGCGGAGACGGTACACGCCCACGCCCATCTGCGGGAGCTCAAGGGAATAAAGTCCACGAAGGAAAACCTCCAGGAGGCCATTTCCGGCGAGTCCTACGAGTTCCAGAAGATGTACCCGTTCATGATCGCGGAGGCCAAAGCCGAGAGCGAGCCGGGCGCGCTGCGCAGCTTCGAGTACGCAAACGCCGTGGAGAAGATCCACGCGGCGCTCTATCAGAAAATGTTCGAGAACCTCGGAAAGACACCCGATGTGGACTACTGGGTATGCCAGGTCTGCGGGATGACCGTCGAGGGCGAGGCGCCGGACGAGTGCCCCGTGTGCAAGGCCAAGAAGCAGGCATTCAAGAAGGTCGACTAAAAACAGGCTGCAGGCTGCAGGCTACAGGCTTCAGGAAAGAAAATCCCCCTTTCATCCCCCTTTTACAAAGGGGGAAAGAGGGGGATTTTTCTTGGCGGATTTGCCTCGTCCCTTCTTTTTCTTCCACTGGTCACCGGTCACTGCAGCGCAGCTTCCCTGTACCCGATACCCTTTTTTTTGGCTTGACTTGGACAGTGGGGTATGGATAAAAATCCCACCTGGGAGTTGTGTCCGCACAGAGGGTTGAGAAATGGGAACAAGAGATTCATCGACCGTCGATCAGAAACGAAGCCTGCCGAGCGTCTGGCTCCAGGCGACCCGTCCTTTTTCCCTGACGGCATCCGTCCTGCCGGTGGTCATCGGAGCCGTGCTGGCCGCATCCGCTGAAGGGCCTGTCGACTGGCCCCTTTTCCCCCTCATTGTCGCCTGCTCGCTTTTGTTTCACATCGGGACGAACATGGTGAGCGACTATTTCGACTACAGCAGGGGTGTGGACCGGGATGAAACGTCCGGGTCGAGCCGGGTCCTCCTTGAGGGCCTCCTGACCCCGAAGCAGCTTCTCGCAGCGGGCATCATCCTCTTTGCCGTCGGCTTTTCCCTGGGCCTGCTGCTGGTCGCGGTCCGCGGGTGGCCCATATTCATCCTGGGCGTCATCGGTCTTCTCGGAGGCTGGTTCTACACCGGCGGGCCTGTCGCTTACAAGTATGTGGCCCTGGGCGACATCCTCGTATTCATCCTCATGGGGCCGCTCATGGTCATCGGCTCCTACTTCGCCCTGACGGGCAGTTTCAGCCCGACGGTGCTCTATGCGTCGCTTCCCGTGGGCTGCCTCGTGGCGGCCATCCTTCACGCCAACAACCTTCGGGACATCACCCACGATGCCCGGGCAAACATCAAGACGATGGCCATGGTGCTGGGTGTGCCGGCTGCCAAGGCCATCTACGTGGGCCTCGTTACCGGGGCCTATCTCGTCGTGCTCGTGATGGTCCTGGCGAATCTTGTCACGCCCCTGGCCCTGGCCGTTCTGCTCACCCTGCCGCTGGCGCTGCGCAACGTGAAGGCCGTGCTGGCCAGCGTACCGGGAAACCCCGAATCCATCGCCATGGGGGATGTGATGTCGGCCCAGCTGCACCTGGCGTTCTGCGCACTCTTCGGGATTGCCATCCTCGTCGGAACCTTCCTGAAATGATCGCGGTCATCTGGCTCTGTGCCCTGGCAACTTTTTTCTGGTTCGTCATGTTCTCGCCGTGGACGGCCCCCCACATGAATTTCTGGCTCGTCATGGCGATGGCTACGGCCGTCCTGGCAGGCGCGGGACTCTGGTTTCAAAAGGACCGTCTGCGGGAGATCTATTTCTTCAAGCCCGCCCACATCGCCATCGGGCTTGTTTCAGCCCTGATTCTCTACGCGATCTTCTGGGCCGGCAACGCCGTCTCGACACAGCTGCTCCATTTCGCCAGGCCGGAAATCGCAGGCATCTACAGCACGCGGGCACAGGCCTCACCGCTCACGATCGGGCTTTTGCTGCTTTTCTGGGTGGGGCCCGCCGAGGAGATCTTCTGGCGCGGGTTCGTGCAGGAGCGCTTCTGCTGTCGTTACGGCAGGTCCGTCGGGTATCTCGTTGCCTCGCTCGTCTACGCCGCCATCCACGTCTTCGGCTTGAACTTCATGCTCTTCATGGCCTCCCTGATCTGCGGGCTCTTCTGGGGTGCCATGTATCTGCGCTACCGGTCCGTGTGGCCGGGACTCATATCCCATGCTGTATGGGATGTCTTGATTTTCGTGGTGTTTCCTCTCCAATAAGCCCGGGATGATCCAATATGAAGTTAGGAAGCTAGGAAGTTAAGAAGCCAGGAAAAAAGGAATGGCGCGGAAAGGATCGGAAAGAATGTCTTTCGGTCCTTTTTTATTTCCGCTCTTCCGCGCTTCCTATCTTCCTAACTTCCAGTCTGTTCGCGGTATCTCAGCCCCAGCGCCAGCAGGAAGCCGATGACGGGGAGAACCGTGATCGACTGGAGTGCGGCGGGGACGCCGAAGCGATCGGCGATCACGCCGAGCAGCGTCACGCAGATTCCCCCGGTGCCGATGGCAAAGCCTGCCATGAGACCCGAGGCGACTCCCAGTCCCTGCGGGATCAGGTGCTGCGCCATGACAATGGTCACCGAGAAGGTGGATATGAGGATCATACCCAAAAGACCGAGAACCACGAAGAGAAGGATCCCCTTCGTGACGAAGAACAGGGGCATCAGGAGGGAAGACAGGAGCATCGACAGGACGAGGTAGCGTTTATGGCCCCACCGGTCGGCGAGCGGGGCCCCGGCAAGCGTCCCGATCGCACCGCCGGCAAGGAACGTGGAGACGAGGAATCCCGCCTGGAGAGCATCGCCCTTCAGGTAGTCGATGAAGTAGAAGGGGATGTACGTCAAAAGGCCGACCTGGATCCAGGAGCGCATGACCACAACAGCAATGAGCATGAACAGGGAGAACCATTGAGCCGTTTCCGCTTCCGTGTCCTTCCCGGCCACCGTGGATTGCTCACCTGAACGGGGCAGGGCGATCGAGTGCCAGAACGTGAGAATGACCGCGACGAAGATCACCGCGGGGGCGACCATGACGGGAAGGCACTCAAAGCCGCAGGTCTGAACCACAAAAAGCGCCAGAAGCGGTCCGATGGCAAAGCCCAGGTTTCCCCCGACGGAGAAAATGGACATCCCGGTGACTTTTTTCTCGCCCGTGAAGAAATGGGCGGTCCGGAACCCCTCGGGATGGTAGGAGGCGATCCCCAGGCCGCTCAAGATGACAAGCGGCAACGCAAGGGCAAAACTCGTGGGAAAGGCGAGCATCGAAAAACCCAACCCCGCGCATAAGCACCCCAGGGGCAGGAGCAGGGGTTTTTCCTTACGGTCCGAGAGGTAGCCGAAGAGGGGCTGGATCACCGACGACGTGAGGGTGCCCACCAGGAGGATGACGCCCGTCGCTGTGTAAGACAGCATGAGCTTCGCCTTCAGGAAGGGCAGGATGACAGGCAAGGCCCCCTGGTAGAGGTCTGTGACGAGATGGCCCGATGCAAGAAGAAGCAGGACTTTGAGGTTGAATCTGTTTGCTGACAAGACGGCCTTCTCAGGGTCAAGGGTAAAGGGTATGGCCGCTGCGCGGCAGTGAAAGAAGTGTCTGAGTGTCTGAGTGAAGAGGTAGAAAAGAGAGGATTTCTTCATCCGCTTCTGCCCGACACGCTACCCGCTACACGCTTCTTCCTCCTTGTCCTCTCGCAGGCACAGGCCGCGGAGGATGCTCTCATACCCGCTGCCTCAAGTCAAGCCCGCGGTCCCGCAGGGCGTGGCATGGAACTTGCTCCAAAACAATTCGGCGCGGTCCGTTCGCGCATCCCTACACTGGTATGAATCGCGAAGAAATGAGAGGCAGGGATGGAGATCAAATCGAAGTCGGGCGGCGATAAGACCCTGGGGCAGCTCCTTGTCGAAAAAGGGATCATCGGGCAGGAACAGTTGGACCAGGCGTTGAAGATCAAGGCCGAACAGCCCGGCAAGTACCTCGGCGAGATCCTCTTCGAGATCGGCGTCCCTCAGGAAAAGATCAACCGTGCCCTTTACTATTTCAACAAGCGCAAGAGCATCGGCGAGATTCTCGTGGATCAGAAATTGATCGTTCGCGAGCAGCTCGAGGAAGCCCTGTCGAAGCAGAAGAAGATCAAGGAAAAGTGGGGCCACACGAGGCCCCTGGGGATGCTTCTCATCGAGATGGGCTATATCAACAGCCGCGGCTATCTGACGGCCCTGTCGAAGCACTTCAACATGCCCGTCCTGACCATGAAGGACTACCAGCCCAACCCCCAGCTCCAGAAAGTTATCGGCGAGAAATACGCCATGGAACGCAAGATCGTCGTCCTGGAAAACAGCGCGAAGACCATCAAACTCGTCCTGGCCGAGCCTTCGACCCAGATCATGGAGGAGCTTCAGAAGGCCGTCCCGCCGGGGAAGACAATGGAATACTACCTGGCGAGTTACAGCGAGATCGACGAAAGCCTCCGAAAGGTGGCCGCCCCCTTCAGCTTCACGCAGTACCGGTAAAAGACAGGGTGTAGCGTGTAGGGGGTAGGGTGTAGGGAAAACTAAAACAAAAAAGGATCGAGGAAACATTCCCCGATCCTTTTTCTTTGCCTTGTTGCTTGAGCCTTAAACTCGCCCCGCTACCCTCACCCCTGCGTGCAGCGACCCTTCACCCTACACCTGTCTTTCACGCTCCCGACACCGGCGGCCCGCCATTATACTTGGTCGCCTTTTCCCTGAGCTTTTCCAACCACTTTTCCCGGTAGAAATAGGCGACGATCAGGAACAGCCCCATGATGACGAGCAGGGCGATGAGTGGGATGAACTGGTTGTTTCGGGCAAAGCTCCCAAAAACGGAGAGCATGATGGTGCCGAAGAGCCGTCCTACCGTGGAGATGATGAGGAAGGTCCAGAGACGCATGTGGGAAAGGCCCAGGATGTAGCAGAGGAAATCTTTCGGGAGACCCGGGATCAGAAAAAGGAAGAAGACGATGAAGACCCCTTTGTGTTCCAGGACGTAGTCGTATTTGCGAAGGGTCTCCGGCCTGACGATCCGCTCCACCAGGGGCAATCCGAAGATGTGGGCCATCAGAAAGGCAACCCAGGACCCGATGGTGAGCCCGAACGTCGAGTAGACGGTTCCCAGCAGCGGGCCGTAGAGATAGCCGCCGATGAAACCGCTCGCCTCGCCGGGGATCGGTGCGAAGACCACCTGCAGGATCTGCAGGGCGATGAATATGATCTCGTCGTAAGGATCGTATGAGGTAATCATGTCGATCGCACGTTCGCGGTCGGAGAAAAAGACGTGCAGATCGTAATGGAAGAAAAACCAGGTTCCAGCGCCGAAGAATGCGATCAGGGCAAGTGCGCCGAGGATGTAGTGGCGTTTCATGGTCTTGGTGTATCTCCGGGAAAAGGTGCAGCTGTCTCTATCGTCGGGCCCGTCCTGAAAGCTCTCCCTTTTACCAGACATTCCCGGTGAATACAAACCCGATTATCGCGCTTCGCGCGGGCTCCGGGCTTCAGGCATCCGGCTTCCGGAAAAAAGAAAGGATCGGGGAATCCCCCCCGACCCTTGTCATGGAATCGCATTTCTCCTCCCAAGCCTGAATCCGGAATCCTGAATCCGGAAGCCCTTATTCAGGCCGATCCGACGATATCGTGCAGGCCGGTGGAGGACTTGAGCCGCTGGAGCTCGCTCCGGACCCGCGTCAGCTCGTCGCTCGTCTCCTTGAGCCGGCGGGCGAGAACCTCCGCCATGACCATGTAGTAGATGGCCGCAAAGGCCACACGGTCCTCTTTCCGGAGTTTTTCCATGGCGGAGACGTTCGTGGCCAGGCAGACGGTCTCATCGACGGCCTCGACCGAGGGCGTCCGGGTGGAAACGGACAGGAGGCGCATCTCGCCGAAGACGTCGCCCGTGCGGCAGAGTTGCTTCATCTCCACCCCGTGGCGGGTGACACGGACCCGTCCCGAGACAATAAAGTAGATCCGGTGGTCCGACTCTTCCTCCCTGGTGATCATTTCGCAGGGCTCGTATTTCTGGATCTGGCTGCAGCTGAGGATTTTGCGGAGATCCTTCTTGTCGAAGGCTTGAAGCTTCGGGATCTTCCGAAGCGCCTTGATAATTTCGCCGTTTTCTTGAAGTACCTGCATGCCGCCTCTCCAGCCTGGGAATGAGAACATACATGGTTGTCATTCCATGGGAAATTGGACCCGTACCGATATTATATGAAATATTCGTGCCATCTCTGGGGAAGGGTATAGGGTACAGGGTACAAGGTTTAGGGTCTAGGGGCTCGGGTATAGGGTATAGGGTCCAAAGGTATTAAGAATTGTTATATGTCCATTCTTCTTCATTCCCGATACCCGATACCCCTTTTGTGCCATTGACTTACGGAATGTCTTAATCTAAGTTGAACGCCGACCATTTCAGTGAATTGGAGTTTTCATGCGAGTGGGCATCATCCATACGGCGGATTCCCCCTGCCGGTGTGCCGAGGCCTTGACCCGGGGGCTTTCCGCCCTCGGCCATGAGTACCTTCTGGTGGATTCGGAAGAGATCGAGTTTCGTCTTCCCGATCTTGCACACGGCTGTGATCTTGTCATAGACCACACGGACACTTACCGGGGGCGCGGGCGTTTTCGTTCCCTGGTGCGATCGCACCTCGAGGCTCACGAAATTGTCGTCGTCGGTTCCGACGCGCAGGCCTGCGCGCTGGCTGACGACAAGGCCGCGGCAAAGTCCCGCCTCGGGGCTGCGGGAATCCCGACACCTCCGGGCATCCTGGTTGCCTCGGGAATCGAATCCCTCCCGGACTGGCTTGCGCCACCCTGCATTCTCAAGCCCGCCTTCGAACACATGAGCCGCGGGCTCGTCCTTGCCCGCAGCCGCGACGAAGCGGCAGCCCGCCTGGGGGATCTTCTCTCGCGGCTCGAGCAGCCAATCCTGGTGGAGACGTTCATCCCGGGACGGGAGTTTGCCGTCTCCGTCGTTGACGGGCCCGGCGGGTTAGAGGTTCTCCCGCCGCTGGAGTGGAACACGGGCGACGGCAAAGACGGGGTGCTCACAGAGGAATTCAAGCTCCAGGTCGTTCAGCCGGGTAGCCACGATGTAGTGAGGGCCGAACTGGCGCCGGGAGAGCTTCTGGAACTGGAGGCCCTTTCGCTGGCCGCTTTTCGGGCGCTGGGGCTTCGCGATTATGCCCGCTTCGATGTACGCCGCTCCCCGGAAGGTACCTTCTTTTTCATGGAAGCCAATATCACGCCGAGCATGGAGCCGGAGGAGGCTCTTACCCTTTCGGCCCGCTGGGCCGGAATGGAGTTTACCGCCCTGCTGGAGAGGATTCTTGCCTCGGCGGCAAAGCGACGGCCGCCCGGATCAGCCGGAGTGGCGCAGGAGGCAAGGATCGCGCTGCCGACGGGGGTCGTCGGCCTGTGGATCCCGCCGGGTGTTCACGTTCCTCCGCCTTCGACGATTGAATTGGCCCGCCTTATCGACGTCCGTCCCGGAGAGCGGGTCCTCGAACTGGGCTGCGGCGCCGGGCTGCTGGCGATCGCGGCGGCAAAGCTGGGCGCCGGGCATGTCGTGGCCGTCGACCTCGATGGACAGGCCCTCGATGCCGCCGTGAAAAACGCACAACTCAACGGGCTTTCGGATCGCATCGAGGTGCGCGCCGGCTCCTGGTATGAAGCCGTGAAGGCCGGTGAGCGGTTCGACGTGATCATCGCCACGCCGCCCCAGACGCCCGGGCCGAGGCCCTTCGGGCCGCGCTACGGAGGTGCCGACGGGGCGAAGCACCTCCTGGCCGTCGTCGATGGGGCGCCGGCCCGCCTCGACCCGGAACGGGGCAGGCTTTGGATGGTGGCCATCACGATTGCGAATGTCCCCGAAGCGATGCGGAGGCTCCGGGAGCGTTTTGCGAAAGTCGATGTGATGGGCGAAACGCAGCGGCCGTTCACGCCGCGCGAATACGACGATCTCGACCCGGGGCTCTTCGAGTATCTCGACGGGTTGCGCTCCAGGGGCATTTCCGATTTTCACGAGGCTTTCGGCGGGGAATATGTCTTTCGGAATCTCCTGATCCGGGCGGCGGAGGTGAGGGAGCCGTGAAGAGGCTCATCATCAACGCCGATGATCTCGGTGCCGACGAGGGGCGCAACGCGGGGATCTTCGCGGCGCTGCGAGCAGGCATCGCGACGAGCGCGAGCATCCTCCCGAACGGCCCCGCCCTGGACCACGCCCTGGCGGGGATCCGGTCGGGTGGCTTCGACGGGGTCTCCTTCGGGGTCCACCTGAACCTCACCGAGGGCAGACCGCTGGCCGAAGGCCTGACAACACTCACGGGCCCCGACGGGAATTTCCGCGGGAAGGCGTCGGCGCATCGTCTGCTCTTGAAAACGGGGGATCTGTCCCTTCAGGCCGAACTCGCAAGGGAGGCCGCTCTGCAGATCGAGCGGCTGCTCGATGCCGGGATCGCAATCACGCACATCGACGGTCACCAGCACGTCCACGTCTTTCCGTCGGTCCTGCCAACCGTGGCACAAACCGCAAGAGGCCACGGGATCCGGCGTATGCGCATACCCGATGAGCCGGTACCCTCCGGTGATCAAACCGTCCCGGCGGATCTGCTGGAGGAGGTCAGCCGGTTCAGTTCCCTGGGGCGGGAGGCCCGAAGGTTCCTCGGCGGGACGGGGATCGTTTCGAGCGATCATTTCCGGGGACTCGCGCTCAAGGGCCGGCTCGATACGGAGGGGCTGCTGAACCTCCTCGAAAAGCTTCCCGGGGGCATCACGGAACTGATGGTCCACCCGGGCCGGGTTCCGGCGGAGGATCCCTTTTCAGCCTTCTCCTCGCCGGACCGCGAGCGGGAACTGGAAGCCCTCCTGGATCCCCGTTTCCGGCTTGCCCTCGACAGGGCCGGGGTGGTATTGGTTTCCTTCAGGGAGATTTATTCATGAAACCCTTCAGGCTGTTGATCCTTACGCCATCGGCCCTGCCCACTGTGACGGGAAATGCCATGACGGCCGAGCGCTGGCGCCGCTCGCTCGTCGGCATGGGCCTCGACGTCCGTGTTCTGAACACGGAAGCCCTCGACGCGGTCGGCCTGAAGAGAGAAATCGATCGGTTCAAACCGGATCTCCTCCACGTTCACAATGCCTATCGTGCCGGCGGGCTCCTTCTCCATCCTGCCCTGGCGGACTGCCGCGGGCGACTCCCGATTGTCGTGTCCCCTTCGGGAACGGACATGAACATCGAATCGAAAGCCGATGTCGGAAAAGAGAGGGTCGGCAGGGTCCTGAGCCGGGCCGAGGCCATCATCGTCCAGAGCGAGGAGGGGCGGGAAAGGCTGCAAGAGATCGTTCCGGGTCGGATGGGCCGGGTCTATTTCGTCCCCAAGTCTTTCGTCTGGCTGGGCGAAGAGGCATCGGACCTGAGAGCCTCCTGCGGTTTCAGCCCCGGCGACGTGATGTTCTTCGTGCCCGCGGGGATCCGGCCTGTGAAGGGCAACCTGGAATGCCTGCTCGGATTCGAGCGCATCCACGCACTCCGGGCTCAGGCAAAAGTCATTTTTGCCGGTACACCCCTCGACGAGGCCTATGCGGAACGTTTTTACCGGGAGGCGGAGCGGCTGCGGGTCTTTGCACGATGGATCCCGCCGATCCACCCCGCAGCCATGCGCGCGGCTTATGGCTCCGTGGATGTGATCCTCAACGGTTCCACCTCGGAGGGCCTCTCCAATGTCCTCATCGAGGGCCGGGCGGCGGGCAAGCCGCTTCTGGCCTCGGACATCCCGGGGAACCGCTGGCCCATCCTCGGCGATCCGGGCGATCCGCCCATGGGGCTTCTCTTTGACCCGTCGGATCGGGCGGATTTCATCGAAAAAGCGCTTCGACTCATCGATTCCGCCACACTCAGGCAAGAACTCGGCGAGGCCGGCGCCGCCTATGCGCGGCGTATGCCAGGCCCCTGCGACGAGGCACGCGCTCTTATTGCCGTGTATCAGGCGGCCATGGGGGGCAGCAGCTTCGCTGCAGTGAAAGAAGTGCCTGAGTGTTTGAGTGCTTGAGTGAAGAGGAGAAAGGGACCAGGGACAAGGAAGAGGGGATTCGGGATTCCGGAATCCGGATTCGGGAAGAAAAAACACCAGGGCAAAGAAGAAAGGATCGGGGGAAGGTCCCTCGATCCTTTCTTCTTCCTGAAGCCTGAAGCCTGTAGCCTGCGGCGCAGCCGCTTATTTCGCCGGGACCCGCTGGAGGAACAGGGGCAGCTCCGTGTTGATCCGCAGCATGATGAGCATGTTGAGCGTGTTCTCGACCTGGAAGAACCGGTTGGCCGCCGAGGCGCCCATGGCCTTCATGAACTTCTTGTAATATTTATCCTTCAGCTTGAGCGCGGCCTTGTCATTCTCGAGGACTTTTTTGGCGATCTGCTCAGCTTTCTTGTCGGTCATCTTGTCGTAGTTAACCGCGTAGTCCTTGATGAGCGCGAGCCTGACGTCGGTGACCTTTTTCATGTCGTTCTGATAGTCGCGGTAGACATTCCAGAAGGCGGCGGCCTCCTTTCCTTCTCCTTCCTTGAACGTGATCGCCTCCCGGATGATGGCCTCTTTCTCGTCCCGGATGTCCTGTCGCAGCATCTCGACATAGCGGTTCACCTGGGCCTCGTCGGCAATCGCCGCGGCCGCGGGGACCAACAGGGATAACATCACAAACAGCACAATCCATTTCCTCATCGTTCAATCCTCCTTGTTTTGTTTTTCGATTTAGAAATTGTAACATGCTTTTTATCTGTTTTCTTCGCCTTTCTTCGCAGGGCTCTCGTACCATTTCTCTTTCGGCACCCAGACTTTTTCGGCCGGGTCCGCCATGTAGTGTGGCGACATGATCTGGACGCCGTACTCGTTGAAGACATCCTGGATGTTGCGGTGAAGCACATCGAGCACGGCGACCCGTGTTTGCGGCTCCGCGATCCGGGCGCCGAGCATGTACTCGACGTAATAGTCGGAGAGGGATCTCTGTAAAACTCGGGGCATCGGCTCCTTCATAAGGCCCTTTGTGCGGATCGCGGCCTCGATGAGCATCGCGTGCACCTGCCGCCAGGGGGCGTTGTACCCGATGGTCACCGTTGTCGTCAGAAGCGCGCCACCCGTCTCCTCTTCGCGCGAGAAGTTCTTCGTCGTCGTCCCCACGATGACGGCGTTGGGGAGGCTCACGATCTCGCCCCAGGGGGTCCGGATCCGCGTGGAGAACATCCCCAGCGCGACCACGGTGCCCACCGTCTCGCCGATCTGGACATAGTCCCCCACTCTCAGGGCCCTGGAGTACATGAGCATGAGCCCGCTCACGGCCTGGTTCACCGTGCCCGCCGAGCCGATGGAGAGAAGCAGGCCGACGAAGACGCTGACCCCTTTGAAGGCGTTGCTGTCGCTTCCCGGAAGATAGGGGTACATCATGACGAGGGAGAAAAGCCACAGGATCACCGTGACGATCCGGCGGGTGGGCTGGGCCGTCTCGGCGTAAAGCCCGGGGACGGTCACATGGCCGGACTCGATGGCATCGAAGAAGAGACGGGCGAGGCGGGCAAGGAAACGGGTGATCAAAAAAATGACGGCCACGATGACAAGACCCGGGATGAAGTCCACGACCGTCAACAGGATGGCCTTGATCCCGTCGATCATGTAATGGTGGAGCTGTTCCCCCCAGGGCCGCGAATAGGGGAACTTCGTGAGCGAGAACGTGAGCCACAGGTAGAGGGAGACGGTGACAAGGGCCCACGCCGTCAGGCCGACGACCCCCCTGATGAACAGGATGATCCCTTCGATGTGCTGGGTAAACCCCCCGATGGCGAGCGTCTTGAGCCTGGGCCCCACCACATCGGCCAGGTGTGCGGACAGCCATCGGTGGACGCGGCGGATGACCGCGAGTGCAAGCACGAGGATGACGGTGGCCGCAACGGCAAGGCCAATGGCACGGAGGAGCAACTCGCCATGCGTCGCCTCGTCGACTTCCTTGAGGGCCTGCGTGAGATTTTGAACGGTCCGATTGCCGACCTCATCGATGCCTTCGCCGGCCAGTTCATTGATGTCCGTCGGGGTGACGAAGAAGACCCCTTTCTCGCCGATGCGGACCATCATCCCCTCGGGCCGGGCCACTGCCGAAACGGGGTGCGTTTCTCCCCGTTCGATGAGCAGCTGGATCCGCGCCTCCGCCGCCTCGACACGCTGCTTCGGGGTGTAACCGAGCATGGTTCCCCGCAAGGTGACAATCGGGCGATTCTGAATCTTCAGGGTCGCCGGTGCGAATGCAGCATCAACCGCCTTTGCGGCGGCAGTGTTCTTTTCAGCCGGCTTTGCCTCCGATGAAGGCGCCTCCCGGGCAAACGTTGCCATAGGGAGAAGGATAAACATCAAACAGAGGAGGCATAGAAATGCTCGTCTCATGGCTTTTCCCGACCGGTGAAAATGGTGAGGTGAAGGGGATCGTATCCGGAACAAGGGGGCCGGATACGACTCGCCCGCTTCCGGTTTTCCGTTATCCTTTTTTCAACTGGTTCGCCACGGCCTGGGTAGCCCTGGCGACGGCCTCGGGGTCTCCCAGGTAGTAGCTTCGGATGGGGGTCAGGTCGTCGTTCAATTCATAGACAAGGGGAATCCCCGTGGGGATGTTGAGCCCGACGATCTCGTCGTCCGGGACATGGTCGAGGTACTTCACCAGCGCCCTCAGGCTGTTGCCGTGGGCGGCGATGACGACGCGCATTCCCGAACGGACCGTAGGGGCGATCGTTTCGTGCCAGTACGGCAGGAATCGCTCCACCGTGTCCTTGAGGCACTCCGTGAGCGGAATCTCTCCGGGCGCAAGTCCCTTGTAACGGGGGTCTCTTCCGTTGTAGCGCGGGTCGTCGGGGGTCAGTGCAGGCGGACGGATGTCGTAGCTTCGGCGCCAGATGTGGACCTGCTTCTCGCCGTGCTTCTCGGCCATCTCCTTTTTGTTCAGGCCCTGCAGCGCCCCGTAGTGGCGCTCGTTGAGCCGCCAGCTGTTGTGGACGGGGATCCACATGAGATCCATTTCCTCGAGGACGATCCAGAGGGTCTTAACGGCCCTCTTGAGCACGGATGTGAAGGCGATGTCGAAGACGTAGCCCTCCTTTGCAAGGATCTCTCCGCCCTGGTGGGCTTCCTCGAGCCCCTTGTCGGAGAGCCCCACGTCCGTCCATCCGGTGAAACGGTTCTCCTGGTTCCATGTGCTCTCGCCGTGGCGGATCAACACGAGCTTTTTCATACGCAGGCCTTTCGAATTCGGTGTGAACGCTGTATTTATACCCGGCTTCCCGGTGTGAGGTCAACGATTTCCATGCGGTGATTCGCCTCGGGGTGCTTCGATGACGGGCCTTCCGTGAGGACGGCCATCTCGCCGGGAACCCCGTTGTCGCGGAGCCACTGGCCGATGTAACCCTTCCAGTCCTCGGGGTGGTCCGGTTCGAAGACGCTGTGGACACCCCAGGTGAACTGCAGCCGCTGGCAGGTGGCCTCGACGGCGCTTATGGCGACGATCCAGACCGGCAGGCGGAACCGGGCGATGCTTCTTGCCGTTGACCCGCTTCGCGTGGGGACGAAGACTGCCGCCGGGGTCACGCGCTCCACCGTCGTCCTCACGCTCATGGCGATAAGATCCATCAGCCGGACCCCGTCGTCACGCCGCTGGGATCGAAGCTTTTCGGCAACGGCGTAGGCGGGCAGGGTCGGTTCGGTTGCCGCGGCAATCCGGGCGAGCATGTCCGTTGCCTCGACGGGGAATTTCCCGATGGCCGACTCCCCCGAGAGCATGACGCAGTCCGTGCCGTCGAGGATGGCGTTGGCCGCGTCGGTGGACTCGGCGCGGGTCGGACGGCGGTTTGCGATCATGGACTCGAGCATCTGGGTGGCCGTGATGACGGGCTTCCCCAGCAGGTTGGCCCGGCGCATGAGCCCTTTCTGTACCGGCGCGATCTGCTCAATGGGGATCTCGACCCCCAGATCGCCCCGCGCGATCATGAGGCCGTCGGCGGCCTCGAGCAGGGCGTCTATGTGGTCAAGCGCCCGGGCCCGCTCGATCTTGGCGATGATCAGGGGGTGGTAAGCCATGGCGTGGGCCGCCTCGCGGACGGCGACGATATCGGATTCCTTTTCGACGAAGGACTGGCTCACGGCGTCGAGACCCTCGCCGGCTGCGAACCGCAGCCACCGGAGGTCTTCGTCGGTGAAGGCGCCGATGCCCAGCTCGATACCGGGCAGGTTGAGACCCACGCGGGAGCGGATCTCTCCGCCCACGGCAACACGGCATTTCACCTCCGGGACGCCGACGTCGAGTACTTCCATCTGGACGAGCCCGTCGTTGAGAAAGATCGTGTCGCCCCGCTTCACCACCTCGGGGAGCCTGGTGAAAGACGTGGAGGCCCTCTTTGCGCTCCCCGTGGTGCTTTCCGTCGTCAGGGTGAATTCGTCGCCCGCATTGAGGTCGACGGGATCCCGTTCCAGCTTTCCGAGACGGATCTTCGGGCCCGGCAGATCGGCCAGGATGGCCACGCGCCGGCCCGCGGCCTTTGCGGCGGCGCGGATGTTCCCGATGATGCGGCGGTGCCGGTCGTAATCCCCGTGGGAGAAATTGAGCCTCGCCACGTCCATCCCCGCCCGGATCATCCGCTCCAGGACTTCAAGGGACTCCGAGGCGGGGCCTATCGTGCAGACGATCTTCGTCTTGTGGTCGGGAAGCATGAATACTCCAGTGCTTAGTGTCTAGTGTCCTGTGGCTAGTGAAAAGAAAAGACATCTTTACAAACCACTAGCCACTAACCGCTTCTTCACTGCCGGGCTGTCCGCACGTTGCGAGGCAATTTTTCGCCGCAATTCGTCCGGAAGGGGTTGATGTCGAGGCCGCCGCGGCGCATGTAGCGGGCGTAGACCGTGAGCATTTCGGGCCGGCACCGATGCATGAGGTCCATGAAGATGCTCTCGGTGCAGTGCTCGTGAAAACCGCCGTGCTGCCGGAAGGACACCAGGTACTTCAGCAGGCCCTCGCGGTCGATCCGGGGCCCCTTGTATCGTAACTGGATGCTCGCCCAGTCTGGCTGGCCCGTCAGCGGGCAGTTGGTCTTCAACAAGTTCGAGACGAGTGTCTCTTCGATGCTGGTGCGACCCACCACGAGGTGCCCCGGGTTCGGCCGGTAGTCCCGGATCTCCGCGTCGATCTCGTCGATGAGATCCCCGTCCAGTTCCTCGATCTGTTCATCCGGAAAATCCCCGGGCAGCAACATCTCCACGCCGATGGGCGTGCCGCAGGCGCTTCCCAGGTCTTTGCGGAGAATGTCCCGCAGGGCCTCCGTGGAGGGGACAAGAGTCTGGCTGAAGGAGTTGAGGTAGAGCTTGAAGGACTTGGACTCGACGAGGTTCGGCGAATCGACGGGAACGGTAAAGGTGGCCATGGCCACCCTGGGCTTGCCCTTTGGATCGAGCCACGACAGCTCGTAAGCCGTCCAGATGTCGGCGCCGGTGAAAGGCAGGGCGCCCTCGATGCCGATCTCCCTGCGGTACGGTGCGCGAGGCACCGGCTGGAGCAGTCCGGTGTCGTATTGGTCTTTGTAGGGAATGATTTTCATAGGGTAAAGGGTAAAGGGTAAAGGGGTAAGAGTTATGGGGATTGGATTTATCCCTTGACCTTGCCCCCTGTATTCACCGGTCACATATTCTTTACGGGATCAATTGCTTTTCGCTGAGGGCCTTCAATTCCAGGCTGACAAATTTGGGAATCTGTCCTCCGCTCGGGGAGGGATTGACGGCATTGACGGTGGATCTCCAGACGATATTCGCGGTTTTCCCGTCGTAGAGCCTCGACTCCAGCGTCGATACCTCGCTTCGCTTGCCCATCGCCGGCTCGGGGCCGAACCATTGCATGTTCATCATCGAATCCGTGCCGGTGGAGCCTGCCATGGCGGAAGGGCTGTTCGCCTGGTAGGATTGAACCTCGGTTCCCACCCTCAGGACCCGCACGATGAGGTAGGCCTCGATTCCCATTCCCTGGCTCACCTTCGCCAGCTCTTCCCGTGTTACCTTGTCGACGTCGGGAATGCATTCATGGCAGGCGGCCGCCTCGACGCCCCGCGACCTGAGCTGTTTGGCGAACTCGTCCTCGATAGACTGCCTCACATCGTCCTGCTTCGTCATGGCGACGACCATGATCTTCTTGTAGGCCGGTCCCGTGTAGGCCGAGTTCCTCCAATTGTCCGTCAGCTGCATGGAGGAGGCACAGGACAGGGTCAGCAGTGCCGTTGCAAAAAGCAGCATCCCCGGCATAACGATTTTCATCTTACCCATAACAATTTCCCTTTCGTGGTTCAGTTTGCCCTTCCGGGGAACACTTTTTTCCGCTCTTCTTATCTTCCTCGCTTCGTTCTGTTACTCCAGATATCCTTTTTCGGGCATCAAACCATAACGTCGCAGGCTCTCGCCTGCGGCCGAGATGATGCTCTCAGGGATGCGGATGCCTCCGTGGAGCATGGGGCCTTCCCGGTCCGCCGCCTTCGGCCCGTAGGCCATGAAGTGCTCGATCGCCTTGTTGGCGTTGGTAAAGGCATTGCCGCAGGGGATTTCCCCGACGAGGCCGAAAACCTCCCCAACGGCCCCGGAGAGAGCCGTGGAAACCCTGAGCGCCTCCGCGAGGCGGCCCTCCCGGATCCCGTCAACAACGTCCAGAAGCCCTGCCGGGAAACTGTTGGCCGTGCTCAGCAGGAAGCCGTCGTAGGCCCCTCCGGCAGAGCGGAGCCACCGGGCGTAATCCCCTTCGGCGCCTCGCACGAGGAATACCCCGCGCGCCTCGACACCGGACAGGGCGATGCGGTCCGCGCCGCTCGAATCCTTGAAGAGGATGAGATTCGGGTATTTGGCGACGAGCCTCGCGAACGTCTCCGGCGCCGTTTCATTCCCGGTGACCTGGGGGAGCTGGTAGAGGGCCACGGGCAGGCCCATGTCCAGGACGATTTCCAGGGCCGCGCCGATTGTCGCCTGGTCGAGGTCCTTCCCGGCGGGCGGGCAGACGGTGAAACCGCTGACGCCGGACGCAATCAGGGCCGCAAGGGGATCGCTCTTGCCGGTCAGCTTGCGCAGGATGTCGAGAAACCTCTCGATGCTGCCCGTCACGTCCACCGTATTTTTCCGGAGGGCCCCCAGCAGAAGCGAAACCCCCTTTTTTCGCGCCATGTCGACGGCAAACCGGACAACCGTATCCGTCTCGGCGTCGTCGAGGTCCCATCCATCGCCCGTTGAGCCGGGGACGAGATAGCCTTTCACGTGGGGCATCATCCACGCCATGTGGGCCTGCATCCGTCCGAGGTCGATCCGGCGGCCGGCGTCGAAGTGCGTGAGCGAGGGGCACCACAGTGGCGGGATCCCCCGGGGGAAGAGAAGCTCCTGCAGGTTTTTTCTTTTCGAGGAAACGATGCTCATGGTAATCTGTCCTTTACAGGGATTAAAAATCACGCACAGGATACCCTAAAGCGGCGATTACGGCAATGGCGGATCGATGGACGGTACCGCCTGGAGCAATGGAAGAATGAGATCGAGAAGGAGGAAGGATCATGAAAAAAACGGGTTTTGCGCTCAGTTTGTTCCTTTTGCTGATTGTCCCTGCGGTTCACGCGGCCGACATGACGGATCTGCTGAAGGCCCTGCCGTCGATGCCCACCGGCGGCTCCGCGCAGGAGTCCGGCACCGTCGCTTCGGGTCTGAAAGAGGCCCTGTCCGTCGGCACAAAGAACGCGGTCAATGCGCTGTCGAAAACGAACGGCTACTTCGGAAACGAGGCCGTCAAGATCCTCCTGCCGGAGAACGTCCGCCGTGTAGGCGACGCCCTGCGGATGGCGGGCTACCAGAAGGAGGTGGACGCCTTTGTCCTCAGCATGAACCGCGCGGCGGAGAAGGCCGCACCGAAGGCGGCCGACATCTTTGCCGGCGCGATCCGGTCCATGTCCATCGACGACGCCCAGAAGATCCTGGGCGGCGGGAACACGGCGGCCACGGAGTACTTCAAGTCGAAGACCTCGACGCAGCTCTTCGACGCCTTCAAGCCCGACATCTCGCAGAGCATGAACGAGGTCGGTGTGACGAAGGCATACAAGGCCATGACGGACCGCTACACGACGATGATGCCCTTCGCGAAGATGGATTCCCTCGATCTCGACAAGTACGTGACGGACAAGTCCCTCGACGGCCTGTTCCACATGGTGGGGCGGGAGGAGACGA
This sequence comes from Syntrophaceae bacterium UBA2192, assembly GCA_002327315.1. Classification (GTDB taxonomy): domain Bacteria; phylum Desulfobacterota; class Syntrophia; order Syntrophales; family UBA2192; genus UBA2192. The sequence goes on along the minus strand of DCVI01000103.1, from coordinate 2,113 downwards.
AGATCCGCACGAACCCCGCCGCCAGGACGACGGATCTGCTGAAAAAGGTCTTCACGAAATAAAGGACGCTTTGATCGGTTCGATCCGTTCCACCGGTTCTATTGGATCGAAGAGGAGAATGAAAAATCCCCCTTCATCCCCCAATGAGCTGCTGCGCAGCAGTAACTGGTGATGAGTTGACTAGTTGATAAGGAAGAATGGGCAGCGAGGGCAGGCTGTCTGTCCTTACCTAATCAACCAGTTACCCAATCAACCAATTCCTGCAGCGAAGCTGCCTTGGGGAAAGAGGGGGATTTGATTATAAACCTACTTTGACTGCAGCACGCGGCCGATCGTCATGATTTCCGCTTCCTTGGTCCCCTCGTAGAGCTCAAGGATCTTGGCGTCGCGGTAGTACTTCTGGACGACGTATTCGTCGATGTAGCCGTAGCCCCCGTGGAGCTCGACGGCGTAATTGGCGCAGAAGACGGCCGTCTGCCCGCCGAGGAACTTGGCCATGGCCGAAAGGGTGTAGTCGGGCTTGCCGATGTCGAAGGTCCAGGCCGCGCGGTAGGTGAGGGTCCGCAGGGCCTCGATGTGGATCGCCATCTCGGCGAGCTTCTTCTGCGTGAGCTGATAGGATCCCAGGGGCGCGCCGAAGGCCGTTCGCTCCTTGCAGTACTTCACGCTTGCATCGAGGCAGGCCACCGAGAGGCCCAGGGCCTGCGCGGCGATCATGGAGCGCGTCGTGTCGAAGAAGTGCATGAGCTGGTAGAAGCCGCGGCCCTCCTTGCCCAGGAGGTTCGCCTGCGGGACCCTCACGTCCTCGAAGGCGATCTCGGCAGTGTCGCTGGAGCGGATGCCCATCTTTCCCTTGATCTTGTTGCGGGTGATGCCCTTGGCCTTGGCATCCACGATGATCATGCTGAAGCTGTTATGCTTCTTCTCCTCGGGCTTCGTGATGGCCTGGACGACCATGAAGTCGCAGACGGTGCCGTTGGTGATGAACATCTTGTTGCCGTTGATGACGAAGTCGCTGCCGTCGCGCACCGCGCGCGTCTTGTAACCCGCCACGTCGGTGCCCGCGTTGGGTTCCGTGTAGGCGCCGGCGGCGACCCAGTCGCCCTTGCAGACGGGGGGCAGGTACTTCTGCTTCTGCTCCTCCGTGCCGTTCTGGAAGATGGCCTCGCAGCCGAAGGGGGCGGCAATCACGTTGAGGCCGATCCCCATGTCCACCCGCGAGAGCTCCTCGGTGATGATGGCGTTGCCCAAAAAGCCCGCGCCGGAGCCGCCGTACTGTTCGGGGATCCAGGCCCCCACGAGGCCGTTTTCGGCGGCCTTCTTGCGGATCTCGGGGGTGTATTTCTCGTGCTCGTCGCACTCCCGGATGTGGGGCGTGAATTCCGCCACGGCAAACTTGTAGGTCATCTCCCTCAACATCTTGAGTTCTTCGGACAGTTCAAAATCCATCTCTTTGCTCCTTTCTGAAAGGACGGGCGGGAAGGTCGTTTTGTTGCTTCCCGCCGGCCCCGTGGTTGTTCGTCTGAATGGCGATCGGCTAGCCGCGCTTGTTGCTGTTGCGCCAGATGCCCTGCTCGCCGGCCGCCTTGATCAGCTCCTCCCTCGTGTCGGGGTGGGCGATGTTGATGAGCCCCTCGGCGCGCTGCCAGGTGTTCCGCGCCTTGAGGTTGAATTTCCCGTACTCGGTGACGATGATGTGGGCAATGCTTCGCGGTGCGGTCACGATTCCCCCGTGGGGCAGGAAGGGGACGATGCGCGACCGGGTCTTGCCGTCCTTGTCCTTGTAGCTCGAAGGCAGGCAGACGATGGACTTTCCGCCCCTGGATTCGTAGCCGGCCAGGATGAAATCGAGCTGACCGCCCGTTCCCGTGATCTGCCGGAAGCCCGACGACTCGGAGCAGACCTGGCCGTAGAGGTCGACCTCGACGGCGTTGTTGATCGTGACCAGGTTGTCGTTCAACGCGGCGATGGAGGGCCTGTTGGTGTAGTTGACCGGGTAGGTGGCGCACCAGGGATTGTCGTTGATGAAGTCGTAAAGAATCTGCGTCCCCAGGGCGAAGGTGAAGACGATCTTGTAGGGGTCGAGCTGTTTCCTGGCGCCCGTGAGCTTTCC
>DCVI01000058.1 GCA_002327315.1 Syntrophaceae bacterium UBA2192 | reverse complement strand
CTAGTCCCTCTTTGTCAGCTTCTTCCCAACCAGGGTAGCGAGAACTACCAGGGCCGTGGAGATGAAGATCATCAGGATCCCCAAGGCCGAGAGCCTTCCCCACAGCCCGTCTTCGGCGAACCGGAGGATCTGGACGGCCAGGACCTCGGTGCCGGGCCGGGAGAGAACGACGGAAAGGCTCAGCTCCCTGACGAACATGGTTGCCATCAGGATCCACCCGGAGACGATCCCCGGGATCAGCAGGGGAAGGACGATCCTGCGCATGGTGTAGAGCGGCCCGCCGCCGCATACCCGAGAGGATTCCTCCAGGTTGCCGTGGATCTGGACGAAGGCACTCGTGAGCGGCCGCAGGCCATAGGGCAGGTAGGTGGCGATGTAGCCGATCAGCAGAGCCCAGATCGTGGAGTACAGCGGCGTCTGGACGAAGAACCACATGAAGCCGATCCCGACGACGATCCCCGGGAAGGAGAAGGACAGGAAGCTCAGGGATTCGAGAAAGCCCGAGGCCTTCGTCCGGACCTTGACGATCACGTAGGCGACGAAGAACGAGAGGATCATCCCCAGCGTCGCCCCGCCGATGCCGAGGTAAAGACTGTTCTTCAGGGCAAGCAGGGAAACGGGGTCCTTGAGGACCGCCAGCCAGTGCCTCCAGCTCATCATCGCGAAGGCCTTCGCACTCGGCGTCATCACGTAGGGTACGAGCGACGTGTAGAACAAGACGATGACCGGCAGGACGATCAGCACGAAGGACAGCAGGGCGACGATCCCGAAGAGCGGGTACCTCGCCCCCTTGAGGTCGATCACGCTGGGCCGGTAGCCCCTGCTGGAGACGGTCACGTACTTCTCGCCTTCCCGCGTCAGGCGCCGGTACAGGACGATGAGCGTGATGGAGGCGGCAAGGGCGCTCATCCCCACCGCCGCGGCCATCCCGTAGTCCGTGGCGTAACCGGTTGCGATGATGCGGTAGATGTGCGTGGCGAGCACGTAGATCTGTCCCGGCATGCCGATGACCGAAGGAACGGCAAAGGAGGCCAGGCTCCGGACGATCACGAGCGTCATCGCGGCAAGGATGGCAGGCCGCAGGACCGGCAGGGTCACGCGGAAGAGTGTTCGCCAGTTCGACGCCCCGCAGACCCGGGAAGATTCCTCGAGGGAGACGTCAAAGGCCGCCATGGCGGGGGCGATGACCAGGTAGGCGATGGGCAAGTCGAGCAGCCCCTCCACGAGGATCATCCCCTTGAGCGTGTAGATGTTGAGCGCCGCCTCCTCCCAACCGAAGACCTGCCGCAGGAAGAGGTTGATCATCCCGTTCGACGGGTTGAGCAGGAGAACCCAGCTTACGGCAAACAGGATGTGCGGCACCATCATCGGGATGAGGGAAATGATCCCGAACATGAATTTGAAAGGAATGTTGGTCCGGGTGTTCAGGTAGGCCAGAAACAGGGCGAGCCCCGTCGCAACGAGGGCCGAACCCAGGGTAAAGATCACCGTGCTGACAAGGATCTCGGCAAAGGCCGGGTCGGTGTAGGCCTGGACGTATTTATCCAGTGTGAATGTGCCGAAGATGCCCAGCTCCTCACTGAAGCTCCCCAGGATGAGCATGACGACGGGGCAGACCGTGAGAAATCCAACAATCGCGATCAGGCCCGGCGTCAGCGCCGTTCTCGTCTTTTGCATCGCAGGCCGATTCATCTCCATTTTGTCATTCCCGACAAAGCGGGACAACACTTCTTATGATGAGTCCTCTCTTAAATCCTCCCCAACCCTCCTTGAAGGCCTCTGCTGTAATTGCCCTCTCCCTCTGGAGGCTATCTCCNNTAGATTCCCTCTCCCTCTGGAGGCTGCCACCATAATTTCCCTCTCCCTTGACGGGAGAGGGTCAGGGTGAGGGTGAAAAAAGGTACGGGAATTGTCCCCCTCACCTCAATCCTCTCCCGCGGGGGGAGAGGAAGACGAGGGAACGCATCCCTTAGAGGGGGATTTTCCTGAATCGTCGCCTTCAGTTCATGAGGATCGAGCAGTGAAGCGGGTCGAAATGGAGGGCGATCTCCTCGCCCTCCCGGACGGCGGTCGTCGGCTCGATCCGGAAGATCAGCAGGGTCTCGCCGACGCGGATCTCCCCCTCGTAGGCGTCCCCGACGAAAACCAGGGATTCGACCTTCCCCCGGAAGACGTTTTCCCCGTCCCTGCGGCTTTCCTTCAGCACGCGGATAAACTCGGGACGGATGCACACGGTGACCGCCGTTCCCGGCGCCGCCCCGATCTTCTTTGCGCAGGCGATGGGGCCGATGGCGGAATCGATCCTCGTTCCGGATTCCCCGACCACGGCGACCTTGCCCGGGATGAAGTTCGCATGCCCGATGAAATCCGCCACGAACTGCCGGTCGGAATCGAAATAGATCTCCCGCGGCGTCCCCATCTCGACGATCCGGCCGTTGCGCATGACCGCGATGGTGTTGGAGAGCGCCAGGGCTTCGATCTGATCGTGGGTCACGTAGACGGCGGTGATCTTGAGCTCCGTGAGAAAACGCCGCAGCTCCTTCCGCGTCTCTTCCCGGAGCTTGGCGTCGAGGTTACTCAGGGGCTCGTCGAAGAGGATCACCTTCGGCTCGGCCACCAGGGCCCGGGCCAAGGCGACGCGCTGCTGCTGACCGCCGCTGAGCTTTGTGGCCGGGCGCTTCTCGAAGCCGTCGAGCTGAACGAAGTGGAGCGCCTTTGCGACCTTGCGGACGGTCTCTTCCGTCGATTCGTTGCGGGCCTGGAGGGGGTAGGCCACGTTGTCGAAGACGTTCATGTGGGGCCAGATGGCGTAGGTCTGGAACACCATGCCCAGCCCCCGCCTGTCCGGCGGGACGAAGATGCCCCGCTCGGCCGAGAAGACAACCTCGTCGCCGATGGCGATCTCGCCCGTATCGGGCGACTCCAGGCCGACGATGCAGCGCAGCAGTGTCGTCTTGCCGCAGCCGCTCGGCCCCAAGAGCGTGAAGATCCGGTTGGACGGAATAGTCAGATCGACGTCGGCCAGCGCCTCGATCTTCTTTCCGTCCGAATAGTAGTTCTTGCTGACATTCCTGACGCGGATTTCCATGATTCTGCCTTCGCTAGGCCTCTCCCTTTCGCGACCGTGCCTTAATACGGCTTCGTCATTGCGATCCGAACCTTCAGCAAACCCCTTCCATAATCTCCCTCTCCCTTGAGGGGAGAGGGTTGGGGTGAGGGTGGATGTTCTGGAGTGCAGCAATCTCGGCGTTTACAGTACTTTACGAGATTGCTTCGTCGCTGCTGCTCCTCGCAATGACATTGCAGCACAGTCTCTTCATAAAGAAGGACCAAGGGGGATTTTCTTTCTGCTGTTATTTCTGCTATTTCCTAATCAACCTTCATGCCCGTGAGATTCGGGCACAACGAATCATGAAAGTGCTCCAGCTGTTTCTAAAAAAAGATCATCGCGAGCCGAGCCTCGCGAGGCGTGGCGATCCACGTTTGAGATCTTTGCGCTGATTCTATAACGAAGATTGCGTCGCTGCGCTCGCAATGACTATTTTGTTTTTACTGCAGCGAAGCTGCTATTGCTTCGCAAATATCTTCTTGAACTCGGCGCCCCATTTCTTGATCTCCTCGTCGGAGAGCTCCCGGATCGGGATGACCTTGGCCTTGTCGATCCCGGCGATCGGGGGATAGACGCCCGGGGCAAGGACGTATTCACCCACCTGGTCGGCCATGATCTTCATGGCTTCCTTCGAGAGCCAGTAATCGACGAAGAGCCTCGCGGCGTTGGGATGGGGTGCCTTGGCGGCAATGCCGATCCCTCGGGGAGTCCCCATCATGGGCTGCGAGACCCTTGCCCAATCCAGCGGCGCGGGGGCCTTGGTGACGATGTACTTCGGCATGGAGATGCCGATCAGCTTCTCGCCCGTCTCGATCGGGGCCGGCGTGGGGCCGAAGGAAGCAACGAACATGGGGCTGTTGGCGGCCAGACCCTTGAGGAAGGCCCTCCACTCCGCATCGGACTTGATCACGTTCTCCTTGAGCCCGACGAGCCAGGAGATGGTCGTGGGGTGCGAGGCGGGGTCGGCCATGACGATCTTGCCCTTCCATTTCGGGTTCGTCAGTTCCTGGTAGGTCTTTGGAAGATCGGCGGGCTTGACGAGATCCTTGTTGTAGATCAGGGCGACGTACTCGATGCCGAAGCTCTGGATCTTGCCGTCCTTGTTGGCCCACTTCGGGTACCCGGCCGAGGCGGGGGATACGTACGAGGCCAGCACGCCTTTCTTCATCAGCAGCTCCAGGACCGGGATGGGCGCCTGCAGGACGTCGGCCGTGAGTTTGCCGGCCGCGTGCTCCGTCAGGATCGTTGCCACGAACTTGCTGGTGGAGAGCCGCGTGTATTCCGCCTTGATACCGTATTTTTTCTGGAAGGCCTCCATGACGGGCTCCACCGATGTCATGTTGGCGTAGAACGCCACCTTCCCCTCGGCCTTTGCCTTGTCCGCCAGGGCCTGCGCAAATGCACAGGGCGCCGCGGCAAGCATCATCACAACAACCAGGACAGCGATCTTCTTCATGGCTTCATCCTCCTTCCCCGGATGCCTGCGCTGCATCGCGCGGCATCCTCGTCCAGACCTTGTTCCTTATATACTCCTCTTGCTCTTTTCGCTCTGTTCTCTCCCGCCTTCCCCGACTCTCCCGCACCCTATGGAAAACCTTTTCCTTGATCTTCCTCTCCCTTGAGGGGAGAGGACTGAGGTGAGGGTGAACAACCCCATCCCTCAAATCATGTTCCCTGGATGCGTCGGAGAGCAAAGAGGGGGCAATCGGCGATGGATGCTATATAGCAGGAACGGGCGAGTTTTTCAAATAATCCCACGCCATGATCACTGCGCAAGTACTCTGAATGGAAGAATATTTCTTGCATCCATGGAATTTATTTGTTTAATGATTTTCGGAATCCGGAAATGATGCCCGCGATCCCATTCCGATGGAAGGAGAAGGCGTATGCCACAGTCCAATGTTGTCAGCGGCAGCGATGCAACCATTTCCCTGTTTGTGGATGCAGGGGTCGAAGGGGACGCCGCAAAAAGAATCATCGACGAATATTCGCTGACGCCCGTCGGCCGCGCAATGAACGTGGAAATCCAAGTCAGCTCGGATCTCAAACCCCTCCACGAACAGGGCCAGCAATATCCCACCGAAATCCGGTCGGGAAACGTCACCGTCAGCGGAACGATCGGGCGGGCCTACATCAACGGCGCCCTGCTGAAGCTGATGCTCGGGGATGCCGCGACCAGCCGACCTTCAGGCATCTGGGTGCAGCCCTCCTTCAACATCACCATGCGGCTGGCAAACCCCGCAGTTCCCGGGAAAGCAAAGATGCTCACCCTCCACGGCGTGAAATTCAGGAACTGGTCCCTCGTCGTTCCCGAGGACAACTTCGTGATGGAGAAAGCCGAGTTCGTCGCCCTCTGGATCAGCGTCGACGACGGGAAGTGAGGGGGCTGCGAGAATAGGTCCTTGCATCCACGGAGGATAATGGTTTAATATGACTCGACAAAACAATAAACTATGACGGCATCGGGTTAACCACTAACCTACAACCCTCAAAAGGGGCATGCCATGAAATGAGAAAACCCCGTATGTCAATCGAGAGCGGGGTTTTGTGTTTCGGCCTTTTCGCGGTCATCCCTGTCCTTGAAATAAAAAGCGCAGTTATATTGCCCATCTTTAACCATTAATCCCAATTAACATAGTCTGCATCAGTTCAATCCTGGGAAGGGGGTGGAAAATAGCCTTTAACGAGGGAGTATTCTTTTCGATTCATAAACTGTAACAGCAACTGAAACAAAAAAGGGGGACCAGTATGGCTGAAGAATCGAAACTCATGACGATGAAAGAAGCGATTTCTAAATTCGTTAGTGACGGCATGACGCTGTACATAAGCGCGGTCTGGGCCAACCACGCAGCCGCGGCAGCCCATGAGATCATCAGGCAGGGGAAAAAAGATCTTACCCTGATCGAGAGTTCACCGGGAGAGATTTTCGATCAAATGATCGGTGCGGGATGCGCGAAAAGACTCATCCTATCGTGGTCCGCCAACGAAGCGTTTGGAACGGGATACCGTTTTCGTCGAGCTGTCGAGAAGGGGCTGGTAGAAGTTGAAGACTACTCAAACTTCGGCCTGACAACAAAGTTAATGGCCGGCGCTATGGGTGTTCCATTTATGCCGATCATGTCTCAGAAAGGGTCATCGATCAACGAAATCAGGTCCTTCCTCGGAGAAAACAAGCTGAAACATGTGGACTGTCCTTTCACCGGGCAAAAAGTAACGCTGATCTCAGGCATCAACCCCGACGTCTCCATCATCCATTGTCAGCGCGCAGACCTCGAGGGTAACCTTCAGACGTGGGGCTCCATCTTTTCAGCAAAATGGGGAACGCTCTCCGGCAAAACAATCATCGCGAGTGTGGAGGAGATTGTCGACACGGATACCATCAGGCGGAATCCGGAATCGACGCTTGTCCCCGGCTTCAGGGTGGCGGCTGTCGTACACGAACCGTGGGGCGCCCATCCGGGGCACTTGTTTGGATATCACGATGATGACCGTTGGTTCAGATACATGTATGCGAATTTCGTCGCCGACGATGACGTCAAGTTCAAGAAGTTCCTGGACGAATGGGTCTATGGCGTAGACGACAGGGCTGGGTACATCGCGAATTATATCAAAAAGTATGGATATAAGAGGCTGATGAGGCTGAAGCCAAAGCCGTATTACAGCGATCCGATCAATTACGGCACTTATCCCTTCGACACCATGCACATGGACATATAGGAGGTTGAAACATGAGCGACCAGAAATACGCCAAAGACTTTACGCTGCCGGAATTGATGATCACAGCCTGTGCGAGAGAAATCAAAGACGGAGAAAGAGTGCTGATCGGTGTCGGCTTGCCTCTGCTTGGCGCCATGTTGGCCAAAAGAACCCACGCTCCCAATTGCAAAATGGCCTACGAAACGGGGTCCTTTGATTCCATGCCATCAAGAACGCCGTTCAGTGTTGTGGATCCGGATCTGGTCCCCAGGGCTCTTTTCGCGGGGCAATTGACAGACATCATGGCCCTGTTCCTACAGAGAGGCTTCATTGATGTTGGTTTTGTCGGGGGGGCTCAGGTTGACAAATACGGCAATCTGAATTCGACTTGTTTCGGGGATTATTTTAAGCCCGATGTCCGGTTTCCAGGCAGTGGCGGGGCCCATGATTTTGGAGCCTTTGCCAGGAGAAGCCTGATCGTCATGGTTCACGAGAAGCGGCGGTTCGTCGAGAAATGCGATTATGTAACAACACCGGGATATCTGAGGGGAGGAAACACCCGTTATGAGGAAGGGCTTCCGGAAGGGACAGGACCGGCTGCCGTCATATCAACTAGGGGGGTGTTCCGATTCAGTCCCGAAACGAAAGAAATGTATTTGGAGACTTATCACCCGGGCCTCACGGTGGATTCGGTAAAAGAGAACGTCAACTGGGATCTGAAGGTATCGCCGATTATCCGGGAGACCGAACCGCCGACGGAAGAACAGATTAGAATTATCAGGGACCTCGATCCGGAAGGCTTTTTCTTGAGAAGGGGCGAGTACAACAAAAAAATCAAGGCGCAGGCCGAAAACATGGGATGGCTCTGAGAACCGGGGGCTATCCTCATACGTGATACACCGAGCCGCCTCATCTTCTGCCGTGGGGCGGCTCTTTTTTTCAATGTGGATGCCCACAACGATAATTCTCTTGCATCCATGGAATTTATTTGGTTAATGATTCCTCGACGGCAGGCACAACCAACGGCATCGGGTTAACCCAACCACCCAACCCCCAAAGGGGCATGCCATGAAAAGATAAACCCCGTATCTCAGAAGAGAGCGGGGTTTTGTTTTTGCCGTCGAATAGGTTGCTATAAAAAGAGAAGTTCTGAAATACAAGATGCGACCCCATTTGTTCAATGACGGAATCAACAGCCGGTTAGGCAAGCTGGATGAAATTTATGAAATTAAGAATATTAGTCGATCAGCTAATTGATTTCATTAAACCACGTCTTACGAAGACAGGGGAGTTTATATTATCTGTTTTCAGATCCGTAAGTAAATTCTGGCCTGCACTGCCAATCATAATTGCAATATTTCAACTCTTTATTTCCTATTCGCAGTTCGAATTAAATAAGCAACAAAAAATTACCGCAGATGCAATGACGAAAATTGCTAACCAGCAATTGATCCTATTGGAACAGATGAAGTCTATTGCCGATGCGCAAAAAACCATAACGGAAACGCAAATAGGAATTTCAAAGGATCAATTACAAATAAGCAGAATGACTTCTCAGCAACATGTAATCCCCGATGTCGACTGTGCTTTGTTGGTAGACGGTAAAAGCAGACCAACTCTTGCTTTAATCAATAACAGCGATATCAAAGTAAAATCAGAGGTGGTCTGGGTTGTTTGGACAGGGAACAGGGATTGATAAGTGGGAACCT
>DCVI01000213.1:39135-45499 GCA_002327315.1 Syntrophaceae bacterium UBA2192 | reverse complement strand
ACGACCGCCCCCTATCCCGATTTTCAGCAGTGCAAGAGTCCCCCTCACCCCAACCCTCTCCCTCGGAGGGGAGAGGGAGATCAGGGAAGGGGGCTCAATAGGAGCACGGCTTTTTTTATTTTGACAAGCAGGAAATCGAGGCAGAGGAGAAAATGTTCAAACCGTCTTTTGAGGAATTCAAGGAACTTTCCAAACGCGGCAATCTCATCCCCGTCTACCGGGAGATCCTCGCCGACGAGGAGACGCCGGTGACGGCGCTTCTGAAGATCCGGAAGCGCCCCTATGCCTTCCTGCTGGAGAGCGTCGAGGGCGGCGAGAAGTGGGGCCGCTACACCTTCCTGGGCGCCGACCCGCTGGCCGTGGTCCGCGTGAAGCCCGGGGAGGTGGAGGTCCGCAGCAACGGCAACCTCATGCAGCTGCCCCACGGGGGCGATCCCCTGGCTGTCCTGAAAGAGCTTCTCGCCCGATACCGGCCTGTCACCGTGGATGGGCTTCCGCGCTTCAGCGGCGGGGCCGTGGGTTTCTTTTCCTATGAAATGGTCCGTTACTTCGAAAAGAGGCTGGCGAAGAACCCGCGTGCCCAAGGCGATATCGACGACGCCGTGTTCATGGTCACGGACACGCTGATCATCTTCGACAATGTACGCCACACGATCAAGGTGGTGGCCTCGGCCCGGTGCGACAAGGGGCCAGGCTGCCTCGAAGGGTGCTACGCCGAGGCGACGGCGAAAATCGACCGCATGATTGCTCAGCTCCAGGAGCCCATCAAGCCCCTGCTGTTGAGAAACGGGGATTTCCGCAAGGACGTCGAGTTCGAATCCAACATGACGCGCGAGGCCTTCCAGGAGATGATCCGCCGTGCAAAGGAATACATCGGCGCGGGCGACATCATCCAGGCAGTCCTCTCGCAGCGCTTCTCTGCGAATAACCCCCTCGACCCCGTGGATCTCTATCGGGCGCTTCGCTTCGTCAATCCCTCGCCCTACCTCTTCTTCCTGAAGCTGGAGGATGTCCATCTCATCGGCTCTTCGCCGGAGGTCATGGTCCGCGTCGAGGACGGTTTCGCGGAGCTGCGGCCCATCGCGGGGACGAGAAGGCGGGGCAGGACGGAGCAGGAGGACCGGATGCTGGCCGACGAGCTTCTCGAGGACCCCAAGGAGCGGGCCGAGCACGTCATGCTCGTCGACCTGGGGAGAAACGATTTGGGAAGGATCGCGGCGATCGGGAGCGTCCAGGTCAACCAGTACATGATCGTCGAGCGCTACTCCCACGTCATGCACCTTGTTTCGAACGTCCGGGCCCAGCTAGCCGAGGGGAAGGACTGTTTTGATGTGATGCGGGCCTCCTTCCCGGCGGGGACACTGTCGGGCGCGCCCAAGGTCCGCGCCATGGAGATTATCGACGAGCTGGAACCGGACCGACGCGGCCCCTACGGAGGCGCCGTGGGATATCTCAGCTTCACGGGCAACATGGACTTCTGCATCACGATCCGGACGATGGTCCTCCAGGGCGGGAAGCTCTCGATCCAGGCCGGCGCCGGCATCGTGGCCGATTCGGACCCTGCGACCGAGTACGAGGAAACGCTCAACAAGGCCGCCGGGATGATGAAGGCCGTGCGGCTGGCGGCGAGGGGCTTTGAGTTGTCGGAGGACTAGGGCTGTTGAAAAACGCCCATCTGCGGCGTTCCCTCATCCCTCGTCGCTGCGACGTACACCACAAAGTACGTCTCACTCCTCGGGATTTCGGAGGCCTTGCATCTGGGCATTTTTGAACAGCCCTGGGGAGGCTCCGCCAGGAAGAAAAGGAGAAACGATATGTACCTCATGATCGACAACTACGATTCCTTTACTTACAACCTGGTCCAGTACCTGGGCCAGCTGGGCTGCGAGGTGGCCGTCCACCGCAACGACGAGATCTCCCTCGAGGAAATCGAGGCGATGGCGCCCGAGGCGATTTTTCTCTCTCCGGGCCCCTGCACGCCGAAGGAGGCGGGGGTCACCGTCGAGGTGATCCGGCAGTTTCACCAGCGGATCCCCATCATGGGCATCTGCCTGGGGCACCAGGCCATCGGCTATGCCTTCGGCGCCGAGGTCGTCCGTGCGGACAGGCTCATGCACGGCAAGACCTCGCCCGTCTTCAATGACGGCCGGACGATTTTCAAAGGCCTGCCCAACCCGCTCACGGCGGGTCGCTATCACTCTTTGCTGGTACAGCGGGACACGCTCCCGGCCTTCCTGGAGGTGAGCGCCGAGACGGAGGAGGGCGAGGTCATGGGGCTTCGCCACCGCCACTACCCCATCGAGGGGGTGCAATTTCACCCCGAGTCGGTCCTCACGCCGAACGGGAAACGAATTCTGAGAAACTTCCTGGAGATGGTCTCCGGGAACGGGAAAGGAGCATAGCATCATGATCCGAGAAGCACTGGCAAAGGTCGTCCACGGAATCGACCTCCAGGAAGCGGAAATGCTGGAAACCATGGCGGAGATCATGGAGGGGAAGGCCACTCCGGCCCAGATCGGGGCCTTCATCACGGCCCTGCGCATGAAAGGGGAAACCATCGTCGAGGTCACCGGCGCAGCCCGGGTCATGCGTCTCAAGGCCACGCGGATCGACGCCCGCTCGCCCGTCATCGTCGACACCTGCGGCACCGGGGGCGACGGCCGCAACACCTTCAACATCTCGACCACGGCGGCCTTCGTCGTGGCTGCGGCGGGTCTCACGGTGGCCAAACACGGCAACCGCGCCGTCTCCAGCAGCTGCGGGAGTGCCGATGTGCTCGAGGCGATCGGCGTCAACATCGACGCACCGCCCGAGATCGTCGAGGAGTGCGTCCAGCAGGTGGGCATCGGCTTTCTCTTCGCGCCGAAGCTCCACGGGGCCATGAAGTACGCCATCGGGCCCCGCCGCGAAATCGGACTGCGCACGATCTTCAACATGCTGGGGCCGCTCACCAACCCCGCTTCTGCAACGGCTCAGCTCATCGGCGTCTACGACCCCAGGCTCACGGAGATGTTCGCCGGGGTGCTCAAGAACCTGGGTACGAAGCGGGCCTTCATCGTCCACGGGTCAGACGGCCTCGACGAGGCCACCGTAACGGGGGAGACCCGGGTCTCGGAGCTGAAAGACGGGATCATCTCGACCTACAACATCGACCCCGCCGATTACTTCGGAAAGGTATACGGCGGCGAGGCGCTCCTTGGCGGCGATGCCTCGAGAAACGCCGAGATCACCAAGGCCGTTCTCTCCGGCGATGACGGGGCGCGGCGCAAGGTTGTCGTCCTGAATGCGGCCCTTGCCATTGTCGCCGGCGGGAAGGCGCCGACCATTGCCGAGGGGATCCGGGTTGCCGAGGAATGCATCGACAGCGGCGCCGCGATCAAAAAGCTCCAGGCCCTCATCGAGATGAGCCGCAGTTAACAGGCCGCAGGCCAAAGGCTACAGAGGGATTCCTCTAGCGCTTCCCCCTTTTGTAAAGGGGGACAGAGGGGGATTTGAAGAGAAGATGATCCTGCAGAAAATCGTTGAGAACAAACGGGAAGAAGTGGCGCGGCAGAAAGAGATCCTGCCCCTTGGGGAGCTCCGTCAGATGCTTGCCGACAGGCCCCCGACCCGCGATTTCGGAGGGGCGATCCGAAACCGGGATTGTGCCGCAATCGCCGAGGTCAAACGCAGCTCGCCGTCGAAGGGCAGGATCCGAGAGGACTTCGACCCCGTCGGGATCGCCGGCATCTATGAAGACAACGGCGCCTCGGCCCTCTCCATCCTCACGGAACGGAAGTTCTTCGAGGGCAAGGCCGCCTACATCCCTCAGATCGGAAGAGCGGTCAATCTCCCGCTGCTGAGAAAGGATTTCATCATTGACCCCTACCAGATCAACGAGACCCGGGTCCTGGGCGCAGATGCACTGCTTCTCATCGCGAGGATCCTCGGGGCAGGTGAACTGCGGGATTTCATCGGGCTTGCTTCGGAATTGGACATTGCGGCCCTCGTGGAGGTCCATGACGAGGCCGATGTGGAAAAGGCCATCTCCTCCGGAGCGAGGATTGTGGGGATCAACAACCGCGACCTGGAGACCTTCCGGACGGACCTCGAGACGAGCATCCGGCTCGCCCGCAGAATTCCGAAGGGTGTCACGGTGGTGAGTGAAAGCGGGATCAGCAACCGCGGTGACATCGAGAGGCTCATGGACGCGGGGATTCACGCCTTTTTGATCGGCGAGAGCCTGATGAGGGAAAAGGATATCGGAAAGAAACTCAGGGAGCTGCTGGGGAAGGAATAGGCGACAGGCGACAGGCAACAGGCCACAGACCGGATAGACAGAATAGACGGGATAGACCGGACAGACGAAAATGGTTGAAATCAAAATTTGTGGCATTACAAATATCGAGGACGGACTGGCGGCAGCCTCGGCGGGGGCCGATGCCCTTGGCTTCGTGTTCCACCCTGCGAGCCCCCGCTATGTGACACCCGGGAAGGCAAGGGAAATCATCGCGGCACTGCCTCCATCCGCATGTGCGGTCGGTGTCTTCGTGAACCTTGCCGCCGTGGAGGTGCTGCAGATCGCAGAGCTCTGCGGCCTCGACTACATTCAGCTCCACGGCGCGGAGACGCAGGATTACTGCCGGCGACTCCCTCGCGAAAGGCTGATCAAGGCCCTATCCTTCCGGAGCGAAGAAGAGTTTGCCGCGATGGTCGATTACCCGGTGAGGGCATTTCTCGTCGATGCCCTTGACCCGGTCCGTTTCGGCGGCACGGGGAAGACCTGCGACTGGAACCTGGCGCGCAAAGCGGCGGCCCGCCACCCCCTCATCCTCGCCGGGGGGCTCGGTACGGAGAACATCCTTGCGGCCCTGGAAACGGTAAAACCCCAGGCCGTGGATATCTCGAGCGGCGTCGAGGTACAGCCCGGGAGGAAAGATCATGAGAAGATACGGTCGGTGATCGATACTGTCAGACGGCATGCAGCCTCGGGCCCCGTAGTCGGGAAAGAGTCGATCTTCAAGAAAATCCCCCTGTAGTCCCCCTTTATGAAAGGGGGATAAATATCTTTGCCCCCTTTAACAAAGGGGGCAGGTGGGGGATTTTATAAGAATGGCCATCAACCAGTGAAGGAGACAAAGACGTGAAGATGCCATCGCTGCCCGACAGGAAAGGGCATTTCGGGGTTTTTGGCGGCCGGTACGTGGCCGAGACGATTATGCCGGCACTCACGGAACTCGAGGCAGCCTACCGGGAGAGCCGGAAAGACAAGGCCTTCCGCGAAGAATTCCACTACTACCTCCGGCAGTACTCGGGGAGGGAAACGCCGCTGTACCTGGCGAAAAACCTTACGGATAAACTCGGCGGGGCGAGGATCTACCTGAAGCGCGAGGACCTCAACCACACGGGCTCCCACAAGATCAACAACACCCTTGGCCAGGCCCTGCTCGCCCGGCGCATGGGCAAGCGGCGCGTCATCGCCGAGACGGGCGCCGGCCAGCACGGGGTGGCCACGGCCACCGTGGCGGCGCTCTTCGGGATGGAGTGCCGGGTTTTCATGGGCGAGGAGGACATCCGCCGCCAGGCCCCCAACGTGCTGCGGATGAAAATCCTCGGCGCCGAGGTGGTCCCCGTCACCGCCGGGTCGGCCACCCTCAAGGACGCCATGAACGAGGCCATGCGCCACTGGGTGACCTACGTCCGCGACACCTTCTACATCATCGGCTCCGTCGCGGGCCCACACCCCTACCCGATGATGGTCAGGGATTTCCAGAGCGTCATCGGCCGCGAGACGAGGCGGCAGATCCTCAAGCAGGAGGGGCGCCTGCCCGATTTCATCGTTGCCTGTGTGGGCGGCGGGAGCAACGCCATGGGGATCTTCTACCCCTTCCGCAACGACGCAAACGTGAAGCTGATCGGCGTCGAGGCGGCGGGTCTCGGGATCGCGACGGGGATGCACTCGGCCTCCATCTCGGCCGGCAGCATCGGCGTGCTCCACGGCAGCAAGTCCTACATCTTGCAGGATGAAGCGGGCCAGATCCGCGAGGCCCACTCGATGGCGGCGGGTCTCGACTACCCGGGGGTGGGGCCCGAGCACAGCTACTTCAAGAAGACTGGGCGGGCCGATTACGTCTCCGTCGAGGACCGAGAGGCCCTGGAGGCCTTCCGCACACTTTGCGCCTGCGAGGGGATCATCCCTGCCATGGAGAGTGCCCACGCGATCGCTTACGCCATGAAGCTTGCGCCCACGCTGAAGCGCGACCGGATCATCGTTATCAACCTCTCGGGACGGGGGGACAAGGACGCGGGGATCATCGAAGAAAGTAAAATCTAAAATCCCCCTTTGAAAAACGGTTCCTCAGTTTCCCTCTCCCTTGAGGGGAGA
>DCVI01000213.1:14273-39094 GCA_002327315.1 Syntrophaceae bacterium UBA2192 | reverse complement strand
CCCCCTCACCTCAATCCTCTCCCGCCAGGGGAGAGGAAGATTAAGGAGTCGGGTATTCACAGGGGGGATTTGTCCTTTCAGGGAGATAAGGTTTATGAAACGCATCGAAAAAAAATTTGCCGAGCTGAAGAGGAAAGGCGAAAAAGCCCTCGTGGCCTACATCACGGCGGGCTACCCCGACCTCGAAACCACGCGGGCACTCATCCCGGCCCTCGAGCGGGCGGGAGTAGATGTCCTGGAGGTGGGCGTACCCTTTTCGGACCCCACGGCCGACGGGCCCGTGATCCAGGCCGCATCCCAGGCGGCGCTGAAAAAGGGTACGACGCTGCCCCGTGTGCTCGACCTCATCGCCGGGCTGCGAGGCACCGTGGAGTTCCCCCTGGTACTCTTCAGCTACTACAACCCGATCTTCTCCATGGGGAGTGCAACCTTTGCAAGGCGGGCCGCCGCCGCCGGTGTCGACGGTGTCCTCGTGGTGGACCTCCCCGCCGAGGAGGCGGGGGAGCTGCGTGTCGACACGGACCCGGCGGGAATCGACTTCATCTCACTCGTGGCGCCCACGACGGGTGGCGACCGGGTCAGGAAGGTCGTGAAAGCGGCCTCGGGTTTCATCTACTACATCTCGGTGACGGGGGTGACGGGCACGCGGGGCCCCGAGTTGGAGGAGACCCGCACAAACGTCGGGGTGATCCGCACGATGACGAAGCTCCCCGTCGTCGTCGGCTTTGGCGTCTCCACACCCGAGCAGGCCCGCCAGATCGGCAGTATGGCCGACGGCGTCGTCGTCGGGAGCGCCTTCGTGAAACTCATCGGAGAGCATGCGGGCCGACCCGATCTGATCGGCGACCTGGGGGCCTATGCCGCATCCCTCAAGGCAGCCCTGCGCTGATGCCGGGTCTCACGGGAGTTCGAAAACCTTGTCGATTACAGGAAATCTCTGATATAGATTGACGATACGGTTATGGAAGCGGCTTAACCCGGAGGCGATCTTTAAGTTTGAAACGAATCCTTGTTGTCGACAACGACGAACCGGCGCGCGCGGCGCTGGCCGCCCTTCTTCGCGACGAGGGGTACGAGATTGATGAAGCGGCGAGCGAGATCGAGGCCATGCAACGCATGGAGCAAAGCGTCCCGGATCTCGTCGTCACCGATCTGTGCGCCCCGGACTGTCTCTGCGTGGGGCTTCTGAACTGGATCCGGGAGCACTTCACCCACCTGGACGCGATTGTCGTCACCGCCTTCGGCTCCATCGACTGCGTCGTCAAGACGATCAAGATGGGGGCCCTCAACTACGTCATGAAGCCCGTTAACAACGGGAAATTTCTCGAGATCGTCCGCGACGCCCTGCACCGTCGCGAACACGATCTGAAGTCCCTTCGCCGGGTCAACGAGCCCTACTGCTACCTCGTCGACGAAGTGGTGGGCGTGTCGCGCAGCATGGAGCAGGTCCTCCAGACGGCCCTCCGGGTCTCCGATGTCGACAGCGGCATCCTCATCCACGGCGAGAGCGGGACGGGCAAGGAACTCATCGCCCGGATCCTCCACAACCGCAGCAGCTCCCGGCACAACAAAGAATTCGTCGCCATCAACTGTGCCGCCCTCCCCAACGAAATCCTCGAGAGCGAACTCTTCGGATATGTCCGAGGGGCCTTCACGGGAGCGACCCAGACCCGCAAGGGGCTCATCGAGATGGCCGACGGGGGGACGTTGTTCATGGACGAGATCGGTGACACCACACCGCAGTTCCAGTCCAAGCTGCTGCGGGTCATCCAGGAAAAGGAGATCCGGCGGGTGGGAGACACGGCGTCCCGCTCTGTCGATGTCCGCATCGTCGCCGCCACGAACCGGGACATCAAGAAAATGATCGGCGAGGGGACCTTCCGCGAGGACCTGTACTACCGGTTGAGCGTCATCGACATCGTCATCCCGCCGCTGCGGGAGCGCAAGGAGGATATCCTGCCCCTCGTCGATTACTTCCTGCAGGAAATCAATGAGCGGCTCGGAACGGAGGTCAGGGGCGTCTCCTCGCAGGCCATGGCTGTGCTGATGGCCTATCCCTGGCCCGGCAACGTCCGGGAGTTGCGAAACAGCCTTGAGCGGGCCGCCCTGCTGTCGGGTCACGAGACGCTGCAACCGGAGGATTTTCCCCTGGCCTGCGAGCACTATCTCAAGTTGGCGGAGCAGCACCAGGACGACGAGATCCTTCCCCTGAAGGAGGTGGAGCGCCGTCATCTCCTCAAGGCCATGCAGAGGTACAACTACAACCAGAAGCTCGTGGCGAAAAAACTGGGGATCGGCTACACAACGCTCTGGAGAAAGCTCAAGCAATCCGAGAAGGATTTCAACTCGCTGCCCTGATGGTGTTCGCTGACCGAACGTCCCATTTCATTCTGAAATACTTTCGCTCCGGCTCGGCCTTCCTTCAGGCTCCAGAGGACGAGAACGACCTCAAAGACCCCTTCCGGCAGAAATAAATAATCCTTTTCTACATCAAGCGATTGAATCGTCCCTGCCCGGCACGCCGCCGCCGCTTTCCGCAGAGCGGACTTTCCTGGCACAGCCGTTGCCCTTATAGCCGCATCCTATCAACAGGGGAATTCTCAACGGGATGACGGCTTCCTTTTCCATTTTCATCTACCTCCTCCTGGTCATCGGGTCGGCCGCCATGATCCTCCTGGTATCCCACCGGGTCGGCTGCCGTCCCCTCACGGCCGAAAAAGACGTGCCTTACGAGTGCGGTATGCCGCCCATCGAGAAGGCGCACACGCAGTTTCCCGTCCGGTTCTACAAGATGGCCCTGCTATTCGTCATCTTCGACGTGGAAATCGTCTTTCTGTACCTCTGGGCCGTCGTGGTCCGGGATCTCGGGGTTTTCGGGCTCGTCGAGATGTTCGTCTTCATCGCCGTCCTGCTGGCGGCCCTTGTCTATGTCTGGCGCAAAGGAGACCTGCAGTGGGACTAGAACGGCTCGGTGAGACCACCATCGTCACGGCAAACCTCGACCGTGTCGTCGGCTGGGCGCGGAAGAACTCCCTGTGGCCGCTGAGCTTCGGGCTGGCCTGCTGCGCCATCGAAATGATCTCCACGGCTGCCGCCCGTTACGACATCGCGCGGTTCGGCATGGAGGTCTTCCGCCCCTCGCCCCGTCAGGCCGACGTGATGATCGTTGCCGGTACGGTGACCTGCAAGATGGCCCCCGCGGTGAAGCGCCTCTACGACCAGATGGCCGAGCCGAAATGGGTCGTGGCCATGGGCGCCTGCGCCTGCTCGGGCGGGCTTTTCCCGACCTATGCCGTTATCCAGGGGGTCGACACGTTCCTGCCCGTCGACGTCTACATCCCTGGCTGCCCGGTCAAGCCCGAGGCGCTGCTCGACGGCCTCATCCGGCTCCAGGAAAAGATCGCCCGCGAGGCACAGGGAGGCGCGCGATGAACCTCGACGCGCTCCGTGTACGCTTCGGCGCAGCCATCGGCGAGGTGACCGTCTTCCGGGGGGAGACGAACCTTACGGCCGACCGTGACTGCATCGTGTCTCTCTGCAAAGCTCTCCGGGATGAAGAGGCCCTCGCGTTCGATTTCCTGTCCGATCTGTGCGGCGTGGACCGGTTCCCCGCGAGCCCCCGCTTCCTGGTGGTCTACCACCTGTATTCGCTGCGCCACGGCCATCGTCTGCGGGTCAAGGTCCCCCTCGGGGGAGAGGAGCCGGTCATCGACTCCGTCTTGCCCGTCTGGGAGACGGCCGACTGGCACGAAAGGGAGTGTTTCGATCTCTTCGGCATCCGGTTCCGCAACCACCCCGATCTCAGAAGGATCCTGCTGCCGGAGGACTTCGAGGGACACCCCCTGCGGAAGGACTTCCCCCTGGAGGGGGTGCGGAAGCCATGAGCTCCGAAACCCTGAGCCTCAACCTGGGCCCCCAGCACCCGAGCACCCACGGCGTTCTGCGGGTCGTCCTCGAGCTTGACGGTGAGACCGTCGTCGATGCCCGTCCCGACATCGGTTTTCTGCACCGGGGCATCGAGAAGCTTGCCGAGAACCGCACCTATCACCAGGTCGTCGTGCTCACCGACCGCCTCGACTACCTGGCGGCCCACAGCAACAACCTGGCCTACGTCATGGCGGTGGAGAAGCTCATGGACATCGAGGTCCCCCGGCGGGCCCGCTACGTCCGGGCGGCCCTGGCCGAACTGCAGCGGATCGCAAGCCATCTGTTCTGGCTCGGCACCCACGCCCATGACATGGGGGCCATGACGCCGCTCTTTTACGCGCTGCGGGAGCGGGAGGCCCTCATGGACATCTTCGAGTCCCTGTCGGGCTCGCGCCTCACGCCCAGCTTTCTGAGAATCGGCGGGCTTGCCGCCGACATCGACGGCCGATTTGTTGAGACCGTGAAATCCTTCACCGATACGTTCCAGGGCCGCGTGGACGAGTACGAGACGCTTCTCACGGATAACCCCATCTGGAAATACCGGACCCAGGGGGTCGGCATCCTCGATGCCCCAGACTGCGTCCGCCTGGGTATCTCGGGGCCCATGCTGCGCAGTGCCGGCACGGCGCTGGATCTCCGAAAGGCTCAGCCCTATTGCTGTTACGACGAATTTCATTTTGAAATACCCACCGGGACGGCGGGGGACGTCTACGACCGCTACCGCGTCCGAATCCGGGAGATGCGCGAAAGCGCCCGCATCGCCAGGCAGGCCGTCGAGGGGCTTCCCGAGGGGCCCTGGGCGGCGCCGGGCTCAGTGACCGTTTTCCCCGCTAAGGGTGATCTGAAGCAGGACATCACCGCCGTGATCCGGCACTTCGGTCTCGTCATGGAGGGCTTCAAGCCGCCTGCGGGGGAGGTCTACCACGCCGTCGAGTCGCCCCGGGGCGAGTTGGGGTTCTACATCGTGAGCGACGGGGGGAGCCGGCCGTTGCGGCTCAAGGTACGCCCTCCATCCTTCGTCAATCTCCAGGGCCTCGTGAAGATGGTGCGCGGCAGGCTCCTGGCCGACGTCGTGGCCATCATCGGGGCCGTGGACATCGTGCTGGCCGAGGTGGACCGGTAAAGAAGGCTACAGGCAACAGGCTGAAGGCTAAAGGATAAAGAAACGGATGAGACGGGAGCTTGTAAAACAATTCTCGGAGGAGCAGATGGCGAAGGTGGACGCCGTCATCGAGGCGTACCGGAAGGTGCCCGGCGCCCTGCTCATCGCTCTTGAAAAGACGCAGGACATCACCCTGTACCTGCCCGTGGACCTGCAGCGCTATATCGCTTCGAAGATGGATATCCCCCCGAGCAAGGTCTCCGGGGTGGTGACCTTCTATTCCTATTTCAGCACCGTCCCCCGGGGGCGCAGGGTCGTCAAGGTCTGCAGCGGGACGGCCTGCTACGTGAAGCGATCCGGCGAGATCCTGGATCGGCTCAAGCAGAAGATCGGTGTCGGGGAAGGGGAAGTCACTGCCGACGGCGAGTACTCCATCGAGGAGGTCCGCTGCCTCGGGGCCTGCGGCCTGGCGCCCGTCGTTGTCATCGGCGAAGAGACCTTCGGCCTCATCGACCCCGAACACGTGGAAGAGATCATCGAAAAGGCCTGAAACAGGGAGTGAGCGCTCATGACCATCAAGGAACTCAGTAAGATCAAGGAAACCTACATCGACGAGCGGAAAAAGGAGCTCGAAGAGGGCGTCGCGACCGTCGATGTCCACATGGGCACCTGCGGCATCGCTGCCGGGGGCCGCAATGTCTTTTCAGCCCTGCAGGGGGAGATCGAGAGGCTGGGCGTTGAAAACGTGAAGCTGCGCGTCACGGGCTGCGCGGGGCTCTGCAGCATGGAGCCCATGATCACCGTCCATCTTCCCGGCCAGGCGCCCGTCAAGTACGGGAAGCTCGATGCCGCGAAGACCCGGGAGATCTTCTACAGCCACGTCCTGGGCGGGCATCCCAAGGCGGAGTACGCCATCGGGCAGGGGCTCGAGAAACCGCAGAAACGGGTGGAGATCGAATGATCTCGTCGGTCAGCAAGATCGCCTACTGCGCGAGCCGCAAGTGCAAATTCCGCAAGCCCATCGACGTGCGCTCGCTGCTGGAGAGGGCCCTCGACGAACTGGGCTACAGGGGGAGGATCGGCCTGGTGGAGACGGATTGTCTGATTTCGTGCTTCCAGGGGCCCTCCATCATGTTCCTGCCGGGCGGCAAGGTCTTCCAGGTCCTCTCGGAGGAGCACTTCACGGAGACCCTGAAGGGGTTTTTCGCCTCGCTGCAGCACCCCACCTCGCCGCTTTTGAGCGAGCCGCGCACCGAGAAGGAAATCCCCGGGATCGAGCACCTGGACTTTTTCGCGAAGCAAAAGCTCATCGTGCTTCGCAACCGGGGCCACATCGATGCCGAGGCGATCGAGGAGTACATCGCCCACGACGGCTACCTCGCACTGTACAAGACGCTGACGGCCATGACGCCCGAGGCGGTCATCGGCGAGGTGAAGCTCTCGGGGCTGCGCGGCCGGGGTGGGGCGGGGTTCCCCACGGGCACCAAGTGGGAGGAGGCACGCAAGTACGGGGCGTTTCCCAAGTATGTCATCTGCAACGGCGACGAGGGAGACCCCGGCGCCTTCATGGACCGCAGCGTCATGGAATCCGACCCCCACGCCGTTTTGGAGGGGATGATCGTCTGCGGGTACGCCATCGGGGCCCGCCAGGGCCACATCTATGTCCGGGCCGAGTACCCCCTGGCGCTGAGGATGCTCCGGACGGCCATCGACCGGGCCCGCGAAAAGGGCTTCCTGGGCCGCAATATCCTGGGCACGGGCTTCGATTTCGACATCGACATCTACCCCGGTGCGGGGGCCTTCGTCTGCGGCGAGTCGACGGCCCTGATGTACTCCATCGAGGGCAAGCGCGGCATGCCGCGCATCAAGCCCCCCCGGTCCACGGAATCGGGACTCTGGGGCAAGCCCACGTGCCTCAACAACGTGGAGACCTTTGCCAACGTCGCCCAGATCATCCTGAACGGGGGCCAATGGTTCCGCTCCATCGGCACGCAGGACAGCGCGGGCACCAAGGTCTTCTCGCTTACGGGGGCCGTGAAAAACGTCGGGCTCGTGGAAGTGCCCATGGGGACGGACCTGCGGACGATCATCTTCGAGATCGGCGGGGGCATCCGGGGAAACGCGCGGTTCAAGGCCGTTCAGCTGGGCGGACCCTCGGGGGGATGCCTCACGGACGAGCACCTTCACCTGCCGGTGACCTTCGACTCCCTGCAGGACGCGGGGGCCATGATGGGCTCGGGCGGCATCGTCGTCATGGACGACACGAACTGCATGGTGGACGTGGCCCGGTTTTTCACGCAGTTCTGCGTCGACGAATCATGCGGCAAGTGCGTACCCTGCCGCGTGGGCCTCAGGGTCATGCTGGGCACACTGGAAAAGATCATCGTCGGTCAGGGGGAGCCCTCCGACCTCGAGTTGCTGGAGAGGCAGGCGAACCACATCGCCTCCACCTCCCACTGCGGGCTCGGCCAGGCGGCGCCCAACCCCGTGTTGAGCACCCTGCGGTACTTCCACGACGAGTACGTGGCCCACATCCGGGAAAAGCGATGCCCGGCGCTCGTCTGCGTGGACCTTCTGCGCTTCGAGGTCGATGCGGAGTCCTGCAAGCGCTGCGGCCTTTGCTCCAAGGTGTGCCCCGTGGACGCCATCACCTGGCAGAAGAAGGAAGTGGCCGTCCTTCACCGCGAGAAGTGCATCCGCTGCAAATCCTGTATCCGGGCCTGCAAGTTCAAGGCGATACACTAGAGGCAAGCCATGATCACCCTGAAGATCAACGACATCGAGGTCACCGTTCCCCCGGGGAGCACCATCCTGGAGGCCGCCGAGAGGGCCCGCGTCTTTATCCCGACGCTGTGCCACGACAAGCGGATCACCCCCTACGGGGCCTGCCGCCTGTGCGTCGTGGAGGACCGGAAGAAACCGGGAAGCCTCATCCCGTCGTGTTTCACCCCGGCCCGCGACCGGATGGACATCGTCACCGACACGCCCGGTGTCCTGGAGGCCGTCCGGACGCAGCTCCAGCTCATCCTCGTCAACCACCCCCTGGACTGTCCCGTCTGCGACAAGGCGGGCGAATGCACCCTCCAGGACCTGGTCATCCGCTACAACATCGCCGAGGCGCCCTTCGGGACGGACCGCTTTGCCCGCTACGTGGATCGCCAATCGCCGCTCATCGAGCGGGACATGACCCGATGCGTCCTCTGCGGCCGCTGCGTCCGGATCTGCGGCGAGCTCCAGGGCCGCGACGAGCTCGAGTTCATCCACCGGGGGCACAAGACCGTCGTGGCAACCGACGGGGGACGGGCCCTCGATTGTGACTTCTGCGGGCTTTGCGTCTCCACGTGCCCCGTGGGGGCCCTCAACGACAAGCTCTTCAAGGACCGGAGCCGCGTCTGGAAGCTACAAAAGGAGACCACCGTCTGCAGCCACTGCGGCCTGGGCTGCTCGGCCGACTTCCACCTCGAGCAAGGGCGGCTGCGGCGCGTGACGCCGACCGTCTTTGCAGACGGCAAGAAGGGGCTCCTCTGCGCGAGGGGCCATTTCGGCTGGCGAGCCTTCGAAAGTCCCTCGAGGCTGTCGGCCCCCCGGCTTCGCCGGGACGGAGCCCTGTGGCAAACCGGGTGGGGCGAGGCCATCGAACATGCCGCCAGGGCCCTCGACGGGATCCGGCGCACTCACGGCGCAACCTCCCTTGCCCTGCTTACAGCGGACCATCTCACGACGGAGGAGGCCCGGGTCTGCGGCTCGATTTTCCGCGACACCCTGGGCTGCGCAGACATCGGATCCCTCCAGGCAGCAGGGTACCGGCAGATTCTCTCTGTTCTCGGCGCGGAGTTGGGGCCGTCCTGGGAGCCGGCAACGGTGACAGACTTGAGCGAGGCCGAGATCCTGATCGTCCTGGGCGGCGGGGCCGCCGAACTGCACCCGACCCTGAAACCCCTCGTCAACGGCCTCATGAGAAAAGGGGGAAGGGAGCTGGTCGTCCTTTCGTCGTGGCCGGACACCCTGACGCGCCGGGCCACGCTTGCCCTTGCGATCACGGCGGGATACGCCGAGGACTTCTTCGCGGAGCTGCGCGACGCCCTTTCGTCGGAGCGAACCCACGCCTCGGCGGACGTCGCCCGGTTCGGCGTCGACACCTGCGGGCTCGCCAGGCTCATCGCCCTTCTCGGGGCGGACCGGAAGACGACGGTCCTTGTTGCGCCGGACCCCTTCGGGGACAACCTCCAGAGGGCACGGCTTGCCGCGCTGCTCCATGACCGTGCAAGGCCGATCCTTCCCCTCGGGGCCCAGGTCAACAGCGCCGGCGCTCTCAGGAAGGCCGGCCTGTCTTCCTGCGGTGCCGCCGCGGACGGACTGACACTGATCGAGGCGATCGAGGCCGGCCGCATCCAGGCCCTCTACCTCCTGGGCGAGGACCCCCTCGAGACCCTGCCGGAACCGGCCAGGGTCAGGGCCGCCCTGCAAAGGCTCGACCTCATCGTCTGCCAGAGCCCCTACGAAACAGCCGTGACGGATCTGGCCCACGTGGTCCTTCCCTCGGCCCTGATCCCGGAGAAGGGGGGCTCGATTCTCTCGGTTATGGGTTTCGAAAACGAGATCCGCCCCGTCCTTTCCCCCTTCGGGCAGTGCCGGCCGGACCGGGAGATCCTCCGGGACCTCGCAGGGGCCCTCGGAAGGGAAGACACGCCCCGCATCGCTTCGCCATCGGTGGCGCAGGAGCAGTCGGGTCCCGCCCGTTCAGCCATGCCGCAGGACGCCGGGCATGGGTTTTCCTTCCGTCTCACGGCAGTGCCCTCGCTTTTCGGCGACGGGCTTCTGTCGCGGCAAAGCCCCGATCTGGCACAGATCCGCCGGGGCCTTCGAATCGTGATGAACGGGGAGGACTTCGAGCAGATGGGGCTCGGGGAGCGTGAAATCGTGGAGGTCCGGACCCCCAACGGGTCCGCCCGGGCCGAGGCGGGACACGACGCGGCCATCCCGCGCAACCTGCTCCTTCTTCGCCACGCGGCGGGCAGCGCCGCGGGGCTCTCCCTCATCCGGCCGGGCACGGACGTCGTGCCGGCGGCCATTGCGAGGATCGGCACATGACGACGATGGATTTCCTGCTGGGCCTCATCCGGATCCTCCTCATTTTTTCCGTCATCATGGGGCTTGTGGCCTACATGACCCTGATGGAGAGGCGCTTTCTGGGCTTCTTCCAGCTCCGGCTGGGCCCCAACCGCGTGGGCCCCGGGGGGCTTTTTCAGCCGATCGCCGACGGGATCAAGCTCTTCTTCAAGGAGGACATGACCGTCTCCCACGCGAACCGCGTCTGGTTCCTCCTGGCGCCGGCCATCGCGCTGACGTC
The DNA here is from genome assembly GCA_002327315.1 of Syntrophaceae bacterium UBA2192. Taxonomy (GTDB): domain Bacteria; phylum Desulfobacterota; class Syntrophia; order Syntrophales; family UBA2192; genus UBA2192. The sequence goes on along the minus strand of DCVI01000213.1, from coordinate 28,715 downwards.
GGTGCTCGCCTGCTTTGCCGTCGTGCCCGCCTCGGCGACGATCGTCGTGGCGGACATGCCCGTGGCCGTGCTCTACCTCCTGGCCTTTTCCTCCATGGGGGTCTATGGCATCCTGCTGGCGGGCTGGTCGTCGAACAACAAGTACTCGCTGCTGGGCGGGCTGCGGGCCGCCGCCCAGATGATCAGCTACGAGATCCCGCTGGCCCTCTCCATCGTCGGGGTGCTGATCCTTTCCGGTTCCATGAGCCTCGTCGAGATCGTGAAGGCCCAGGAGGGGCTCTGGTTCATCGTCAAGCAGCCCCTGGGGTTTGTCCTTTTCCTGATCTGCATCTCGGCGGAGACGAACCGCACGCCCTTCGACCTCCTGGAGTGCGAGAACGAGCTCGTCGCCGGCTACCAGACGGAATACTCCTCCATGAAATTCGGGCTCTTCTACATGGCCGAGTACGCCCATATCCTGCTGGCCTCGTGCCTGGTGAGCCTCTTCTTCCTGGGAGGCTGGAACGGCCCGCTGCTGCCGGCCCCCCTGTGGCTGCCGATCAAGGTGTTTTTCGTCTTTGCGCTGTTCGTCTGGGTGCGGGCCACCTTCCCCCGCGTGCGCTACGACCAGCTCATGACCCTTTCCTGGAAGGTGCTCCTGCCGCTTGCCTTCCTGAACCTGATGGCGACGGCGGTGCTGACCGTTTATCTCACGTAAGGAGCTCCCATGAGCAAGGCCCTGCTGAAGGGTTTGGCCCTCACCTTGAAGACGTTTTTCCGCCGGCCCGTGACGGTGCAGTACCCCGACGAGAAACGGCCCGTGCCGGAGCGCTTCCGCGGGCGGCCGGTGCTGCTTGCCCGCGAGGACGGAACGCCCCGCTGCGTGGCCTGCGGCCTTTGCGAGAAGATCTGCCCGAGCCTCTGCATCGCCGTCGCCGCCGAAACGGGCCCCGACGGCATCCGGGCGCTTGCAGGCTACACCCTCGATCTCAATCGCTGCGCCTTCTGTGGACTCTGCGTGGAGGCCTGTCCCGTGGAGGCCATCGCTATGGGCAGCGAGTACGAACTGGCCGCCTACGGCCGCGAGCCTCTCGTCTACACGCAGGAGCGGCTCCTGGCCGCTCCGGGCCGCGGCGCGGCGCCGGAGCGAATGGGGGAGGGAAAGCCATGATCGAATCGATCCTCTTCTGGGGCCTTGCCCTTGCGGCCGTCTCGTCGGCCCTGTGTGTCGTGGTACTGCGCAACCCCGTCAACTGCGTCATGGCGCTGCTTGCGGCCATGCTGGCCACGGCGGGCCTTTACGCCCTCATGGGGGCAACCGTGCTGGCCCTCTTCCAGATCATCGTCTACATCGGGGCCGTCCTCGTGCTGTTCCTGTTCGTCGTCATGCTCCTGGACCTCAAGGGGCCCGCCGCGGGCATCCCCCGTTCCGCTGCCGCCGTTGCCGTGAGCGCCGCCGCCGTCGGGTTGACGGCGGGGATGGCCTGGTTCGGCTGGAAGGCCATGAACCTCTCGATCCCCGCCGATCCGGGGGGCGGGCTTCGCCCCGAAGCCGGTGTGGCTGAAATCGCTCTGGAGCTCTTCAGCCGGCACCTGCTCGTCTTCGAGCTGACCTCCGTGCTGCTCCTGGCCGCCGCCGTCGGGGCCGTCCTCGTCACGAGAAAGGAAAAGGAACCCTCATGAGCCTGGAACACGTCGTCGGACTGGGAATCGTTCTCTTCGCCATCGGGGCTGCGGGGTTCTTTCTCCGCTCGAACACCGTCGTGCTGCTTCTGTGCATCGAGGTCATGCTCAACGCCGTCAACCTGATCCTGGCGGGTTTTTCCCGCTACCTCCACGGCACGGAGGGGCAGGTCTATATTTTCATGATTATGACGGTGGCCGCCGCAGAGGCCGCCGTGGGGCTTGCCATCATCGTGGCCCTCTACCGGCTCCTCAAGACCCTGGACATGAGCCGGATCAACTTCCTGAAAGGCTGATCGTCATGCTGTCCGAATCCATCTGGATCCTCACCGCCCTGCCCGCCCTGGGGGCCCTCGTAAACGGACTTCTCGGCGCGGGGTGGCGCGAAAAAGGCATCGCCGCCGTCGCCGTCGGCTCCGTGGGCCTCGCGCTGGCGGCGGCCCTCGCACTGCTGGCTCAGATGCTCAGCCTGCCCGCGGGCGACCGGACCTTATCCGTCACGCTCTGGCGGTGGCTCTCCGATGGTGCGCTCCACGTCCGCGTGGGCTTCGTGCTGGACAGCCTCGCCATGGTCATGGTGACGGTCATCCTCTTCGTGGGGTTTCTCATCCACCTCTACTCGGCGGGCTACATGAAGGGCGAGCCCGGTTACCGGCGCTACTTCGTCTGCCTCAACCTCTTCGTCTTCTTCATGCTCGTTCTCGTTCTGGCCGACAACCTGGTTGTCACCTTCGTCGGCTGGGAGGGCGTGGGACTGTGCTCGTACCTGCTCATCGGCTTCTGGCACGAAAAGAAGTCGGCCTGCGATGCGGGCCGCAAGGCCTTCGTCGTCAACCGCATCGGCGACTTCGGTTTTCTCCTGGGGATCCTGATGGCCGCCGTGACCTTCGGGACGGTGAACTACGGGGACCTCGCCCGCCTCCTGGCGACGGGTCCTGCCGTCTCCGAGGGAGCCGTGGCGGCAATCGCCCTGCTGCTCTTCATGGGGGCCATGGGAAAATCGGCCCAGTTTCCGCTTCACGTCTGGCTGCCCGATGCCATGGAAGGCCCCACGCCGGTCTCGGCCCTGATCCATGCCGCCACCATGGTCAACGCCGGCGTCTACCTCATGTGCCGCATCGCGCCATTCCTGGAGAAGGCCCCCGCGGTGCTCCCCGTCATCGCCGTCGTGGGGCTCGTCACGGCTCTCTACGCGTCCTTCTGCGCCCTGGGGCAGCGCGACATCAAGCGGGTGCTCGCCTACTCGACGGTGAGCCAGATCGGCTACATGTTCGTGGCGCTCGGTTGCGGGCTCTGGGCCGCCGGCATGTTCCACCTCCTGACCCACGGCATCTTCAAGGGGCTGCTCTTTCTCGCGGCCGGCGCCGTGATCCATGCCCTCGACGGGGAGCAGGACCTGGGCCGGATGGGAGGCCTGCTGCGGGAGCTGCCGGCTGTCTCCGTTACCTTCATGGCGGGCCTTCTGGCCCTGGCGGGGATCTTTCCCCTGTCGGGGTTCGTGAGCAAGGACGCCATCCTCTGGGGTGGCTTCGAGCGTTACGGGGCGCTCTTCTGGCTTGCCGCCTTCGGAGGAGCCCTCATGACGGCCCTCTACTCGGGAAAGCTCTTCTCGGCCTTCCTGGGCAGGCGGCGCTTCGAGGGGCACCCCCACCGCCCCGGTCCACTGATCGTGATGCCCCTGGCCACCCTGGCCGTCTTTGCCCTGCTTGCGGGGATCCCGGGCCTGCCGCTGTTCACGGCGGACACCTTCTTTGCGCGGTTCCTGGGCATGACCGCCGCCCAGGCCGCTCCCGACGCCGCGGCCCATAACCTCGAGGTGGCCCTGACCGTCCTGCAGTCCCTGGCCGTCCTCGCGGTCCTCGCCGGGGCGATCCGGCTCTTCACGAGGGAGCGGCGCCCCGCGGATTCTACGGTCCTGGCGAGCGGTTTCGGGATCGACCGGCTCTACGATTTCCTGCTCGTCCGGCCCCTGAAGGCCTGCGCCCGGTTCTTTGCGATTATCATCGACGCGCGCCTCATCGACGGCGCCGTCAACGGCCTCGGCTCCCTCTCCATGGCCCTGGGCCGCTTTTCGGCGGGTCTGCAGACGGGGCAGCTCAGGCACTATGCCGTCTCGCTGATCGCCGGGGCCTTTGCCCTGATCGCCCTCACCGTCTGCCTTGCCGGAGGTCTCTGAGATGACGACGAACGACTTTCCCCTGCTTTCCGTCATGATCGTCCTGCCCCTGGCGGGAAGCGCCCTGGTGCTCCTGCTGGCCGAGCGGTGGGCCCGCACGGTTTCGCTCGCCGCCGCGCTCTCGACCTTCCTCGCGACGCTTGCGCCCCTTTATCTTTTCCGGACGGGCCAGCCGGGGTTCCAGTTCGTCGAGCATTACCCCTGGGTCGGGGCGCTGGGGATCTCCTGGCACCTGGGCATCGACGGGCTTTCGCTCTTCCTCTTGCCGCTGACGGGCTTTCTTTCCCTGGCGGCCGTTCTCGTGTCGTGGAACGCCGTCGGGCAGAAGGTAAAGGCCTACTTCGTCTCCTTTCTCGTCCTGGAGGCGGGGATGCTGGGGGTCTTTGCCGCCCTGGACGCGATCCTCTTCTACGTCTTCTGGGAGGCCATGCTGATCCCCATGTTCCTCATCATCGGGATCTGGGGAAGCGAGAACCGGCGCTATGCGGCCCTCAAGTTCATCCTCTACACCGTGGCGGGGAGCCTCTTTCTGCTGGTGGGCTTCATCGTCATGGCCTTCCTTGCCCAGTCGCAGGGCGGCGCCTTCAGCTTCGATCTGACCCGCTGGATGGCCTTGCGGGTGCCCGCATCGCACCAGTACTGGCTCTTTGCCTTTTTCTTCCTGGCCTTTGCCGTCAAGGTGCCCCTATTCCCCCTTCACACCTGGCTGCCCGACGCCCACGTGGAGGCCCCCACGGCGGGAAGCGTCCTTCTTGCGGGGGTGCTCCTCAAGATGGGCGTCTACGGTATCCTGCGCTTCTGCTTCCCCCTCTTTCCCGAGGCGACGGCCTTCTTCACGCCCGCCGTCATGACCCTGGGGCTTATCGGGGTGATCTACGGGGCGCTTCTGGCCTTCGCCCAGGAGGATCTCAAAAGGCTCGTGGCCTACTCCAGCGTGAGCCACATGGGACTCATCGTCGTGGGCATCTTCTGCCTCAACCTGGCGGGACTGAAAGGGGGCATCGTCCAGATGCTCAACCACGGACTGAGCACGGGGGCGCTCTTTATCCTGGTGGGAGCCCTCTACGAACGCAAGAAGACGCGCAATCTCAACCGGCTGGGGGGGCTTGCGGGGCGCACGCCCGTGCTGGCGACCTTCTTCGTGATCACCATGCTGTCCTCCGTGGGCCTGCCGGGGCTCAACGGGTTCGTGGGGGAGTTTTTGCTGCTCATGGGGAGTTTTCAGTTCGCCTGGTGGCTCGGGGCCCTGGCCGCGACGTCGGTGGTCCTGGGGGCCGTCTACCTGCTGTGGATGACGCAGCGGGTCCTTTTCGAGAAGGACCGTTCGCCGGAAAGGTCCGGCTTCGCCGATTTTTCCCTGCGGGAACGGATCGTCATGACGCCCCTGGTGCTCCTCATGTTTCTTATCGGCCTCTTCCCGGCCGCCCTGACGGACCGCCTGGAGCCGACGGCCCGCGAGATCATCTCCGTCTCGGCGCCGGGCCCGGCCCGCGAGGCCCCGCAGACAGCGGATGCGAAAATCATGATGGAGGAAGTGACCCATGGCCCTCAGCATTCCGGACGTTAACCTCGCAAGCCTCCTGCCCGAGATTCTCCTGCTTGCGGCGGCGACGGCAGCGCTTTTTCTATCCGGCAGGGACGGCCACCGGAGGGCAGCCTCATGGGCCGCCGCGGCCGTTGCCGCCTCCCTGTTGGCGACTCCTGTCCTGTTCCGCGGAGCCGACGTGGCGGGTTTCGACGGCCTCATCGTGAAGGACGGCGGGACCCTTCTCTTCCTGGCCCTCATGGATCTGGCGGCCCTCGTGTCCATCTTGCTTTCCCGGGATGGCGATGTCGGGGGTCGAAGGGGAGGGGAGTTCTTCGGCCTCGCTCTCTTCGCCCTGATCGGCATGCATGTCATGGCCGCCGGCCGGGACCTCCTGGTCGTCTTCCTGGGCCTCGAGATCCTGGCCCTGCCGCTCTACATCCTCGTGGGCTCCGACAGGATGGCCCGCGACGGGATGGAGGGGGCCGTGAAGTATTTTCTCCTCGGCAGTTTTTCGTCGGCCCTCTTTCTGCTGGGGCTTGCCTTCTATTATGGTGCGACGGGGACCACGGCGCTCGGAGCGGCCCCCCGGGCCCTTTCATCGCCGGCCCTGCTTTTCGCGGGGCTGGCCCTCGTGACCGTGGGCGTCGGCTTCAAGGTCGCCGCCGTGCCCTTCCACATGTGGGCCCCCGACGCCTACGAGGGGGCGCCTGTGCCGGTTGCCGCCTACATCTCCGTGGCGCCCAAGATCGCCGCCTTCGCCGTCCTGGTGCGCATCGGTCTTGACGTGACCGGCCCCGGGTCGGACTCCCTCACGCAGGCTGTTCTCGTCATGTCCGTGGCCAGCATGATCGTCGGAAACCTCGCCGCGTTGCGGCAGGCCGGATTTGTCCGGATGCTTGCCTACTCGGGCATCGCCCAGGCGGGAACCATGCTCATCGGGCTCCTGGCCCTGCCCGGGGAAGGCCGGGCAGCCCTTTCCTTCTACCTCCTCGTATACATCTTCATGAACCTGGGGGCCTTTGCCGCCGCCGTGGCCCTGTACCGGCGCGAGGGCGGGCGCCTGCAGATCGAGGACCTCTCCGGCCTTGCCGCCCGGCGGCCGCTTCTTGCCTTCGCCATGGCGGTCTTCATGGTGTCGCTCGCGGGGCTTCCGCCCACGGGCGGGTTCTTCGCCAAGTTCTATCTCTTCAAGGCCGGCATCGAGGCGGGGTACCTGCCCGTGATCCTCGTGGCCATCGTGACGACCGTCGTCTCTCTCTTTTATTACCTGCGAATCGTTGCGGTCATGTACATGCGCGACGACACGGGATGCCTGGAGATCCGCACGGGCCTGCCGCTTCTGGCGGGCGTCATCGGCACGGTGGTCGTGCTGACACTCCTGGCGGGAATCCTCCCGGGTGAACTGATCAGGGGAATCCTCGCCGTTCTCCCCCCGGCCGCTCTGTAATAAACAGCACCCCCTGGTCCCCGCCCCCGGAGAGGACCCCGGGCTGACGGGCTGAAAATATTAAGTTGACGGAGGGATCGGGCTGGCGTATAAACAACCGAAATAACAAGGAAAGGGAGTGCCCTCAAGAAACAGTAACTGGTGATTTGTGACTGGTGACTGGTGACTGGTGAAAGAAAACGAGAGGACCGTTGCCTCTGTTGCGACGGTCGGAAACGCCTTCCACCCTGATTCGGAGTGAAGGCGTGTTTTTTTATACTCCCTTATGCAAAACAAACATCAACTGAACCTGGATGTTCTCATCGCGAGGGTCCTCTCCCCGGAGAGGATCTTCATCCTCAGTTTCGCCGGCGTGATCCTGGCCGGCACACTTTTCCTCTATTTCCCGATCTCCTCGACGAAGGGGCTCTCCTTTGTGGATGCCCTCTTCACGGCCGCTTCGGCAGTCTGCGTGACGGGGCTTGCCGTCATCGACGTCGGGCAGGACCTTTCCTTCACCGGACAGGTGATAACGATTGTCCTCTTTCAGGTCGGGGGCCTGGGCATTATCACCTTCTCCGCCTTTCTCTTCGGCATGATGGGGCGAGGCATCTCCTTCAAGGGCCGCGAGATCGTCCAGAGCACGCTTCTGCACACGCCCAGGCGCGACTTCTTCGTTATCCTGAAATCGGTGCTCATCGCGACCTTCATCATTGAGTCCGTAGGGGTCCTTATCCTGTTTCTGCGTTTCTCCCAGGACTTTCCCTTCGGGACGGCCTTCTACTACGCCGTTTACAGCGGGATTTCGGCCTTCAACAATTGCGGCTACTCGCTCTTTTCCGACAGCATGGTCCGCTACCAGGGCGACATCGTCGTCAACCTGACGATCATGGGCCTCATCGTCACGGGCGGCATCGGCTTTGTCGTGATCCACGAGGTCTTCTACCGGCTCCAGGGGATTGAAAAGAAGCTCTCCCTTCACACCAAGCTTGTGCTCATAACGACGGGGATCCTCATCATCGGGGGGGCTATCCTTTTTTACTTCTTCGAGCGCAACCACGCCATCCAGGATATGCCGCTGCAGACGCAGATCCTGGTCTCCCTCTTCCAGTCCATCACACCGCGGACGGCCGGCTTCAACACCGTCGACATCGGCCAGCTCACCAACGCGACGCTCCTCATGATGATCGTCCTCATGTTCATCGGCGCTTCGCCGGGTTCCACGGGCGGCGGGATCAAGACGACGAGCGCCACCCTGCTGACGCTTTTGATCTGGAGCAAGTGGAAGGGAAGTGAAGAGGTCAACATCTGGAACCGCACGATCCCGAAGGACTTGATCACCCGGACCATTTCCATCATTTTCGCGGCAGCCTTCGCCGTTTTCCTGATCACGTCGGTGCTGCTCCTTGCCGAAGCGGAAAACCTGCAGCCCCTGCAGAGCAGGCACTTATTTGTGGAATACCTGTTCGAAACGACGTCCGCCTTCGGTACGGTAGGTCTCTCCATGGGGGTCACGCCGAAGCTCAACGATCTGCAGAAGCTGGCGATTATCCTGATCATGTTCGCGGGAAGGGTAGGGCCACTCACGCTGGCCTTCTCGCTTGCGCGCAGAAGCACCAGGAAAGGGATCACCTACGCGGAAGAAACCGTCATGGTCGGGTAAGGAGGCAAAACCATGAAGCAGCGAGTCGTTGTCATCGGTCTCGGCATCTTCGGCATGAACCTCGTCAAGGAGCTCTGCGCGAGCGGCGTCGAGGTCATTGCCATTGACAAGTCCAAGGAGGCCATCCAGAAGGCCAGGGACTGTGCAAGCAAGGCCATCGTCGCCGACGGAACCGATCAGGAAGTCATGAACGCCATCGGGCTCAGGGAGGACGACCTCGTCGTCGTCTCCTTCGGCGAAGACCTGGCCGCGAGCACCCTGATCACGCTGCACCTCAAGCAGATGAAGGTGAAGAACATCATCGTGAAGGCGCCCAACGAGGAGCACAAGCTGATCCTGGAAAAGGTCGGCGCAACCGAGGTCATCATCCCCGAAAAGGAGATGGCCGACAAGATCGCCAAGAGCATCGTGTCGCCCAACGTCCTCGATTACATTCCGCTGGCCGATGGCTACATGATCTGCGAGATCGCGCCCCCTCCCGGCTTCATCGGAAAGTCCCTCGCGGAGATTCAGCTTCGCAGCAAGTACCACATCGACGTCATCGCCGTCCGCGACATGCTGACGGAGAAGATCAACATGGTCCCGGCGGCCAATTTCATCGTCAAGGACAGCGAGGTCCTCATCGTCGTCGGCAAGGAAACGGATATCGACAAGATTAAATAAGAGTCTATCTTGTCTATCTGGTCTGTCTCGTCCGTCTGGTCGATTTCACGATCCCCGGTCCGGCAGGCTGTTTGCATATGATTTTGTCCGCCGTCTTGATCTCTGACCAGAAAGACCGAATAGACCAGAAGGACCAGATAGACCCGAATGGATTTCATCCTCAACTACATCGACTTTGTTCTGCACATCGATCGGCATCTGGACGTTCTTATCCAGACGTACGGTACCTGGGTGTATTTCATCCTGTTTGCGATCATCTTTTGCGAGACGGGCCTCGTCGTGACCCCCTTTCTGCCCGGGGACTCGCTTCTCTTCGTGACGGGCACCGTCGCCGCCCGCGGTTCCCTCGACCTCCAGACGACCCTGATTCTGCTTGTCTCCGCCGCGATCATCGGCGACAACGTCAACTACTGGATCGGCCGGTTTGTGGGGCAGAAGATCGTGGAGCGCAACTGGGTGAGGCAGGAATACCTGGACCGGACTCACCATTTCTACGAGAAATACGGCGGCAAAACGGTCTTTATCGGAAAGTTCCTGCCCATCATCCGGACTTTCGCGCCCTTCGTGGCCGGCATCGCGAAGATGACGTACCCGAAGTTCCTTGCCTTCAACATTTCCGGGGCGATCACCTGGATGTGCGTCTTCATCCTCGGTGGTTACTATTTCGGGAACCTTCCCTTCGTGAAGAACAATTTCACCATGGTGATCCTCGCCATCATCGTTCTGTCCGTCGTGCCCAGTGTCGTCGAGCTGATCCGGGCGAGGCGGCAGGCGAAGCGCGGGCCCGAGGTGCATTAAACGGTTTTGGAAACACGGAACGTTTGAACCGGAAGAAACAGGGCCTATGGATCTGCTGACTGCAATTATTCTGGGCATCATCGAGGGCGTTACGGAGTTTCTGCCCATTTCCTCGACGGGGCACATGATCCTGGCCTCCGATCTCATGGGCCTGGAGCACACGGAGTTCCTCAAGAGCTTCGAGATCGCCATCCAGGTGGGGGCCATCTCATCGGTCGTCTTTCTGTACTGGAGGCTCCTGCTGGTGGACTTCGAGGTCATCAAGCGGGTGATCGTCGCTTTCATCCCGACGGGGGTCCTGGGTTTGACGCTTTACCGGGTGGTCAAGAGCTATCTGCTGGGATCGACGGCGGTCGTGCTCTGGTCCTTGTTTCTCGGAGGCCTGTTCCTGATCGCCTTCGAGTACTGGCACCGGGAGAAAGACGATGCAGCCGACGAGATCCGCCAGATGTCATACAAGACCGCCCTCATCATCGGCCTTTTCCAGTCTATTGCCATGGTTCCGGGGGTCTCCCGCTCGGCGTCCACCATCATCGGTGGGCTGATCCTGGGGCTGAAGAGAAAGACCATCGTGGAGTTCTCCTTTCTTCTTGCCGTACCGACCATGCTGGCCGCAACGGTTTACGACCTGATGAAGTCGGCGCCGGAGATCTCTCTTGCGCAGGTCGATTTCCTGATTGCCGGTTTCGTCACCGCCTTCATCGTCGCCCTGCTGAGCATCAAGTTCCTGCTTCGCTTCATCCAGACGCACACCTTCATCCCCTTCGGCATCTACCGCATCATCCTGGTCGTTGTCCTGCTGATTCATTTGAAAATGGCCTGAATGGACAGAATACAGGGTATAGGGTCTAGGGTATAGGGAAGGAAGAAGAATTCTTTTCCCGAGACCCGATTCCCGAAACCCCTGTCACTTTGCTTTCGCCGTCACGCGGAAGCTGCAGGCAGGATCGCCGAAGCCCATCCGGGCAATCGTTTCCTGGTTGATGTCATGGTCGGGCAGCAAGGCTGAAAACCAGATGTCCCAGAGTCTCTCGCAGGTGAGGCAGGCCTGGATGTCCTTTTCCAGCCTGGCCCGCTTTGCCCCCTCCCGGGCGGCGCACTTGTGCACCGTCACCGTGAGCGTGTCGCCCTCGATGGCGTAATCCCCTGCGAATACGCCGCGGTCGGCCCCGAACATCCGGAAATAGGACTGCCAGACCTCGAGAGCATCCTGCAGGGTGTCGGCCTTCTTTTTCCCCAGGGCCGTGAGGGTGCTGCGCATCTCGATTCGCGCGAAGGCGTGGCGAGTCCGGATGTTGATCTCGGCTGCCGTATCCCAGCCGAACTTGTCGTTCACCTTCAAAAACCACTGGCCGTCCCAGGCCAGCGCCAGCCCCGCCATGACCTGTGCCCGCGCCTCGGGAGGAATCTCGTAAGACTTTTTCCCGGACATCTTTCCTTCCCCTTTCGTACGCATATTTGCCGCAGGGATATTACGAGTGCGGGGCGGAAACGTCAACGGGGAAAAAGGGTATTGGGTATAGGGTATAGGGAAGGAAGAAGATTTCTTGCCCGAGACCCGATTCCCGAGACCCGAGCCCCTTTGGTCAGATCCCCTTGCGGTAGGCAAGCTTCTGCTCCAGATGCCTCGAGTAGCTCGTGAGCATGAAGCACAGGATGAAGTAGATGATGGCGATGAAGAGGAAGATCTGGGCCGGGTAGACCATCGTGCGGTTGTTGACCTGGGTGGCCACGTGGGTGAGCTCGGCGACACCGACGATGAATGCTAGGGAAGTGTCCTTGATGAGGGACACGAGCTGGTTCACGAAGGAGGGGATCATGTTCCGCACGGCCTGGGGCAGGACGATGAAGACCATCACCTGGTTCCGGGGAAGTCCCGTCGAGAGCCCCGCTTCCGTCTGCCCGCGGGAAATGGCCTCGATGCCCGCCTGGACGATCTGGGACATGTAGGCGGAGGTGAAGATGGTGAGCGCCGCGATGACGGTCCAGCTCTCCGCCACGACCATCCCCATAAAGGCGGGAAGCAGGAAGTACATCCAGAAGATGACCATGAGCAGCGGGATCCCGCGGATAGCGTTCACGACAGTCAGCACAGGGTACTTGATGAAGCGGTTCTGGGAGACGCACAACAGCCCTGTGAAAATACCGATGACAATCGAGAGGGCGCAGGAGACGACGGCAAGCCAGATCGTGAGCGCAAGCCCCCCGATGGGGCCGCTCGGGTAGCGTCCCACCAGGAAGTGAGCCATGTTGTCCCAGATGACCTGGAATCCGAACCAGCCGTCCATAATTTATTTCATCCCCGTCGGAGACAGAACTTTCTTGTCGTACAGCATCACGAGGCCCGTGATGACGAGCGACATGACCAGATAAACCAGCGTTGCCGCCGTGAAGGCCTCGAATCCCCTGAACGTGTAGCTTTCCACCTGCCTGGCCTGGTACGTGAGCTCCGCCACGCCGATCGTCATGGCGAGCGACGAGTTCTTGGTCAGATTCAGAAACTGGCTGATGAGCGGCGGGATGGTGAGCCGCACGGCCTGGGGCAGGATGATGTAGAGCATGGAGCGGATGTAGGAAAACCCGGAGCTGCGGGCCGCCTCCATCTGCTCCTTCGGGATGGAGCGGATGCCCGAGCGGATATCCTCGGCGATGAAGGCCGAGGTGTATATCGTGAGCGCGATGACGGCGGCGGCAAACTCGAAATCCCGCGCGTTGAGCCAGTCGTTCACGGCCTGGGGCAGGATCTGGTAGGAGCCGAAGTACCAGAAGAAGAACTGGACGAGAAGCGGCGTGTTCCGGATGAACTCCAGGTAACCATGGGCAACCCCGCGGATGGGCGCGACCTGGCTCATCCGCATGACGGCGATGATGAGCCCCATCAGAAACGACAGGGCAATCGACGCCATGGAGAGTTGGATGGTGACCTTGATGCCGTCGACGATCCACTGGGCGTATTGCCCGGTGAGGACGACGGACCAGTCGAACTGGTACTTAAACATACCTCACGACCGCTGGAACATTTGATTACCCCCGCATTTCAACCAGCGGGGGCACGAAAAAGGAGCCGTCCGCACCCGCCGGACCGGCGGGTACGGACGGCCGCTGTCCTTTAAGAACTGAATGGCCTGAACGAACGGCCGTTACTTCCGGTCCGCCGTGATCTTGAATTTGCCGCGGGGCATCGGCTGGTCGGACTTGGGATTAAACCACTTGTCCCAGATCTTCTTGGCCTCGCCGTTCTTCTCCATCTCGAGGAGCGTGTCGTTGACGAACTTCAGCATCTTGGGGCTGTCCTTGCGCATGGCGATCCCGTAGGGCTCGTCGGAGATCCGGATGTCGGCGATCTCGTACTGGTCCTTGTTGGGGGCCTTGCCGAGGATGCCGGCCAGGATCGACTCGTCCGTCGTCACGGCCACGACCTTGCCCTGCTGGAGGGCCAGGAATGCCTGGGGATAGTCGTCGAAGGAGAGGATCGTCGCCTTGGGCAGGGCCTTGGAGGCGTTCTGCTCCGAGGTGGTGCCCTTGGCTGTTCCGAGCTTCTTGCCCTCGAGGTCGGCGAGGCTGTTCACGGTGCCCTTCTTCACGAGGAACTTCTGGCCCGTGAGGAAGTAGGTGTAGCTGAAATCGACCTGCTTGGCCCGTTCGGCCGTCCAGGTCAGCGTCGCGGCGATGAGGTCCACGTTGCCCGCCTGGAGCTGGGGAATGCGGGCCGCCGAGGTGACGCCCTTGAGCTCGAGCTTCACTCCCATCTTCTTGGCCAGGTATGCCGCGAAGTCACAGTCGTAGCCGATGATCTCGCGCGTCTTGGGGTCGATGTAGCCGAACCCGGGCGAGGCGTCCTTCGTGCCGACGATCAAAGTGCCCCTCTTCTTCACGATGTCGTAGGTGTCCTCGGCCAGAGCGATTCCTGCCAGTCCCGCCACGAAGGCGACGGTCAATAAAACAGCCAGAATCTTCTTCATCTCAGTCCTCCTTTTCGGTTGTTTCAAGTCTACTTCATTTGTCACGTGATCACGCAGGGTGAAAGGCACCAGCGCAAGATTGCGAAGTCAGGAAGTTATGAAGAGCGGAAGATCGGAGTGGATGAATCCTTCATTTCTTTTCTTATCCGCTCTTCCTCACTTCTGCTCTTCCGATCTTCCCAGAGTTAATTCCTGTACGCTGCACCCGAAGCGACCAGAGGCATGCGCCTCCCATCGAGTCTAATGCATGGGCGACAGGATTTCTTTCAGAAACTGCTTCGCCCGTTCGTGCTTCGGGTTCTTGAAAAATTCCTCGGGATGGGCCTCCTCCAGGATCTGGCCGAAGTCCATGAAGACGACCCGGTTGGAGACCTCACGGGCAAAGCCCATTTCGTGGGTGACAACGACCAGCGTCATGCCCGTGTTGGCCAGGCCAAGCATGACCTGGAGCACCTCGCCGATCATCTCGGGGTCGAGGGCCGACGTGGGCTCGTCGAAGAGCATGATCTTGGGCTTCATGGCCAGGGCCCTCGCGATGGCCACACGCTGCTGCTGACCGCCGGA
>DCVI01000213.1:0-14237 GCA_002327315.1 Syntrophaceae bacterium UBA2192 | reverse complement strand
AAGACGAAGCCGATCTCGGCGCGCAGCTTCGTGATGTCCGTCTTCTTGTCGCCGAGGTCCATCCCGTCGACAATGAGCGTCCCCTTCTGGATGGGCTCGAGGTTGTTGATGCAGCGGATGAGCGTCGACTTCCCGGAGCCGGAAGGACCGCAGACAACGACAACTTCCCCCTGCTTGACGTGGAAGTTGACGCCATTGAGGACGTGGAGATCCTTGAACCACTTGTGGACCTCGATGAACTTGATCATCCGCGGATCTCCTTGGTCGACCCGGCCGGCGAATTCCCCGGGCAGGCCTTTGAACGAACGGTATCTTTTATTATCTTGATTGTGAAAAATCAAGGATATTTTATGGCGATGCAGACGCCAATGCCTCGAAAGGTACTGTTTTGCAACGAATTTTACGAATGGAACCCTGTGGATAGCCGAGGGAAAAGCTTGACAACGAGGGGGAATTATTCTAATCAAATCCAGCGGCCTGAAACAGGCGGCCTATCCCTGAGACAGCCATACAGGGTCGTCCGCAAAAGCGGGACGCAGCCGGCATTTTATCGGAACTTCCAGCCAACATTAAGACAAGGAGGGTTTTGGATGAAGAAAAGAGCATTCCTCATCGTATCCATCGTAGCGGCGCTGACCCTCGTCCTTGCGGGGACGTCGATCGCGCAGCAGAAGAAGTTCTTTGTCATTTCCACGGGCGGCACCGGCGGCACCTACTATCCCCTCGGCGGGATCCTTGCACAGGCGCTGACGGAGAAGGTGCCCGATGTCGTCACGACGGCACAGGCGGGGCAGGCCTCGGTTGCCAACTGCAACCTGATCCGCGACAAGCAGATCGAGTCGGCCTTTGTCCAGAGCAACGTGGCCTTCAACGCATACAACGGCGTTGAGCAGTTCAAAGAAAAACCGGCCAAGAACCTCCGGTTCATCGCCTCCCTCTACCCCGAGACGATCCAGATCGTCGCCCGCGCCGACTCGGGGATCAAGACCGTGAAGGACATCAAGGGCAAGCGCCTTGTCCCCGGTGACCGCGGCAGCGGAACCGAGGTCGACACGCTCAATGTGCTCGGTGTTTACGGCTACACCTACAAGGACTTCGCCGGTGTCGACTGGCTCGGCTTCTCCGGCGCGGCCCAGCGGCTCCAGGACAAGCAGGCCGACGTGACCTTCACGACGGCGGGCTGGCCGACTGCGGCCATCCAGGAACTGGCCATTTCGGCGAAGATCATGGTCGTCCCCATCGACGAGGCCAAGATCAAGGAGCTCACCAAGAAATACCCCTTCTACAGCCGGATCATCATTCCCAAGGGAACCTACAAGGACCAGGAGAAAGACGTGGCCACCATCACCACGATGGCCCAGTGGGTCGTAGGGGCCGAGGTGCCCGATGAGGTGGTCTACAAGCTGACGAAGGCCCTCTGGGAGAGCGGCGCCGCAAAGATGGGCAATGCCCACGCCCAGGGCAAGAATGTGCAGATCAAGACGGCCCTGGCCGGCATGGCCGTTCCGCTCCATCCCGGTGCGGAGAAGTACTATAAGGAAGTGGGCGTGATCAAGGCCGAGCCCGCCAAGAAGGCGGCTCCGAAGAAGAAGTAGGCCCGGCGAGTTTCCACACGGGAGGGAAACCGGGCACACCCTCGGGGGTGCCCGGTTTTTTATATGAAAAGTTTATACTGGACCCTGGCTTTCGCAGCCCTTCTTGCCCTGGCTGCCGGTTTCATCCCCCTGCACGGCCTCGAAGTGCGGGAGTCCGGCGGGACGGGGAGGGTCGTTTTGCTCAAGAGGGTCGCACCGGGCGACACCTTCACGCTGTCCTTTGTCCACTCGGTGGAAAAATCCGAGGTTACGGACTATTTCCGCATTGACGATGACCACCGGATTATTCTATATCAGACGGAATTCGGCTCCCTGAACACGGGGCTCCCCGCCGTCGTCTCGGGGGGGGAAGTTTTCGAGCGGACAGACAGAGGCTTTCGACTCTCGAATCTCAACAGGGTCCTGCCGGAGATCCATCTCTGGGTCCACGAGGACTACGGAGGTTCGTTTGCGATGGACGGCAGGGTTGTTTCCCTCCCGGCGCTGGCGGGAAACGGGCTTCTTCGGATCTCGACCCGGAGGGTTTTCGCCTGGGAGCTTCTGCTCCGGGCCCTGTAATCGTAGACTGAATGGAAACGAGGATCGGTGAGATGGCTGAGCAGAAAGAGATCCTAACAGCCCCCGAGATCAAGGAAGATCCGGATCAGATCGCCAAGTACGACCCCGAGATGCGTTTCCGCCGGCTCACGGGGATGACGGCCAGACTGGTTTTCGCCATGACGATCGTCCTGTCGATCTTCCACATCTACACGGCGGGCTTCGGCGTCCTGCAGGAGTGGCGCCACCGCGCCTTCCACCTGGCATTCGTGCTTCCGCTGGTCTTCTTCGTCTACACGATGAAGAAGGACGTCCACCTCAAGGGAGGCAAGCACCTTCTCTACGATGTCCTCTATGCCGGTGTGGCGGCCATGCTCAACACGGCAATTTTTCGGGAAATTCTCGGCCTGTCCTTCGGCGCCTGCGCGGTGCTGGCCGTTGCCACCTTCGCCCTCGTGCTCTACTTCAAACAACGGGAGAATCTGCCCGATCGCCTGGCCCTCTACGTCGACTTTCCCCTCTACACGGCGATGGTTGGCTTCATCCTCTATGGGACGTGGATGGGTTATACCCACCTCAATATCCGTTCCTGGTTCGAGGACCTCAACGCCGAACTGATTTTCTGGGGGGTCTTCCTGCTGGGGATCTTCTGCGCCATCATCGCGCTTTTCGTCCTCAACTGGGTCCGGTCGATCTATACCCTCGTCCGGGACAAAGCCGTCGACTACAGGCAGGACAACATACCCTACTTCGACGTCTTCTTCGCCCTCATGGCATGCATGTTCTCCGTCTTCGTCTTCCTGGAGTTCAACAACATCGGCATGCGGGCCGGCAGCCCCGATCAGGCGGAACTTGTTGTCGGGAGCTTCTCCTTCCTGCTTATCCTGGAGGGGGCGAGGCGCAGCATCGGGTCGCCCCTTCCGATCATCGCCATGCTGGTGCTGATCAACTGCTACCTCGGGCCCTACTTCCTCGATATCCCGGGGCTCGACATCTTCGCCCACCGCGGCTACTCCATCTCGCGGATCGTCGACTACATGTTCCTCGGCACAGAGGGCATCTACGGCATCCCCCTGGGGGTCGTGGCCACCTTCGTCTTCCACTTCGTCCTCTTCGGGCTCTTCATCGCCCGGACGGGACTTGCCCAGCTCTTCATGGACCTCGCCATGGCGCTTGCCGGCTGGTCCGCCGGGGGGCCGGCGAAGGTCGCCGTCATCTCCAGCGGCTTCATGGGCTCCATCAGCGGCTCGTCCGTGGCCAACACGGTGACGACGGGCTCCTTCACGATTCCCCTGATGAAGAAGGTGGGCTATCGCCCGGTCTTCGCGGGAGCCGTGGAAGCTGCCGCCTCCACAGGCGGCCAGATCATGCCCCCCATCATGGGGGCTGCAGCCTTCATCATGGCCGAGTTCCTGGGTGTTGCCTACATCAAAATCGCAACCTGCGCCATCGTTCCAGCCCTGTTTTACTTTTTTGCCGTTGCTACCATGGTTCACCTGGAGGCGAAGAAAAGCGGACTCGTGGGCCTGTCGAGGGAGAACCTGCCCCGCGTGTGGGACGTGATGAGGGAACGGGGGCTTTTGATCTTTCCGCTATTCATCATCATCTATCTGCTCGTTTCGGGCAAGAGTCCCTTCATGGCAGCCTTCTGGGGCATCATCTACGCCACCGCCACGGGCCAGATTCATGAAAGAACAAAACCGCTTCTGATCCCGCTGCTGCTCAGCGTGCTTCCCTGCCTGTTCAGCATCAACCCCTTCGAATCCACAGCGGTCCTTGTCGGCTGGGCGGGCTTTGCGGCCATCGCGTTTTTTTATTTTTACAGGACCTCCAAGCTGCTCCCGACGGAAATCGCCCTAGCCATCGCGGTCATCCTCACAGGGCTTCTCTTTTTCGGGATGGAAACGTCGCTTGCCGCCTTCTGGTGCTGCATGCTCATCGTCCTGACCGGTGTCTTCTACAAGGAAAGCAAGATGCGCGTCCCCGAGATCCTCTCGAGCCTCGAGGACGGAACGAAGAACGCGATCGCCATCGGCGCGGCCTGCGCCTGCGTGGGCTTCATCGTCGGGGCGACGACACTCACCGGCATCGGCTTGAAATTCGCCACGGCCGTTATCGCCGTAGCCCACCAGATCGCCGTCTTTCTCCATCCCCTGTTGATGGGCCTGAGCACCGTCAATGACATCACCCTGTTCTTCACGTTGATCAACACCGCGCTGGCCTGCTTTGTCCTCGGCATGGGCATCCCCACGACAGCCCAATACATCATCGCCGCCATGATCGCCGCGCCGGCGCTCATGCAGTGGGGCATCCACCCGCTCGTCTCACACATGTTCGTCTTTTTCTACGCGATCCTGGCCGACGTGACGCCGCCCGTGGCGCTCGCGGCCTATGCGGCATCGGGGATTTCCGGTGCGGATCCCTTCAGGACAGGCCTGAGGGCGTTCACGCTCGCATCGGGGGGCTTCATCATTCCACTTGTATTCGTGTCCGCGCCGATCGTGCTCTGGATGCCGACGATCCTTGACGGGACGACCCCCTTCGATTACGTCTGGTTCGGGCAGGTCATGCTCACGATGTTCCTGGGCGTTATTGCCCTGGGCGCGACGATCATCGGGTATCTCAAGGACCACTCGACGATTCCGGAGCGCGTTGCCACGGGCGCCGCGGCCGCGGCCCTGATCTTCCCCGGAACCTTTACGGATATCCTGGGAATCGGCCTCCTCGCGGGTGTCTTCACCCTGCAGGTCCTGAGAAAAAGAAAGAAGCTGAAAACGGCGGTCCCTGAAACCGGCCCCGGAGCCTGAACGCAGTGTCGCGTGCAATGTCGAGTCCAGTCGAGAGAGAAAGGAGCACCACATCGGCCTTGGTCTTCTTGAAGAAGGCCTTCGTGTTGTCGCTCACCTTCACGCCCAGTTTCATTCCCATCCCGAGGACCTCACGCAGGTCCATCCCGGCGATGGCTTTCGATATGTCAACAATCTGCTTGCGTTACCCTCGCCCCTCATCGCTCATCGTACGCCACAAAGTATGCCTCGCTCCTCGGGATGTCTGGCGTTTTGCATTCAGACAATTGTTTAACAATTTAAAATAGCAAGCCGAACAAAAGAACAACGCCCCCGTTTGGTTTCCCAAACGGGGGCGTTGTTTCTTGCTTCTTCTTATTATCCGGTCCCGGGCCCCCGGCCCCTTATTTAAAGATCTTGTCGAAAAACGCCTGCTTTTCCTTCGGGAAGGAGATGGTCCCTTCGTGGTCGACGACGAGGCGGCCGTCGAGGTGGTCGATCTCGTGCTGGACGATGCGGGCGAGAAAGCCCGTGTAGCGTTTGTTCACCTTGTCGCCGTTGATGTCGACAGCCTTCACCTTGATCTCGGTGGCGCGGGTCACCTCCACGCTGATGTCGGGGCAGGACAGGCAACCCTCGTTCATCACTTCCGTCTCCCCGCGCAACTGGGTGATGCGTGCGTTGATGAGAACCTCCCAGTCGCCCTTGCCGCTCAGCCCCTTCCTGTCGAAGTCCTTCACCTTGAAGGCGATGATCCGCTTGCTGATCCCGATCTGCGGGGCCGCTAGCCCCAGGGCGTCGTCGCGCTTCAGAAAGGCCTCGACGAGGGTCTGGATGTCTTTTTTTGCCGCGGCGTTGAAGGGGACGGGCAGGTCTGCGGCCTTCTTCCGCAGCAGCGCCCCCTCCTCTTCGATCATCTTTCCGTCGCGCCAGAGCTGCCAAGTCTTATTTTTTGTCATCGTCTAACCTCTGGGCAAGAACCCGTAGAAAACTATCGGAAACTGCTATAACACCAAAGGCCAGCCATTTCAAGACTGCATAAGCCCTTGATAAATCGGATGATGTCTGCTAACGTCGCCTGACCGCAAGGCATATGCCGGCCAGGCACGCCCAGTGAGGTCCCCGTGATCGACAAAATTATCGGGCACGCGGCGCGAAAGCAATTCGCCCGGGCCATAAACTTCCGGGAGGGGGCAAGCCCTTCGCTCCCGGCAGCCCGCCCCGGCAGCCCCTGTCTCCTTTATATCCACGTTCCTTTCTGTGAAAAGCTCTGTCCGTACTGTTCCTTCAACCGTGTGACCTTCGACGAGCCCCTGTGCCGGGAGTACTTCGGGGCCCTGCGCAAGGAACTTTCCCTCTATAAGGAGCAGGGCTACGGCTTCGAGGGGATCTACGTGGGCGGCGGAACGCCGACGGTCATGGTGGACGAGCTTGCCGCAACCCTTGAGCATGCGAAAAGCCTCTACCCCATCCGCGAGATCTCCGTCGAGACAAACCCCAACCACCTGACCGACCTGAACCTGGAGATATTAAAAAAAGCCGGCGTGAACCGCCTTTCCGTGGGGATCCAGAGTTTCGACGACGAGCTGCTCAAGGCCATGGACCGCTACGAAAAATACGGCAGCGGAGACTCCATCGCGGCGAGGCTCAAGGAAATCGGGGGTACCTTTGACACGCTCAATGCCGACATGATCTTCAACTTCGCCCGGCAGACGCCCGAAAGTCTCAACGGCGACATCGACCGGCTCCTGGCAACCGGCGTCGACCAGGTCACCTACTATCCCCTCATGGTTTCGACGAAAACGCGGGAGCTTGTTCACAAGACCCTGGGGCCCGTCTCGGAGGACCGAGAAAAGGAATTCTACGAAATCATCACGGAGCGGCTCGTGCCGCCCTACCGCTTCTCCTCGGCCTGGTGCTTTTCCCGCAAGGAGGCCATGATCGACGAGTACGTCGTCAACTTCGACGATTACGCCGGTCTCGGAAGCGGCTCCATCGGCTATCTCTATGGGACCTGCTACGCCAACACCTTCAGCATCCGCGACTACATCGACAGGGTGAACCGCGGGGAGATCCCGCTTGCGGCCTCGAAGGAGTTCAGCCTCGGAGAGCAGGTCCGCTACGATTTCCTCATGAAGCTCTTCGGCCTGCTGCTCGATCTTCCGTCGATGCGCAAAAAATACGGAAAGGCCTTCGACTGGCACCTGGGCCGGATGCTCCTCCCCTTCCGCCTCGTCGGCGCCGTCCGCTACGACTACCGGAAAGACTGGCTATATCTTACCCCCCGGGGACGCTATTACTGGGTCGTGATGATGCGGGAATTCTTTACTGCAGTAAATAATTTCAGGGACTATTGCCGGGAATAGCAGCCGCAGGCTGCGGAATATTGGAGTATTGGGGCAATGGAATAATGGAGTGTTGGAATATTGGAATGTTGGGTATAATATAAGAAATAATTCATAGAAAACCCATTATTCCAGTACTCCATCATTCCATTACTCCTGTCTGTCAGAATGAGGGCACTCCATGGACGACAAACAGAAAGCCCTGTTGAAGAGTCTTCCCAAGATCGACGAGGTCCTCGTCATCCTCGAGAAGCGCGGAACCCTCGAAAGGGCCCCCCGGGAAAAAGTCCTCGAGTCGATCCGGGAGGTCGTGGCCGGGATCCGCTCTG
This sequence comes from Syntrophaceae bacterium UBA2192, assembly GCA_002327315.1. GTDB lineage: Bacteria > Desulfobacterota > Syntrophia > Syntrophales > UBA2192 > UBA2192. The sequence continues at coordinate 6,645 of DCVI01000213.1, read as the reverse complement.
CAATCCTTACGGGCTCCCGGGATGCCGCTGCGTTCCTCTCGAATGAGTCCGCGGCCGATGCCGCAGCGGCCCGGATCGAGCGGCTCCACGAGTACAGCCTGCGGCGCGTGATCAATGCCACGGGCATCATCCTCCACACGAACCTCGGGCGGGCTCCCCTGTGCAAAGAGGCCCTGGAGCGCATCGTCGAGGTGGGCCGGGGCTACTCCAACCTGGAGTTCGACCTCGCCTCGGGGAAACGGGGGCTTCGCTACGACCACATCCGGGAGATTCTCTGCGAACTTACGGGGGCCGAGGACGCCCTCGTCGTCAACAACAACGCCGCGGCGGTGCTGCTCGTCCTTAGCACACTTGCCAGGGGCCGGGAAGCCATCGTGTCGCGGGGCGAGCTCATCGAGATCGGCGGCGAGTTCCGCATCCCCGAGGTCATGGAGCGAAGCGGCGCCATCCTGCGCGAGGTGGGGGCCACCAACCGAACCCATCTTTCCGACTACGAGAAGGCCCTCAATGAGAACACGGCCCTGATCATGAAGGTCCACACGAGCAACTTCCGGATTGTGGGCTTCACCGAAGAGGTCCCCGTGCCGGAACTCGTCACGCTGGGCCGCCGTCACGGGATCCCCGTGATGAATGACCTGGGGAGCGGCTGTTTCATCCGGCTCGAGAAATACGGCCTGCAGCGCGAGCCCACCGTGTCGGATGCCGTGAAGGAGGGGGCCGACGTGATCACCTTCAGCGGCGACAAGCTCCTCGGCGGTCCCCAGGCGGGGATCATTGTCGGAAAAAAAGACCAGCTGGAAAGCATCAAGAAGAATCCCCTGAACCGGGCCCTTCGCATCGACAAGCTGACCCTCGCGGCGCTGGAGGCAACGGCGAAACTCTACCTGAACGAGCAGGAGGCCATTGCGGGGCTGCGCTCGCTCACTGCGCTCACGGAACCCGTCGAGGCCGCCACCCGTCGGGCAAGAAGGCTCCTGCAGACGTTGAAGAAGGAGAAATTCCCCGGTGTCACGCTCGCCCTGAAGAAGGGATTTTCCATGTCGGGCGGCGGGTCGCTGCCGACGGAGCAGATCCCCACCGTGCTGGTCGCCCTTCGCTCCGGGAATTTGTCGGCTGCCCGCATCGACGAGAAGCTCAGGGCCCTCCCCGTGCCCGTCGTGGCCCGGATCGCCGAGGACGAGATTCTCTTCGACCCACGGACCCTGGCCGCACAGGAGCTTCCCGAGGTCCGCAACGCCCTGAGGGCTGTCCTGGCTTCACGTGAGAAGGGATGACACAGAAAGAGGGAAAGCGCTCGGAGTTCATCGTCGCCGAGGGCGAGCAGGGCCTCCGGATGGATGTCTTCCTGTCGCAGAAGGACAGGGCCCTCTCGCGTTCCCAGGCCAGGCGCCTCATCGACGACGGGGATGCAATCGTTGACGGGAAGCCCGTGAGGGCGAGCCACCGCCTGAAACCCGGAGAGAAGATCTCCCTTCGCAAGCCGCCCCCGGTTTCTTCCGAGATCGTTCCCGAGGCGATCCCCCTCAACATTCTCTATGAGGACGAATCGATCCTCGTCGTCGACAAGCCCGCCGGCATGGTCGTCCACCCCGCGGCGGGCAATTACAGCGGCACCCTCGTGAATGCCCTGCAGTACCACTGCCGGAACCTCTCGGGGATTGGCGGGGTGTTGCGGCCGGGGATCGTTCACAGACTCGACAAGGGGACTTCGGGCCTCATGGTGGCGGCCAAGTCCGACGAGGCGCACAGGCATCTTGCGGAGCAGTTCAAGCGGCGCCAGGTCTCCAAGCGCTACACCGCCCTTGTCCACGGCAATCTCCGCGAGGACGAAGGCGTTGTCGATGCTCCCGTGGGCCGTCATCCTGTGGAGCGCAAGAAGATGTCCACGGCAAGCCGCCGGGGAAAGGCGGCCCTCACGCGCTGGAAGGTCCTGGAGCGCTTCGGCGCCTTCACCCTCCTCGAGGCGAAGATCGAGACGGGCCGCACGCACCAGATCCGCGTGCACCTGAGCGCCCTCGGGCACGCCGTCGCCGGGGACAGCGTCTATGGCGCCACGAAGCGGGCCGTCGAGAGCCCGGCATTGCGGGCGGTGTTGAAGAAACTCTCGCGCCAGGCCCTCCATGCCAGCCGCCTTTCCTTTGTCCACCCCGTCACGGGGAAGGAGATGACGTTCGAGTCGCCGCTGCCGGAGGACATGGCCGAGGTGATCGATTTTTTAAGGAGTTGGCAAAGGGCGTAGGGCCAAAGGCTTAAGGCAAAAAAAGGAAAAGCGGAAATGGATTGTCTTGCCTTAAGCCCTGCGCCATAAGCCTTATGCCCCCAGGGTATATGCTCAAGCTGGTCCGCAAAAACCCCATCACGGTCCTGCAAAGTGAAGAACTTTCGCAATTTCCCTCCATCTTGCACGGGTTTTGCACGCGTATCGGGGGTGTGAGCGGTGGTCCCTATGCCACCCTCAACGTCAGCCCCCGGGAGGGAGACCCCCCGGAGCAAGTCCGCATGAACTGGCAGCGGCTTGCCGCTGCCTTCGAAATACCCTGCGAGCAGTTCTTTGTCGTCAACCAGGTTCACGGTGAAAGTTTTCTGGTCGTCGAGGATGCGACATCCTGCCATTCCCTGGAAGACAGGCAGTACGACGCAATTGTAACGGACCGGCCCGGTGTGGCCATCGGGATCAAAACGGCCGATTGCGCGCCGGTGATTCTCTTCGACAGGCGTAGACAGGCGATCGCCGCCGTCCACGCCGGGTGGCGGGGAACGGCCCTGGCCATTGCGGCAAAGGCGGTCCGGGTGATGGGTGAGCGGTTCTCAAGCCGGCCCGAGGACCTGTTGGCCGTTATCGGCCCATCCATCGGGGCCTGCTGCTACGAGGTCGACGAACCCGTTTTCGAAGCTCTGGCCCGCCACGGGTCAGAGGACAGGGTCCTCAAGCCCGGGCTGAGAAAGGGGCGCTGGATGTTCGATCTGCCGCTAGCCAACCGGATGCAGCTCGAGCGGGAAGGCGTGCCCCCGGGGCAGATATCCGCCGCCGGGCTTTGCACCTGCTGCCGAAGGGACCTGTTCTTTTCGCACCGCCGGGACGGGGCAAAGACGGGACGGCACCTGAACTTCATCCTGCTTTTGCAGGGGAAATAGCTCTTGACAAGGGGGGAGGGGTTGGTGTAAATACCGGCCATCTCAAAAAGGCTTTGAATGACCTTCCCTTGAGTAACCCAACTATTCGACGTACTACCCGTTGAATTAATCCCGAGATACGATTAGAAACACACCCACATCCATGCGCGCTGGTTCAATGAGAAAGGGACGTCCCTGCGTCTGCCGTTTTTCGGCAACCAGGGGGTGAACCCGGCGCGCGCAAGCATCAAGGAAGATACCCATGAATATTGTCGAGATCAAGCGGAAGCCGATCAACGAGCTCACGATACTGGCCAAGGAGCTCAACGTGCCCGGCGCAAGCGGCATGCGCCGCCAGGACCTCATCTTTTCCATCTTGCAGACCCAGGCCGAAAAGAACGGGGCCATCTACGGCGAAGGGGTGCTGGAGACCCTGCCCGACGGGTTCGGCTTCCTGCGTGCCGTCGATTACAACTACCTGCCCGGGCCCGATGACATCTACGTCTCCCCCTCGCAGATCCGGCGCTTCAGCCTCAGAACCGGGGATACCGTTTCGGGAGAGGTGAGGCCGCCCAAGGAAGGGGAAAAGTACTTTGCCCTGCTGAAGGTGGACACAGTCAACTTCGAAGGGCCCGACCAGGCCAAGGACAAGATCCTCTTCGACAACCTTACCCCGCTGTACCCCAACGAGAAACTGAAACTCGAGAGCGACACGGAGAACTTCTCCACGCGGATCATGGACCTCTTCGTCCCGATCGGGAAGGGCCAGCGCGCCCTGGTCGTCTCGCCGCCGCGGGCCGGAAAGACGGTCCTGCTCAAGGACATCGCCAACAGCATCGCAGCCAACCACCCGGAAGTGACCCTCATGGTGCTGCTCATCGACGAGCGCCCCGAGGAAGTGACGGACATGGAGCGAAGCGTGAAGGGAGAGGTCATCTCCTCGACCTTCGACGAACCGGCAACCCGCCACGTCCAGGTGGCCGAGATGGTCATCGAGAAGGCCAAGCGCCTCGTGGAGCACCGCAAGGACGTGGTGATCCTCCTGGACAGCATCACGAGACTCGCCCGCGCCTACAACACCGTCGTTCCGCCGAGCGGCAAGGTCCTCTCGGGCGGCGTGGACTCCAACGCCCTGCACAAGCCCAAGCGCTTCTTCGGCGCCGCCCGGAACATCGAGTTCGGCGGCAGCCTCACCATCATCGCCACGGCGCTGATCGACACGGGGAGCCGCATGGACGAAGTCATCTTCGAAGAGTTCAAGGGCACCGGCAACATGGAAATCATCCTGGACCGCCGGATCGCCGACCGGAGGGTTTTCCCGGCCTTCGACCTGATCCGCTCCGGAACGCGCAAGGAAGAGCTCCTCACCCCGAAGGAGCACCTGAACCGCGTCTGGATCCTGCGCCGGCTCCTGCAGGAGATGAACCCCGTCGATGCCATCGAGTTTATCATCGACAAGATGCGCAAAACACAGACGAACAAGGATTTTTTCGACTTGATGAGTCAATAGCCGCGTAGCGGCTGGGGAATTGGGAATAGGGTATTGGGTATAGGGGCTGAAGGAAGAAGAATCCTTGAAAATCCCGAATCCGGAATCCCGAATCCGGAAGCCCTCATTTTTTTGCTTGAATTTGTTGAAAAAATGACTATACTCCCATGCTTCACACGCCGGTCCGGTCGGAAATCGGGCCAATGGCAAGGAGGACAAAGGGTTTTATGAAAGAAGGCATCCACCCCGAATACACGGAGACGACCATCAGCTGCGCCTGCGGCAACGTCATCACGACCCGCTCGACGCGGAAGGACATCAAGATCGAAATCTGCTCCAAGTGTCACCCCTTCATGACGGGCAAGCAGAAGATCATCGACACGGCAGGGCGCGTCGACCGGTTCAAGAAGAGATACGCCGCCCAGGAAGCATCAAAGGAAGCCGCCAAGGAAGAGAAGGCCAAGAAATAACAGGACGCCCCGCTGCCGAGTGCAGCGGGGCGGTCCCTTCTCATCGTCCCGAAACGAACCGCCATGACATCGATGCTCCACCCGATGGTTTCCCCTCCCCCGAGGTGCCATTTCCTCTAGCGCACTGAAACGGTGTCTTTCCGCGCCCTGGCCGTTCCGAAGGCGGCACCCCCTTCATCAGCCATAACGAAAAAACGGAAACGAGAGACATGTTTCAGCGTATCAAGGAAGTAGAAAAGCGATACGAGGAGCTGGAGAAGCTCTTGAGCGATCCCGCAGTGATCGCCAACCGCTCCGAGTACCAGAAGTGCGCCAAGGAGCACGCCGATCTCACGGCCCTCATCGAGGCCTTCCGGCTCTACGAGACGACGGGCCGCCAGCTCGACGAGGCCCAGCAGATGCTGCGCGACGGCGACGAGGAGCTCCGGGAGATGGCCAAGGAGGAGATCCCCCAGCTCAAGCAGAAGATCGAGGAGCTCGAGCAGCGCATCACCGTGCTGCTGCTGCCGAAGGACCCCAACGACGACAAGAACGTGATCCTGGAGATCCGGGCCGGAACCGGCGGAGACGAGGCGGGCCTGTTTGCCGCCGATCTCTTCCGCATGTATGCGCGCTATGCCGAGATGTGGAACTGGCGCGTGGAGGTCCTGAGCTCGAGCGCGGCATCGGGCATGGGCGGCTTTAAGGAAGTCATCGCCATGATCGAGGGCCGGGGCGCTTACAGCCGCCTCAAATACGAAAGCGGCGTCCACCGGGTCCAGCGCGTGCCCGTCACCGAGGCCCAGGGCCGCATTCACACCTCGGCCGTCACGGTGGCCGTGCTTCCCGAGGCCGAAGACGTGGAGGTCCAGATCGACCCCAACGAAATCCGGGTGGATGTCTTCCGCTCGGGCGGCCACGGCGGCCAGAGCGTGAACACGACGGACTCGGCGGTGCGGGTGACCCACATCCCCACGGGCCTCGTCGTGAGCTGCCAGGACGAGAAATCCCAGCTCAAGAACAAGAACAAGGCCATGAAGGTCCTGCGGGCGAGACTCCTGGACAAGATGCAGTCCGAAAGCGATGCCCAGATGTCCGAGGCCCGGCGCAAACAGGTGGGCTCCGGAGATCGCAGCGAGCGGATCCGGACCTACAACTTTCCCCAGGGCCGCCTGACGGACCACCGCATCGGGCTTACGCTTTACAACCTCCAGTCCATCCTGGACGGCGAGATCCAGCCGGTCATCGACGCGGTCACGAATTATTACCAGACGGAGGCATTGAAAAAAACGGCGGCCTGATACAAATGCTGTCATTGCGAGTAACAGACCCCGACTTCGTCGGGGTTATCGATGGAATGAACAGTTCCTTAAAATCCTCCCCGGCCCTCCTTTTACAAAGGAGAGAGCTTAGATCTTCCCCCTTTGGAAAAGGGGGATAGAGGGGGATTTTCCCCTCTGTGAATTGACGCAGTTCATTAGGAGCCGATCCTCTCGCAACCCACTTCTTTAATCTCCCTCTCCCTTGAGGGGAGAGGGTCGGGGTGAGGGTGATGGTTCGTCGTTCGTCAGGCTCACGATGACTGCTCACCAT
>DCVI01000214.1 GCA_002327315.1 Syntrophaceae bacterium UBA2192 | reverse complement strand
GGTGAAAGGTAACAGGTAACAGGTAACAGGTAACAGGTAACAGGTAACAGGTAACAGAACCCCCCTGTATGATTGTATTTCCTGTCACCTGTAGCCTGACACCTGTCACCTTAGGCGGTGTTTCACGGCAACCCGAACGAGACGGATAAGCTGGACGGATCGAGATGATACTAAACGTAAGGAACGTGCAGGCCGTGGCCCGGAAGGAGTTCTACCACATCGTCCGGGACTACCGGAGCCTGTACATGGCCTTCGCGCTGCCGCTGCTGCTCATCCTGCTCTTCGGNNTACGCCCTGTCGCTCGACGTGGACAACGTGAAGGTCGTCATCGTCGACCAGGACCGCACGGAGCTCTCCCGGGACTTCGCAGGTCGCCTCGACGCCTCGGCCTACTTTGACCTGGTCACCCATCTTCCCGACGAACGCGCTGCCGTGGCCTGGCTCGATGCCGGCAAGGCGACAATTGCGCTGGTCATCCCGCCGCGGTGGACTGAAAACATCCACTCGAACCGCGAAGCGCCGCTGCAGGTCCTGATCGACGCCAGTGACCCGAACATCGGGACCATCTCCCGGGGCTATATCACATCCTTCGTCGAGCGATACAATTCGCGACTTCTCGTCGATTTCCTCAGCCGCCAGGGTCTCGACAACCTTCGCCCGGCCCTGGAAGGACGCGTCCGGGTCTGGTTCAACGAGGAGCTCGAGAGCCGCAACTTCATCGTCCCCGGCATCATTGCCGTCATCATCATGATTGTCGGGGCCATGCTGACCTAGCTCGTCATCGCCCGGGAATACGAAAACGGGACCATGGAGACAATCCGGTCTCTCCCGATCAACGCCGTCGAGTTTCTCACCGGGAAGGCGATCCCCTATTTCCTCATCGCAATGACGGACGTCCTCGTGGCGCTAGNNGCCATGGGGCAACTGCTCTTCGGGGTGGTCATGAAGGGGAGCTTCTGGCTGATGATCCTGGCCTCGTCGCTCTACCTGTCGGTGGCCCTCGGGCTGGGGCTCTTCATCTCCATTGCCACGAAGTCCCAGCTCGTGGCAAACCAGATCGCGCTGCTCGTTTCGTACCTGCCGGCGCTTCTGCTTTCGAACTTCGTGTTTCCCGTGGAGAACATGCCCCGGATGCTTCAGTTCGTGACCTGGATCGTCCCGGCGACGTACTACATCGACATCATGGACGGGCTGTTTCTCCGCAATGTGGGGTTGAGCTACCTCTGGCCGAGCTACCTGGTTCTGCTCGTCATGTTTCTCGTCGGCGCCGCTGCTGCCGTGGTCAAAATGAGAAAAGAGGGGCTGTAGCATGAACCGGATCCGGATCCGCGAAATCGTGAGAAAGGAGTTCATCCAGCTCTTCCGGGACAGGAAGAACAGGCCCATTCTGGTCATCATGCCGTTCGTCCAGCTTCTCATCTTCGGCTACGTCGTCTCCACGGACGTGCGCGACGTAAAGTTGGGCCTCCTCGACCAGTCACGGACCAGGGAGAGCCGGCTCGTCCGCGATGCCTTCGAGGGGAGCCCAATCTTCCGGGTCACTCACCAGGTGGACGATCCCCGGGAGCTCGAGGAGCTTTTGCTGCGCAGAAAGGTGGATATCGCCATCAAGATCGGTCCCGACTTCAGCGAGCGCATCCACAAGGGCGAGACGGCGGCCGTGCAGGTGCTGGCCGACGGGAGCATGAGCAACCTGGCCGGGGTGCGGGTCGCTTACACGATGCAGGTCCTCGAGAAACTGAATCAGGAATTCATCCGGCAGCTTGTTCCCCAGCGGATCGATTACGGCCGGATCGACGCGCGGGTGCGCACGTGGTACAATCCGAACCTGGAGAGCCGCGACTTTTTCGTGCCGGGCATTGTGGCCGTCCTCATCATGATCATCTCGCTTCTCTTTACCTCCATGGCGATCATCAAGGAAAAGGAGGTGGGGACGATGGAGCAGCTCATCGTGACGCCCATGCGGCCCTTCGAGCTCATCCTCGGCAAGACGATCCCCTACATCCTGATCTCGCTTGCCCAGATGGTGGCGGTGAGCCTCTTTGCCGTTTTCTGGTTTGACATTCCCATGCGGGGAAGCGCGATGCTGATGTTTCTGGGCGTATGCCTCTTTCTGCTCAGCACCCTTGGCATCGGGCTCTTCGTCTCCACCATCTCGGCCACTCAGCAGCAGGCCATGATGACGACCTTTTTTTTATCGTGCCGTTTTTCATGCTCTCGGGGTTCGTCTTCCCCATCGAGAACATGCCGCTCGTCGTGCAGTGGCTCACGTACCTCGATCCCCTGCGCTACATGATCGTCATCATCCGGGGCCTCTTCCTCAAGGGCGTGGGGATGGATGTCCTGTGGCCCCAGTACCTGGCCCTCGTCACCATGGGGATGGTGGTCTTCGCGGGGGCCGTGGGGCGGTTCAGGAAGCGGCTGGATTAAGCCGGCGCGGCCGGCGGCAGNNAGGTGACAGGTGACAGGTGACAGGGTTTCCAGCTAATCAATGATTCGAAGTCAGGAGAGTCTCATGAGAAGGATCGTTCGGACGGGCATTCTCAGCGGCATATTGCTGGTGTTCATTACGTGTGTTGCCAATGCGCAGGAGGCGGCGGTGCCGCTGACGCTGGAGGAAAGCATTGCCATTGCCCTCAGGCAGAGCGTCGTCATCCAGTCGGCCCGGGAGGGGGTCACCGCGTCGGAGGCGCGGAAGAAGGAAGCCTTCACGGGGTTTCTCCCGAAATTGAGCACAACCTACAATTACACCCGTAACGACCCGGCACCTTACATCAAGCAACCTTCACCCTCCCCCATTACCAACCTGACCATCGGCACTCAGGACAACTACATCTGGTCCCTCGATGCCAGGCAGCCCCTCTTCACGGGAGGCCGGCTCGAGGCAAACTACGAAATCAGCCGACTGGGGCTCAATGCCTCGAAGCAGGAAGAGATGGGCACGGTACAGGACATTGTCCTGGAAGTGAAGCGGTCCTACTACACCATCCTCAAGGCCAAGCGCCTTGTCGGGGTGGCGAAACAGTCCGTTGAACAGTTTATCGCCCAGAAGGATCTCGCGAAAAACTTTTACGAGGTCGGGCTCGTTCCCCGCAACGATTATCTGCAAGCCGAGGTGAGGCTTGCCGACGGCACCCAGTCTCTTGTTCGGACCGAAAACCGCCTGGAAGAGAGCCATGCGCGGTTCAACACGATCCTTCGACGGCCGGTCAGTACCCCTGTCGATGTCGTCGATATCCTCGACTACAAACCTTACGAAAAGGAATTCGACGAGTGCCTGCAAACCGCCATGGACAACCGTCCGGAGATCCAGGTCTTTGCCCTGAAGGCCGAACAGGCGGGAAAAAAGGTCAAGGTGGTGGAGAGCGAGTTCTACCCGTCGGTGAATCTTGTCGGCAGCTATCAACGCTATGGCGACAGCGCCGATCTCAACGGCTCGGCCTACAGGAATCCGGAAAACTGGTCCGTGGCGGCCGTGGCAACGTGGGATCTCTGGGAGTGGGGCCGAACAAAGTACTCCCGCGATGCGAGCGTCAGCCAGGAAAAACAGGCCGTCAATGCGCTCACCAACGTGAAAGACCAGGTTGCCCTGGATGTGAAAAATGCCTGGCTCGCGGTGAAGGAGGCCGAGAAGCTCATCGCCGTGACGCGGACATCCATCGAGCAGGCCGAGGAGAACTACCGGATCAATCAGGAGCGTTACCGGGAACAGGTTTCCAGGATGACGGACGTCCTCGATGCCCTCACGCTCCTGACCTTTGCCCGCGCTTCCTGGTCCAACGCCCTGAGCGATTACCACATTGCCCTGGCGGCCCTCGAGCGGGCCATGGGGGTCAGCTGGAAACCAGAAGACAGTGGACAGGTGACAGGTGACAGTAAAGAAGTGTCTGAGTGTCTAAGTGTCTGAGTGAAGAGGGAAAAGGGTTTCGGGACTCTCCGTACCCAATACCCAGTTTCCCAATTCCCCAGTTCCGGTCTCCGTTTTGTGGTAAAGATTAAGAGGTGGTAACCCGAAAAACAGGGTAAACAGGGAGGGTGCGATGAGCTCCAGACGTGACGGAAAGCGCGCATCGGTTTGGCGGTGGTTTTCACTCAAGAAACTGGGATTTTTTACGATTATCTCTACGGTGGCATTATTGCCCGGGATCGGTTGCTCCATGACAGGTTCGGAAACGGCACGGGGACCCCTGGTGGGCGGGCCCTGCGAGTACAAATCCTACCCGGGGCAGGCCGAGATTGTCTCGGTAACCCCCGTGGACGCCCCTGCCGCGGCGGGCGGCGAGCGCTACGACGTAAAATTCCGCTTCATCCCCGACGGGGCCGTCGATGAGCCCCTTGGAAAGGCGGCGCTGCAGAGGACCCATTCCCTCCTGCCGGACAGGGAAATGCCTCCCGGCAGGGCCTTCATTGGAAAATTTGACATCCGGCCGGGAAAGCGAATAGGCTGCACGCTCAAGGTGATCACGCGGGGTACCTGCACACCGATCCTGTTCGAATTCCCCTCGCTGACATCCGGCGATGCTGCGCCCCGCTGACGGGGACCCGGGACAGGACACCCCGGAGTGAGCGGTGAACGGACTCGCCGCGGCCGCATCGTCGCAGAAATTCGCTCACAGGACGTGCCCCATGAGAAAAACCCGGATCGGTGCTGCCCTCTTTTTTGCCCTGTCACTTGTCGTCGGCTTCCACTCCAGCGCATTCTCCCAGGGGACACCGAAATCGCGGCCTGCCGTCATGCGCCCCGATGCCCAGACGATGGAACGGTGGGAACGGGAGTACGAAAGTGCTCCCATAGCGCAGATCGACATGTGGGTCCGGGCAGGTCTCATCATGGCTGCGGAGGAGCGTTTCGGTTCGTCGCTCAGTCTCCTCGGGAACATCCAGTACACTCCATCCGAACGAAACCAGGGTATGTGCGGCAACTGTTGGGCTTGGGCGGGGACGGGCTTATTGGAACTCGCCCTGCAGTCACAACTTTCCGTCAAGGATCGGTTATCCGTTCAATTTCTCAATTCGTGCAAGACGGGCGACTGCGCCTGCGATGGCGGAAACCTCAGCACGTTTGCCAGTTTCTATAACAGTCAGGGTTTCGCGGTCCCATGGTCTAATCCGGGCGCTGCTTACCTGGATGCAGGGGGAACCTGTTCGGGGTCCTGTGGAGCCGTTTCATGGTATCCTACAAACTACCCATTCTCCTCGACCTTGACGGTTCAGACGATCGCGACAACAGCAGTCAGCCAGGACGATGCCATAGTCAACATCAAAGCGATTCTCAGCCAAGGCAAGGGAGTATGGCTGTCTTACTATCTTCCCAGCACCGCAGCGTGGAATTCCTTTTATTCGTTCTGGAACAACCAGACAGAGGAAGCAGTCTGGAACCCTGATACCTACTGCGGGACGGATTATGACGAGTCGGAGGGTGGAGGTCATGCGGTCATCGTTATCGGGTACAACGACGATGATGCCGATCCGGCCAACCACTACTGGATCGTCCTCAACAGCTGGGGCACATCGGGCGGCGATCGACCGAACGGGGTATTCCGGATGAAGATGAAAATGAATTATGGCTGCTCCATGCCGCCATACACCACAGCGCGACGATTCCAGACGCTCGGGGTGTCTTTCGCCTCCACCTGCGCCTATACGCTGCCAACGGCGAATGCATCCGCTCCGGCATCTGCATCGACGGGTTCGTCGACCGTGAGTTGTGGCACCGCCTGCAGATGGACGGCGTCCAGCAACGCATCCTGGATCACGATAACCTCCGGATCGACGGGAACCGGCGGCGGCCAGGTGAATTACGCGGTGTCCGAAAACACGATGACCTCGAGCAGGACGGGATCTCTGACGATCGCCGGATCAACCTTCACAATCGACCAGGAAGCCGGGACGCCGCCCGTTACGAGCAGCGGCAGCAGCGGCGGAGGGGGNNGTTACGCTGAGGGAGTTCCGCGACGTCTACCTCCTGCCGTCCCGGTCGGGCAGGGCCTTCGTGGAGCTTTACTACACCCTGTCGCCTCCCGTGGCCGATGTCATCGCCGCCGACGAGGGCCTGAAAATGGGCGTGCGGGCCGTGCTTGCGCCCGTCGTGGCTGCAAGCGAGACCCTGCTGGGCGCGGGGCGCGAGGCAGTGGGGCTTCTCGGGTGGCTCGGCGCCGCCGTCATCCTCTTGTGCGGGGCCGGGCGGGGCTCGGGGCGCGACGGCAGGCCGCCCCGGTAAATATTCATTGACAAACCGGGCGGCACGCTTTATGCTCTGTCAACCTTCAAGAGGATCAGTTTCAGAAATGAAGAACATCATCGGCATCATCATCCCCATTATTATCGACATAGTCGGCATACGTCCGGGCGGCGTAGGGGGCTGATGATGGCTTGATGGCATAACCGGAAGGAATCAAACCAATCCGTTATCAGGCTCCCTGGTAACGGATTTTTTATTTCGAGGGGGATTGAGGAAGATGGAAAAGAGAGCGGTTGTCATCTACGACACGACCCTGAGGGACGGCACCCAGGGCGAACAGGTGAGTTTTTCGGCAGAAGAGAAGATCAGAGTCGCAAGACGCCTCGACGAGTTCGGGATTGCCTACATCGAAGGGGGCTGGCCCGGCTCGAACCCGAAGGACATGCGCTTCTTCGAGCTGGCCCGGAAGGTAAAGTTTCGAAATGCACGCCTTGCCGCCTTCGGAAGCACGAGAAGGGCCCACACCCCGCCCGGCGAGTGCCCGAACGTGCAGGCCCTGCTCGAGGCGCAGACGCCGACGGTGACCATCTTCGGCAAGAGCTGGGATTTCCACGTCAGGGAGATTCTGAAGGTTTCCCTGAAGGAGAACCTCGCCATGATCGGCGAGACGGTCGCTTATCTGAAGTCGAAGAAAAAGGAGGTCATCTACGATGCCGAACACTTCTTCGACGGCTACCGGGCAAACCCCCGCTACGCCCTCCAGACGCTCGAGGCGGCCTTTGCAAACGGCGCCGAGATGGTCGTGCTCTGCGACACCAACGGCGGGACGCTTCCCTCGGAGATCGCGCGGGTGGTCGACGAGGTGGCTGCCCTGATTCCGAGAGAGCGGCTCGGCATCCACGCCCACAACGACGGGGGGCTTGCCGTGGCCAACACGCTGGCGGCCGTCGAGAAGGGCGTCCGGATGGTCCAGGGAACGATCAACGGCTACGGCGAGCGCTGCGGCAACGCGGATCTTGTCCCCATCATGGCCAACCTGGAGCTCAAGATGAACAAGCCCTGCCTGCCCGGGGGCGCGCTCAAAGACCTCACTCGGCTGTCGCTCTTCGTGAGCGAGATCGCCAACATCACCCCCCTGAACTCGAGGCCCTTCGTCGGCCGCAGCGCCTTCGCCCACAAAGGGGGCGTCCACGTGCACGCCGTGCTCAAGAACACCGAGGCCTACGAGCACATCCGGCCCGAGCTCACCGGCAATCACCGCCGGGTCCTGGTATCGGATCTCTCCGGCAAGAGCAACATCGAGTACAAGGCGGCCGAGCTGGGGCTCTCGCTGGGCAGCGACGACACGAAGAGCCGCAGGATCGTCGAGGAGATCAAGCACATGGAAAACGAAGGGTACACCTTCGAGGCCGCTGACGGCTCCCTCGCCCTGATCATCCGCAAGGCCACGGGCGAATTCGAAGAGCCCTTCTATCTCGAGTGCTTCCGTGTTATAAACGAAAAGCAGGGCAACGAGCCCTCCTGCGCGCAGGCCCTCATCAAGGTCATCGTGGGCAGGGACACGGAGATCACCGCCGCCGAGGGAAACGGCCCGATCAACGCGCTGGACAACGCCCTTCGGAAGGCCCTCGTGAAATTTTATCCCGAACTGTCCCGGATGCACCTCACGGATTTCAAGGTGAACATCCTCGAAGGCAGCGAGGGCACGGCGGCCAAGGTGCGCGTTTTCATCGAGTCGCGCGACGACAAGGACATCTGGAGCACGATCGGGGTCTCCGAGAGCGTCATCGAGGCAAGCTGGCTTGCCCTGGTGGACAGCATCCAGTACAAGCTGAGCAAGGACAGGCTGAACAGGAATGGGAAGGAAACCCGCAAGGCCGTGGCTTAGGGAGGCTTGTGAAAAACGGCCATCTGCGGCGTTCGCCTCGTCCCTCGTCCTACGAGAGACCTTTTCCTCTGTTCTCCTCCCCCGGTGGGAGGAGGAAGTGGAGGAGGGGGAACATTCCCCCTCACCTCAATCCTCTCCCACGGAGGGGAGAGGAAGATTAAGGATTAGCTAGAGGCCTCGCTCCTCGGGATGTCGGCTGCCTTGCATCTGGCCATTTTTGACAAGCCTTTCGGTTAAGAACCTCTTAAAAATAACTTTTGCTGGAGTGACATAACGATGCCGATGACAATAACGGAAAAGATTCTTGCCCGGCACGCGGGGATCGAGAGCGTGGCCCCCGGCGATCTCGTCGAGGCCAAGGTGGATCTTGCCTTCGCCCACGATTTCACGGCCCCCATCGCCATCCAGGTATTCAAGGAGATCGGCGCCCCGAAGGTCTTCGACCGGAAGAGGGTCGCCCTCGTGGCCGACCATTTCGTCCCCAACAAGGACATTGCCTCGGCCGAGCAGGCCAAGCTCATGCGTGAGTTCGCCCGCGAGCAGCAGCTCGAGCTTTACTACGAGGTGGGTGAGGCCGGCATCGGCCACGTGCTGCTGCCCGAGCAGGGGCTCGTTGTCCCGGGCCAGGTGATCATCGGGGCCGACAGTCACACCTGCGCCTATGGGGCCCTGGGGGCTTTTTCCACCGGCGTGGGGAGCACCGACATGGCCGCCGTGATGGCCACGGGCGAGATCTGGCTTCGCGTTCCGCCGTCGATCCGGGTCGAATATGCGGGAGCGCTGCGGCCGCACGTGGGCGGAAAAGACCTGATCCTGCGCCTCATCGGCGAGATCGGCGTCGAGGGCGCGTTGTACAGCGCTCTCGAGTTCTGCGGCGATACCATCCGCGGGCTTTCCATGCCGCACCGGTTCGCGATGGCAAACATGGCCGTCGAGGCGGGGGCGAAAAACGGGATCATGGAGCCCGATGAGACAACCGTTGCCTACGTGAAGGGCCGGGCTCGGTGGGAGCCCGTTTTCCTCAAGAGCGATGCCGGCGCAAAATACGAAAAAACCATTTCGATCGACGTGAACTCTCTCGAGCCGCAGATCGCCTTCCCCCCGTCGCCGGCAAACGTGAAGCCGGTCTCGGAGGCGAAAAACGTCACGCTGGACCAGGTCTTCATCGGTTCCTGCACCAACGGCTGGCTGGAGGATTTGCGGGATGCAGCGAGTATCCTGAAAGGGAGGAAGAAAGCGCCGGGGCTTCGCCTGATCGTCATCCCGGCAACTCCATCCATCCTCAAGGCGGCCATGAAGGAGGGGATCATCGAGACGTTCCTCGAGGCCGGCGCCGTCATCGGGCCTCCCTGCTGCGGTCCCTGCCTGGGAGGTCACATGGGGATCCTCGCCTCGGGCGAGCGGGCGCTGGCGACGACGAACCGCAATTTCGTCGGCCGCATGGGCCACCCGAAGAGCGAGGTCTTTCTCTGCAATCCCTTTGTGGCTGCGGCGTCGGCCATCCTTGGGAGGATCGGCTCTCCCGAGGAATTATAGAAATCAGTGTCTGAGTGAAGAAAGAAAGCTTCTAACATTCTTCGCTCCATCACTTGATCACTCAGACACTTGTCGACTGTAAGGAGACGATATGAAATACGAAGGTAGAGTCTGGAAGTTCGGCGATGATGTGGATACGGATCTGATTATCCCGGCGCGATACTGCAACGTATCCGACGGGGCCTTGCTGGCAAAGCACGCCTTTGCCGACGGCCGGCCCGAATTCGCATCCGCCGTATCCGTGGGCGATATCGTCGTCGGGGGACGAAACTTCGGCTGCGGATCATCCCGGGAGCACGCCCCCATCGCGATCAGGGCGGCGGGGGTCCGCGTCCTCATCGCGAAAAGTTTCGCCCGGATCTTCTACCGCAGCGCCTTCAACATCGGTTTGCCGCTTCTCGAGTCTGCCGAGGCCGTCGAGGACATCCGGGACGGCGATCGGCTCTCCGTCGATCTCGTCACGGGCCGGATAGAAAACCTCACGCGCAAAAAGGCTTACAGCGCCCGCCCGATCCCGCCTTTCATGGAGAGGCTCATCAAGGCCGGCGGTCTTGTGGAGCACATCCGGAAAGAAAAGCTTCAGAAACGGTCCTAGCGTTCAAGCCGCTGCAATTTTGCCTTGATGGTCTGACAAGGCCTCCCGCCCAAAGGGCGGGAGGCCTTTGTGTTGGTGCGCCCAGCATGGGCGCA
>DCVI01000143.1:4493-8238 GCA_002327315.1 Syntrophaceae bacterium UBA2192 | reverse complement strand
TGGCCGGGCTTCTGTACTTCGTGCTGATCATCGTCATGCACCCGAGGCTCCCCGAACTCTACGAGATCATGGTCCGGGGGCTCGTCGCCTCCGCCTTCACGCTTTTCGCCACGAGCGTCTTTTTCTTCATCCTGGGGCTCTTCGGCACGATCACCCCCATCTACTTCACCCATGTGCTCACGGCCTCCTTTATCATCGTCATCTCCTACGACCCCTTCCGGGTCATCATGAAGAAGGTCTTCAACTATTTCTTCCCCGAGGCGAAGGACATCTTCTCGTCCATCTACGGCTTCGACCAGGAACTGGAAAAGGAGAAGTCGCAGCTGCTCGAGGAGATGGCCACGGCGCTGGCCCACGAGATCCGCAACCCCCTGGGATCCATCAAGGGCGCAGGCCAGTACCTGCGCTCCGAGACGGACAACGCCGAGAACCAGAAGCTCCTCGACGTCATCATCGAAGAGACCGACCGGCTCAACAACGTGGTGACCCAGTTCATGAACTACGCGAAGCCCTACGCCGTGAGCCCGAAGATGTACAATGTGAACGGGATCATCGAAAAGGCCGTTGCGGTCATCCGGGCAAGCGAGATGCCGGCAGGGATTCGCATCGAGACGGAGCTCAACCCGGATCTGCCCGAGGTCTTCGTCGACGGCGAGCAGATGAAGCAGGTCATCCTGAACATCGCCTTCAACGGCATCGAGGCCATGCCCGACGGGGGAACCCTCACCATTCGCACCACCCGGATCGAGAGCGAGGAGGGGGAGGCCGTCGGGATCTCCATCCGCGACACGGGCAAGGGGATGTCGAAGGAGGACCTCGAGAATATTTTCAAGCCCTTCTTCACGACGAAGGAGAGGGGAGTGGGCCTGGGGCTTTCCATCTGCCAGCGGATCGCCAAGAACAACAACGGCTCCATCCGGGCGAAGTCCCTCCCGGGGCAGGGGTCGATTTTTTATATCAGGCTGAATTTGCCACAAGGTTGAGCATAGGCTGGTGACCGGGGGTGCACCGCGCTAAATGCCTTGAGTTTGTCTTCAGGCATCAAGACTGCGAAGATCGGAAGAGCAGAAGTGAGGAAGAGCGGATAAGAGAAAGAAAAAATCCGCCATCCAATCCGAGCTTCATAACTTCATAGCTTCCTAACTTCTATATCTTTTAAGGGCGCCTTGCATCTGGACCTTTTTGGCCAGCCTCGGGAAAGGGCCCTGAAATGTCGGAGGGGCATCGACAACCGGAAAAGGCCGCTCTCGTTACAAAATTGTGGTTTGAGTCACGGCTTGAAAGAGCCTTGACGCCCGGAGCAAAGTAAACTACAGTCAGCCTTTAAATTGCCCGTCCATGGTATCGCAAGTGTCCAAAATCCCTCCGAAAAAGATCCTTATCGTCGACGACGAGGTCAACATGCGCCTCGTCCTCAAGACCATGCTGAAAAAGGAGGGCTATGACGTCGAGACGGCGGCCGACGGGCTGGAGGCCCTCGCCCTGCTGAAGCGCCACGACGTGACCGCCTGCGTCACCGACCTCAGGATGCCGAAGCTCGACGGCATGGGGCTTCTGAACCGCATGGTCGAGGAATACCCGTCGATCCCGGTGATCATCATCACGGCCCACGGCACCGTCGCCACCGCCGTGGATGCCCTCAAGAAGGGGGCCTTCGACTACATCACGAAGCCCTTCGACCAGGAGGAACTCAAGAACGTCATCGGCAAGGCCGTGAAAACCCGCGTGCTCAGCGAGGAGGAGGTCCAGCTTGAAGCCGTGGATCTCGACCGCAGCGAGATCGTGGGAACGAGCCCGACCATGACGAAAATCTTCGATGTCATTCGGAAAGTCGCCCCCACCACGACGAGCATCCTCATCACCGGCGAGACGGGGACGGGCAAGGAACTCGTGGCCAATGCCATCCACGCCAACAGCCCCCGCAAGCACAACCCCTTCATCAAGATCAACTGCTCGGCGATCGCCGAAAACCTCATCGAGAGCGAACTGTTCGGCTACGAAAAAGGCGCCTTCACGGGGGCCGTGTCGAGCAAACCGGGGCGCTTCGAGCTGGCCCACAAGGGGACGCTTTTTCTGGACGAGATCGGCGATCTTCCCCGGGAGATGCAGGTAAAGCTCCTGCGGGTGATCCAGGATCGCGAATTCGAACGGGTGGGCGGCCTCCAGACGATCAAGGTCGACGTGAGGCTCGTGGCCGCCACGAACCGCAACCTCCAGCAGGATGTGAGGGAGGGTCTCTTCCGGGAGGACCTCTTCTACCGGCTCAACGTCATGCCGATTCACGTCCCGCCCCTGAGGGAGCGCAAGGAGGACATCCCCGCGCTCGTGAGGTACTTTGTCGATCAATTCAACCGCAAGCTCGACCGGCAGATCACCGGGGCGGATGCGGAGGTCATGGAGCTTCTCCGGGACCACGACTGGCCGGGAAATATCCGGGAGCTGGAGAACCTCATCGAGAGGCTCGTCCTCATGGCGAAGGGCGGCGAGATCGTCATGGGCGACATCCCCGCCGAGCTGATCGAAGCCGTCGAGGAAAAGGCACAGACGGCGGCGCCCGGCGAGAAGAAATCCATCAAGGAGCTCATCCGGGAGAAAACGGGGGACATCGAGAAACAGATGATCGTCCGGGTCCTCGAGGAGTGCGAGGGGAACATCTCGAAGGCGGCCCGGCAGCTGGGGCTGAGCCGCAGGGGCCTCCATCTGAAGCTTGCAAAATACAATTTGCGCTGATTACGGAAGGAAGAGGAAAACATGGTCAACCGGATCGAGATCGGTTTCAGGAAGAACATCCGCGACGCCCTGGGCGAAAAGGTGAAGCGGCGCATCGTGGAGAACCTGCAGATCCATGTGGAGCGGGTGAGCACCATCGACGTATTCACCATCGAGGGCGATCTCACGAAGACGGATCTCAGGAATGCGGCCACGGGCCCCCTGTCGGACCCCGTGATCCAGAAGCATGCCATCAACAGCGCCCTTGCCGAGGGGTTTGACTGGCTCATCGAGGTGGGGTTCCTGCCCGGGGTGACGGACAATGTGGGCAAGACGGCTACCGAAGCCATCGAGCTTCTCATCGAGAAGCGAAAGTCCCTCAAGGTCTACACGTCGCGCCAGTACGCGATCCACGGAAAGATCGGCCGCAACGAGGCGCAGCGGATCGCCTCGGGCGTGCTCGCCAACGATCTCATCGAGCGCTTCGAGATCGTCGAAGGGAAGGGCTGGGACCCGAAGAAGGGAATGAAACCCTACGTCCCGAAGGTGACGGGGGTGGACGACCCGCGAGTCGACGAGATCGATCTCAACGTGCCCGATTCGACGCTCTTGGAGATCAGCAGCCGGGGGACGCTTGCCCTTTCTCTGGAGGAGATGAAGGCCATCCAGGCCTACATGAACGACCCGCTGGTCATCGAGGCCCGGAAAAAAACCGGCCTCGGGGAATCGATCACCGACGTGGAACTGGAAGTGCTCGCCCAGACCTGGTCGGAGCACTGCAAGCACAAGATCTTCAACAGCTTCATCACGTACGAGGAGCCGGGCGGTAAGACGCTCGAGATCGACTCGCTCTTTTCCACCTGCATCAAGGGCTCCACGAAGGAGATCCGTGCGAGGCTCGGCGCCGACGACTGGTGCCTCTCGGTCTTTGTCGACAACGCCGGCGTGATCAAATTCAACGACGACTGGAACCTCGTCTTCAAGGTGGAGACCCACAACTCGCCGTCGGCCCTGGACCCCTACGGCGGGGCGCTGA
>DCVI01000143.1:4120-4475 GCA_002327315.1 Syntrophaceae bacterium UBA2192 | reverse complement strand
TCTTCAACACGGACGTCTTCTGCTTTGCCGACCCCTTCTACGACAAGCCGCTCCCGAAGCGGATCCTGCACCCGCGGCGCATCTATGAGGGTGTGCGCGAGGGCGTCGAGCACGGCGGCAACAAGAGCGGCATCCCCACGGTGAACGGCTGCATCGTCTTCGACGACCGCTTTCTCGGCAAGCCGCTCGTGTACTGCGGCACCGCCGGCATCATGCCCGCCGAGATCCGCGGCGAGCCGAGCTACACCAAATCGATCCTTCCCGGCGATCTCGTCGTCATGACGGGGGGCCGCATCGGCAAGGACGGCATCCACGGGGCAACATTTTCCTCCGAGGAGCTCCACGAGGGATCGCC
>DCVI01000143.1:0-4025 GCA_002327315.1 Syntrophaceae bacterium UBA2192 | reverse complement strand
AATCCCTGGGAGATCCTGCTCTCCGAGGCGCAGGAGCGTATGAGCCTCGCCATCCAGCCCGAGAAGATCGACGAGTTCATGGAGCTTGCCCGCAAGATGGAGGTGGAGGCCACCATCCTGGGGACATTCACCGATACCGGGAAGTTCCACATCCGCTACGGGGAAAGAACGATTGCCTGCCTCGACATGGAATTCCTTCACGAGGGCGTGCCCCAGATGAAGCTTACGGCCAAATGGGTCCCCCCGCGGAACCCGGAGCCGGACATCTCCGAGCCTGCCGATTACGGCAGGGCCCTGAAGGCGATGTTTTCCCGGCTCAACATCTGCAGCAAGGAGTCCGTCGTGCGGCAGTACGACCACGAGGTCCAGGGAGGAAGCGTCGTGAAGCCGCTCGTCGGTGCGGCCAACGACGGCCCGAGCGATGCCGCCGTCGTGCGGCCGGTTCTCGAATCCTGCGAGGGCGTCGTCGTGGCCAACGGGATCTGCCCGCGCTACAGCGACATCGATGCCTACCACATGGCGGCCTGCGCCATCGACGAGGCGGTGCGAAACGCCGTCGCCGTGGGCGGCTCGCTGGAGCGGCTCGCGGGGCTCGACAACTTCTGCTGGTGCGACCCCGTCCAGTCGGAAAAGACGCCTGACGGCCACTACAAGCTCGCGCAGCTCGTCCGGGCAAATCTCGCCCTCTATGACTATACCCGTATTTACGGCGTGCCCTGCATCTCCGGCAAGGACAGCATGAAGAACGACTACCAGATCGGGGACACCAAGATCTCCATCCCGCCGACGCTGCTCTTCTCGGTCATCGGACGGATCGAGGACGTGCGCAAGGCCGTGACGATGGACGCCAAGCGCGCGGGCGATCTCGTCTACGTGCTGGGCGAGACGAAAAGGGAGCTGGGCGGCTCCGAGTGGTATGCCATGCACGGCGCTGTCGGAAACGACGTGCCGAAGGTCGATGCGGCCCGCGCGAAGGTGCTCTACACGGCCCTTTCCATGGCGATCCGCCAGGGGATCGTGGCCTCCTGCCACGACTGCTCCGACGGCGGCCTTGCCGTGGCCCTGGCCGAGACGGCCTTTTCCGGCGGCCTCGGCATGAGTGTCGATCTGGCCGCCGTTCCCGCAAGCGGGATCGCCCGGGACGACGAGATGCTCTTCTCCGAGTCCCAGAGCCGGTTCGTCGTCACCGTGCAGCCTGAAAAGAAGGCGGCCTTCGAGGCGGCGCTTGCCGGCAGTCCCTCCGCCTGTGTCGGGACGGTGACGGCCGATGGCCTCTTCCGCGTGAAGGGCCTCAGGGGCAGCATGATCCTCGAGGAGAAGATTGCCGATCTCAAGGAAGCATGGCAGCGGACGCTTCGCTTCTGACGCTCCGCGCCCGGCGCTGCGCTTCTAGCGCTCCGCGCTAGCAGTAACTGGTTTATTGGTTGACTGGTTGACTAGGGAAGAGAAGGATAAATTGACCCTTATCAACTTATAACTTATCAACTCATCAACTTGAGGTACCAATGCCTAAAATCGTTAAGTCGATCGTACTGACGGGAAACGGGACGAACTGCGAGCGGGAGATGGCCCATGCCTGCAGGCTGGCGGGGTCGGACGAGGTGGACATCGTCTACATCCACGAGATTTTGAACGGCGAGAAGCGTCTTGACGACTACCACTTCCTGAACCTGCCCGGCGGGTTTCTGGACGGCGACGACCTGGGCTCGGCCAAGGCGGGCGCCAACCGGATCGTCCACGCGAAGGTCAGGGGAAGCGGCGAGCCGCTCCGGGACGAGCTTCTCCGGTTCATCAATAATGGAAAGCTGATCCTCGGCGTCTGCAACGGATTCCAGCTCATGGTGAAGCTCGGCATCCTCCCGGCCTTCGACGGCGAGTACTTCAAGCAAACCGTGACGCTCTCCTTCAACGACTCGGGCCGTTTCGAGGATCGCTGGGTCTGGCTTGCAGTCAATGAAAAGTCGCCCTGTGTCTTCACAAAGGGGCTGAAAAAAATCTATCTTCCCGTGCGCCATGGCGAGGGAAAGTTCATGGCCAAAAGCGCCCCGATCCTGAAGCGGCTCCACAGGCAGGACCAGGTCGTTGCCCGGTACTGCACGGAAAAAAGCGATAAGCCCACCCTGGAGTATCCTGCAAACCCCAACGGCGCCGTCGACGCCATTGCAGGCATCTGCAACGAGACGGGGCGCCTCTACGGCATGATGCCCCACCCCGAGGCCTACACCCATTACACGAACCACCCCCGCTGGACGAGGGAGGACCTGCCCGAAGAGGGAATGGGGCTGGCCATCTTCAAGAACGCCATCCGGTTCATCCGCAGCGATGAGTTCGAACAACACCCCGTGAGAATCCAGGAGGCGGGCTGAAGCAGTGACCGGTGAAGAAGTGGTTAGTGGCTTGTGGCTAGTGTAAAAGAAGTGTGTGAGTGTTAAAGTGCCTGAGTGAAGAGCAAGAAAATCCCCCTCTTTCCCCCTTTATAAAAGGGGGATGAAAGGGGGATTTGGCCGGATAGACCGAACAGGCGGGATAGAAGGCTAAAGCCTCGAGTAAAAGAAAAGGATCCAGGTACGAGGCGCGAGGATCGAGGAACAGGATAAAGGGTGCAACGGTTTAAAGCTCCAAGATTCTTTTCCGTCACGGGTCATTAGTCACTGGCCACTGGTCACTGCGGCCGCAGGCCGCTGAAGGAGGGAGCGAGAAATGTCTGAGACATTCAAGGCGCTGGTCCTGAGGCAGGAGGGCGATAAGGTACGGCATGCCATCGAGCAGCTCACCGTCAACGACCTTCCGGAGGGGGACGTGCTCGTTGCCGTCGAGTATTCCTCCCTGAACTACAAGGACGCCATGGCCGTGATGGGGACCGGAAAGATCGTCCGCGAGTACCCCATGGTGCCCGGCATCGACCTGGCGGGCACCGTCCTGGAGTCGAAGTCCCCCTTCTACAAATCGGGCGACAGGGTCGTCCTTACGGGCTGGAGCGTGGGCGAGCGATACTGGGGCGGCTACACCCAGCGCGCCCGCGTGAAGTCCAACTGGCTTGTCCCGCTTCCCGAGGGCCTCGACACGCGGCGCGCCATGGCCATCGGCACGGCAGGATTCACGGCCATGCTGTGCGTCATGACGCTCGAGGATGCCGGGATCAAGCCCGGAAGCGGAGCAATCCTCGTCACGGGGGCTGCCGGCGGCGTGGGCAGTGTGGCCGTGGCGGTCCTGTCCAACCTGGGCTACCGGGTCGCCGCCCTCACGGCCCCCGGCCAGGAACACACCCATAAATACCTTCAAGATCTCGGCGCCACGGACTTCGTGTCCGGGCCGGAGTGGAGTGAGCAGCCGCGGCCGCTGGAGACCCAGCGCTGGGCCGGCGCGATCGACACGGTGGGGGGCAAGGTCCTGGCGAGGGTGCTTGCCGAGGTCAACTACGGGGGGTGCGTTGCGAACTGCGGGCTGGCCGGAAGCACGGATCTGCCGACGACGGTCATGCCCTTCATCCTCCGGGCCGTGAGCCTTCGCGGCGTTGACTCCGTGATGTGCCCGATTCCCCGGCGCAAAGCGTCCTGGTCGCGCCTGGTGAGAGATCTGCCGTCGGAGTCCCTGGAGAAAATCACCCCCGGGATCATTTCCCTGGGCGACGTCTCGAAATACGCTTCGGAGCTCCTGGCCGGGAAGGTGCGAGGGCGCCTGGTTGTGGGCGTGCGGGCATGAAAGACCAGGGGGCAGGGTGTAGGCAATAAAACGAAGACGAAAGAACTACAAGCATAGGATCGGGGATGTGGCTTCCCGATCCTCTTTTTCTGTAACATGGAGCCAGATACCCGGGCAGCGTTATGGCAGTTTGTCGATAAACTTTTTCACCGGGACGGCCCATCCGCTCGTCACGATCTTCAGGAGGGTTTTTTCCTCCTCTGCGCAGAAGGCGGCCGTCACATGGCCCCCGCCGCCTTCGAAGCTCATACGGCCGGGACAATCCTCTTTCAGTGCCAGTCCGAGAGCCCCCTTCCCGAAAAATTCGTTCAGCCGCCCGGCAA
>DCVI01000032.1 GCA_002327315.1 Syntrophaceae bacterium UBA2192 | reverse complement strand
ACTAGTCCCCGCAGATCAAATCACAAGAGAGGACTTGAGGCAGTATTCTCTCAGGTAGCTCGTTAAACGAAAGTTTCTTAACCTTTGACAAGATTTCGGGGACATTGGTGACCGGGGTGTATTTTTTCTGGCTATTGCTCAAACGCTGATCATGATCGGAGACTCCCGCCAATGAGCGACGTGACGAACAACAGCCGTTCAGAAAAACCTCCGGGGGCCGGTTCGAGCAGTATCGACCTGATCGATATCGATCTTTTTTTCAAGGCCCTGGCATTGAAACCCGGGATTTCCGTCGTCGACCTGGGAAGCGGCCCGGGGGATTATTCCATCCCGATCGCAACGGTCATCGGCAGTGAGGGGCGAGTTTACGCCGTCGATCTATGGCAGGGATGCGTCGAGTTTTTGCAGTCGGAGATCGTACGCCTGGGGATCGTCAACATCGAGCCCATCCTTGCGGACATGAGCAAGCGGCTGCCCTTCGAGGGGGACAGCATCGATGCCTGCCTCATGGCCACAATCCTCCACGATCTCAAGGACAATCAAAGCCACGATGCGGCGCTCACCGAGGTGAAGCGCATCCTGAAAAAGGGCGGCATCTTCGCCGTCGTCGAATTCACGAAACGAGACGGGCCGCCTGGGCCGCCCGCATCCATCCGGCTCTCCCCCGAAGAGACGACCATGCTCGTCGAACCCCACGGCTTCACCCGAAAGGGGCTGTACGATCTAGGCCCCTGTACCTCCCTGGTGATCTACAGCAACACATATCGCGTCACCCCCGACCGCCAGCAGACAGAATGATTCAAGATGAAAACCCTGGTTCTGAAAATATTCTTGACAATAAATTATAATGTATTTACATAGTAAATATGAAGTGGCTAAGCTTCAGTTGGGATGCTCGCAAAAACGCCTCAAATCGGAAAAAGCACGGCATTTCTTTTGAGGAAGCCCAAACCGTCTTCGAAGATGAAAATGCCCTTCTGATCGATGACCCGGATCATTCCATTGATGAAGACAGATTCATCCTGCTCGGCCTGAGCGCAAGGCTTCGCATCCTCGTGGTCTGCCATTGTTATCGGGAACATGATGACGTGATCCGAATCATATCGGCGCGCAAGGCGACGCTCTCGGAACAAAGACAATATTGGAAAAGGTGAACTATGCAAAAAGAATATGATTTTTCGAAAGCCAAAAAGAACCCCTTTGCGGCGCGTCTCAAGCGTCAGGTCACGATCCGGATGGATGAGGTCACGATCAGTTATTTCAAGAGCTTGGCCCAGGAAAGCGGTGTTCCCTATCAGACTCTGATTAATCTCTACCTCAGAGAATGCGCCGCCTCGAAGAAGAAGCTCTCCCTTCAGTGGAAGCCGGCCTGACGCAAATACGATCGTTGATGTTGACTCTTTTGATAACATCCTCCCCTGCCCTGCTTTTTCAAAGGAGGGTGTAAAAGGAAAAACAGGAACAAACGGAGTCGAACTTTATTATTGAGATTTGCAGCGACCATAATTCCGTAATGCCATAACTAAGCGAAAGGCTGTGAGGATGCCCCTGCCGGAATTCACACGAAAGCTTGTCGAGACGAAACTGTCAAAGTACTGTGAGCAGAGGATCCCTCCTCATGTCCGAGATCAGGTGCGGCTCAATTACAGAATCAGGGGAAACCAGGTAACTCTCTTCGAGGAGAGGACTGTATACAAACAACCATCGAAATGGGTCGAAATATTCATCGCGCAATTCCGGTTCAACCCCCAGGACAAGAAATGGTCGCTCTACTGCGCCGACCGGAACTCCCGGTGGCATCTTTACGGGCTCCTGTCGCCGAGCGCGGATTTCGACGATCTGCTCAGGGAAGTGGACCGCGACCCGACAGGCATCTTTTACGGTTAGACAAACCGCGAGGAGTGGAAGTCATGGAATACGACAGGGACAAAGTGGACGACATGATGCTGGCCCTGCTCTATCTCACGACCTTCCAGGACGGTCCCATCCTCAGGGCCTGGAAAGGGATGGACTGGGAAGTCTCGGATCGCCTGCACGTGAAGGGCTACATCGGGAATCCCAAGGGCAAGACGAAATCCGTGGTGCTCACCGAAGAAGGCGCGAAGCGGTCCGAGGAACTGTTCGAAAAATACTTCGGCAAATAATAAGGAAAGATCGGGGACGTTGTTGACAAAGTTGACTAACTGCCTATGAATGGAAGGAGCACTATCACCGAAATCCTCCCCTGCCCTCCTTTACGACCGGGGGCGCATCCCGTGAGGGTGCGCAACCATGTCAGGTTCTTTCCTCACTGGGCCGCCCCGCGAAGCGGAGCAAGGCGGCAAAGGAGGGGGTTCAAAGATCAGAGACTTTGATGTGGATTCCCGCCTTCGCGGGAATGATAACAATTGTTTGAGGAACGAAAAGGAGGGATTCGTCATGCCAGCCGTTCGAATCACGCCCCGGGAGGCCTACGAGAAGGTGAAGGGCGGTCAGGCCCTGCTCGTTTGCGGCTACGAGGAGGAAGAGAAGTTCAAGGCCCTGCGGCTCGAGGGGGCTGTCTCCTTTGCCGGGTTCCAGGCCATGCTCCCCGCCCTGCCGAAGGACCGGGAGATCATCTTCTACTGCGCCTGAACGAAGGAGCACACGGCCGCCGGTCAGGCGGCCAAGTACAACAGGCTGGGCTATCCGAACGCCAAGGCCCTTCTCGATGGCGTCGAGGGATGGAAAAAGGCGGGGTACAGGGTCCTGTAGAATCTTCCCTGTGCATCGCGTGGCATGCTTACGCGAAGAGGATGAGCAGGACGGCCGGTACGGCGAGGATCGGGGCGGAAGTGGCCCACCAGTTGGCAGCCGGATCGCTTTTCATTTTCCCCCGGACCCCTGCAACGGCTGATCCCAGCCCGGCAATGACAGACAGAAGCGCGACGGCGATGGTCAGCAAACCGCATGTGCGGCAGCCCAGGACATCGACCGGCGTGGTCGCGATTACCAGAAAAAGGACCGGTGCAAAGGCCGGAAGAAGAATGTGGCGGAAAATCCGGTCGTTCATTTATAATACTCCTGCTATTTTATCGGGTGATGCATGATTTTCTTTAGCCGGATGAGTCAACCGAGGTCAATGGATCATACATGAGCTACGACACACCCGAAGCCGTGCTGAAGCAGGCCCGACAGTTTATGGAAAGCCGGATCTTGCTGTCCGCGGCCGAGATGAATCTCTTCACCCTTCTCGAAGAAAGGCCCTTATCCGCCGAGGACCTCGCAGGCCGGCTGCATGCCGATCTCCGGGGACTGACCATCCTGCTGGACGCGCTCGCGGCCATGGGTCTTCTTGCCAAGGAGGCGGGTAGCTACCGCACCGCCCCCGATGCCGCCCCGTTCCTTTCGGCCAACAGCCCCCGGTCGGTACGTCCCATGCTCCTCCACGCGGCTCACCTGTGGGAGAGCTGGTCAAACCTTACGCCCATCGTCAGAGGGGCCGGCTCGTCGGAGCCCCCGGAATCGGGGCCTCGGGACGCCGACGAACTGTACGCCTTCATCGGGGCCATGCACGTGGTGGGGACACCCCTGGCGCAGAAGATCGTGACGGCTATCCAGCCCGGCCCGGCGAGGAACCTGATCGACGTGGGCGGCGCTTCCGGGACCTACACCATCGCCTTTCTGAAGGCCGCCCCCGAGCTGAAGGCAACGCTTTTCGACAGGCCCGCCGTCATCCCGATGGCCCGCGAGCGCCTGGCCGAGGCAGGAGTGCTGGACCGGGTCCGTCTCGTGGCGGGGGACTTCTACAGAAATGAGCTGCCCGGCGGCCACGACCTGGCGCTTTTTTCCGCCATCATCCACCAGAACAGCCCCGGGGAAAACGTCGATCTCTTCCGGAAGGTCTTCCACGCGCTCGTTTCCGGGGGCCGGATCGTCATCCGCGATCACGTCATGGAACCCGGCCGCACCGAGCCGAAAGACGGGGCGATCTTCGCCGTCAACATGCTCGTGAACACGGAAGGGGGCTCGACGTACACCTATGATGAAATCAGGAGCTGGCTCGAGGAGGCGGGATTCGTGAATGTGCGGTACCTGAAGAGGGGCGAGCACATGGATGCTTTGGTCGAAGCTTTCAAGCCGTGATAGCCTCCCTCGCCTTCGCTTGAGAGGCAGACATCGGGAGAGGATGTCACTGCGAGTGAAACGAAGCAGTCTCAAGTCGAGATTGCCACGTCGGCCTGACGGCCTCCTCGCAATGACCACCCGATAAGAACCGGGAGCGTGACATGAAACCCTTCACGACGATTGCGATTGCCATCTTCTCGCTGATTTGCCTTGTGCACATTGTCCGGCTGGTAGTTGGCCTCGACATCACGGTCGGCGGATGGGCGGTTCCCCTCTGGGTCAGCGTGCCCGGCGCCATTGTGACGGGCGGACTTGCCTTCATGCTGTGGAAGGAGATGCACTGATCCCATGATTGCCGCGTACTTTGTCGCCTTCATCCTCTTCATCGTCTTTTTCTTCGCCTTCTTCCACTATTCGCCGAAAGACCGGAAGGGGGTCGCGGTCTACAATGCCGGCGCGCTGGCGCTGACGGCAAGCCTCATCGGCTGGTACGTCTGGAAGCTGCATCGGGAGATGGAAGGGACCGTCGGATACGACTGGTTCTTCACCATCGCTCCGCTGACAGCCCTCGGAATCGCGATCGTTGTTCTTGCCGTATCCGGCCTGCTGCGCAACTACGTTGTCTTCCGGCGGTAAAAACCGCGGCAGGCGGCTTGAGTCCGAACCAAACCATGAACCAGGAGTGAACATGACAACTCTCGCGCGCCGAATGCTCACGGTTCTCGTTCCCGCAGCACTCGTCCTTCTTCTCGCCTCGCCGGCCTGGCCGACTGCCCAGATTCCCGAGCGGATCGTTTACGAGGGAACGGAAGGGTTCCTCTTCACAGAGCCGCTAGAGAGCTATTTCACCAGGGACAACCCCCGCCCGGAATTCGCCTCGCCCCACACGGCATGCTGGCGGGGATACGTCGGTGCATGGGAGATCAAAGATAACACCCTCTACCTCTCGGATATCAAGGCCTGGATGAGAGACGAGGAGGGCAAGGCCGCCCCCGTCGGGTTCGAGAAGGTCTTTCCCGGAAAGTCAAAACCACTGAAGGCCGAGTGGTTCACGGGAACCCTGCGCATCCCGCAGGGCAAGCCGATCCGATACGTCCACATGGGCTACCAGACCGTCTATGAATATGATGTTTTTCTCAGGGTCGAAGCGGGAAAGGTCGTGGACAGGCAGATGATCGACAACCGAAACAAGGTGCCCGCGGCACCGTCCAGGATTGATCAATGAGGATAGAGCGATGAAGACGAAAATCGGGATCAAGCGAGTCTACGACGAGCCGGCCCCCGGGGACGGCAAGCGGATCCTCGTCGACCGGCTCTGGCCGCGGGGGCTCACGAAGGAGAAGGCAAGGATCGATTACTGGGCCAAAGACATCTCGCCCTCCAACGAACTACGGAAATGGTACGGTCACGACCCGGCCAAGTGGGACGAGTTCAGGAAGCGTTACTTCGCCGAACTGGATCGTAACGCGACGGGGGTCGATGCGCTGATCGAGGCCGTGGGCAAGGGCCCGGCGAGCTTCGTCTACAGCTCCACGGAACGAACGATCAACAACGCCGAAGCCCTCAAGCTCTACCTGGAACGAAAAAAGTAAAACGGGATTCTCCTGAAGGCAGTGGAGCCTCCATGATGAAACCCATTCTCCTGATCATGATCTGCGCGGCACTGCTCTTCCAGAGTCTTTGCCCGCCTGCCTGCTCCCAGGTATCCGGCCCCCAGCCGCAGCCCGGCTCCGAGATGACCGCCCAGCCCGGCCCGGCTTCCCCGCCGGTGTCGAAACTGAAGCTCTATCTCCTGAGCGCCGTTTCCGCCCTCTCCCCCGGCATCGCCCTGTTGAAGGTCGTCTATGATTTCAAGGACGACAAGGGCCTCAACGGGGGCAACAACTGGCTGGGCAGCTATCTGTGGCTCTTTTGGATCATCGCCTTTGCGGGCTTCACCCTCGACAAGATCCCGGGGGTCGCGCACATTCACCATTTTTTCGAGTACGGCGTCATCTGGTTTCTCGCCTACATCGCCACCACGTTTTTGAATGCCGATTTCGCGACCCTCTATGGGATCCTCACCGGATCGGCGGCGCAGGCGCTTCGCCAGGGTCTTCGCGGGGGGACCGACTCGGCCTCCGGCGGCATCACCACGCCGATTTTGAGCACGATAGAAGACATCCTTACCTATATTGCAGTCAGCTGGCTGCTGTGATAATCGGATAAAGGACGTTTCAAGGCAAGGGGGGGACCTTGACCGAAAAGCACTGGCAGTTCTACACGGCCGCAACCGCGGTGATCGCCGTTCTTGTCTCCGTGTATTGCCTCTCGGAAGACATCCCGGGCATCTTCGTTCACCTCTACTACATCCCCATCCTCATCGCATCCTATCAGTATCGCGAGCGGGGGCTTCTGCTGTCGCTGTTTCTCGTGATGGTCTACCTCCTGCTCGTCTTCTTCTACTTCCCCGGCAACACGCAGGCCCTGATCGAGGGCTGCATCCGGGGGATCGCGCTCATGGCCATCGCCGCGATCATCTCGGTCCTCTCAGGCCGCATCCAGGCACACGTCGATGCCCTGCAGCGCGAGATCGAAGGGCACAAGAAAACCGAGGAGGCCCTGCGGCAGAGCGAATCGCGCTACATGGAGCTGAGCATTACCGACGATCTCACGGGGCTTTACAACCAGCGGCATTTCTACAATCTGCTCCAGGCCGAGATCGAGCGAACCGAGCGCTACGGGCGGCCCCTGTCGCTGCTGCTACTCGACATCGACGACTTCAAGCATTTCAACGACACCTACGGGCACATGGAAGGCGACCGCGTGCTGGAGCGCATCGGGGCGACCATCCAGCGATGCGTCCGAAGAACCGATTGGGCCTTCCGCTACGGCGGCGAGGAGTTCACCGTCTTCATGCCGGAAACCGAGGGGGATCAGGCGGAGGTCGTGGCGGAGAGAATCCGGGTGGAATTCGCCGCCGAGCGTTTCCGGCCTGTCCCGGGCTATGAGGAAAGCAAGACCGTGAGTATCGGGATTGCCGGCTACCGGCCGGGCGAGGACATGAAGGATTTTATCAACCGGGCCGATCGGCTCATGTACGAGGCCAAGAGGCGGGGCAAAAACCAGGTCTGTTCCTCTGCCTGACAGCGGATCCGATCCCGTCACACAGCCGCAAACGTCCGCAGGGCCCTTCGCACTGCGTCCCTTTCGAAACCTTCCCTTCCATAAACGACCAGCCCATAACGGAATCTTCGTTTCAACCGCTCGAAATGGAAAGGCAATTTCAATCCCTGTTCCGGATTCGCACGGGTCCGCACCGCACGATTTCCAGGCCGTCCCGTTCTCCGAACAGCATATCATTCCGGAATCACTGATGTTTTCAAATTCCCTTCCTCCTGGTATCCCTTGTGCGATGGTCCTGCGGCAGTTAAATCCATCGCCATGATTCCGGCAGACCGCCATGTACGGAAAAGGAGGAACGGGTACCATGAAAAAGAAGGTCAGGCGCTTCGTTTTGTATCACGAGTACTCTTGCGCGATTGCCCTGTCCATTGTCGGCGCCCTACTGACGACGATTATCGTGGGGTAAAATTCGCGATGCCGTCAATCTTCCTCGCATTTTTTCCTTGAACGATGCGGGCCTGAAATGGATACTGCACGGGATACTCCTCACCCCAATACACGCACAGGAGACCATCCCATGCACAAGTTCATGAACCCCGCATCCGTTGCATTGATCGGAACCCCCCGCAGGACGGGCCCGGGCGCCTACAACAACGCCGAGATGATGCTGCGCTACGGCTTCAAGGGCCGCATCTACCCCGTGAACCCGGCCGTTGGGGAGATCCTGGGATTGCAAGTCTATCCCGCCGTCGCCGACATCCCCGAGAAGGTCGACCTGGCCGTCATCTCCGTGGGCCGCGACCGTGTGCAGGCGGCCTTCGAAGAATGCATCCGGGCAGGGGTAAAGCGCATTCTCATCATCAGCCAGGGCTTTGCCGATGCCGACGAACGGGGGCGCGAGTTCCAGGACGCAATCGCCCGACGGGCCCGCGAGGCAGGGGTTCGCGTGCTGGGCCCCAACACGCTTGGCGTGGTCAACAACTACGTCCGATTCAATACGGCCTTCGTCGAGGTCCCCTGCCCCGAGCGGTTTCTTCCCGTCTCTCTCATCGCCCAGACGGGCTTCATCCAGGTCGCTGCCGAGAACCTGGCCTGGCGCAATTTCGGAAAGGCCATCGACATCGGCAACGCCTGCGATCTCGACGTTGTGGATGCACTGGATTACCTGGAGGGCGATCCGCAAACGGAGGTCATCGTCCTGCACATGGAGGGCCTGAAGCGGGGCCCCGATTTCCTGGAGGCGGCGGGACGCATCAGCCGCAAAAAGCCCGTCATCGTGCTCAAGACCGGCCGGAGCAAGGCGGGAGCCAGGGCGGCGCTTTCCCACTCCGGCTCTCTCGTGGGCGAGGATCACGTCTTCGATGCCGTCTTCAGACGAGCGGGGATCCTGCGCGTCCTGACCAGCAGCGAGATGAAGGATGCCATGCATGCCCTGGCCGTTCTCGGGGAGATGAAAGGCCCCAGGATCGGTGTTGTCACCGTCACCGGGGCCGGGGGAATCATGTGCGCCGATGCCTGCGAGGACCACGGTCTCACTTTCGGTGCCTTGCCGCCGGGGCTTTCGGCAGCTCTCAAGCAGGGAATACCCGACTGGATCCACGTCTCGAACCCCATCGACATCTGGCCCATAGGCATGATCGGGGGACATTATGCCGAATCCTACAGGCTTTGCCTTGCAGAGTTTCTCAAGTCAGACGGCATCGACGGCGTCCTTGCCGTGTTCCCTGCGACGGATTCCCCGCTCCACACCGACCTGAAACTGGAAGCCGCCTTCGCCGGAGCCCGGCACGATGCGGGAAACAGCAAGCCCGTGGCCGTCTGGCCCTACATGGATGTCGTCCCGGCCATTGACCGCTACGAAGCCATACCGGGTGTCGCCTGTTTCGACACGATCGAGCGGGCCGTCCGGGGGCTCTCCTGTTGCCGCCAATACCACCGGCTGAAGAACCGCCGCGAGCCGCAACCGCGGCGCTTTGCCGTCGACGGGGCGGCGGCTTTCGAACTCGCCGGAAAAGGAAAGAAGGAGGGTGTTCTCGCCGGGCAGGACGCCCTGGGTCTGCTCGCGTGTTACGGCATCCCCGCAGCGGCCGGGAGCGAGGCGAAAAGCCTTGCGGCCTTGAGGGAGGCGGCAAAAGGCATGAAGCCGCCTTATGTGCTGAAGCTCGCCGGCCGCAACTTCCTGCACAAGAGCGAGTGGGGCGGGATCGTGACAGGAATCGGCAACCTCAGCGGGCTGAAGGCCGCTCACCAAAAGATCGCGGGTAACGTTCGGGCGAAGGACCCGGGCATTGCGATCGATGCCTTCCAGATTCAGGAGCAGCTCGCAGGCAAGGAGATCCTCGTGGGATTGAAGCGCGATCCCGTGTTCGGACACATCCTGGCGTGCGGCCAGGGCGGCATCTACACGGAGGTCTTCCGGGACGTAAGCCGCGAGATCGTCCCCGTCGACGGGCCGACCGCCCGGGCAATGATCGAGTCGCTGCGGATCTGGCCGCTTCTCAAGGGCACAAGGGGTGAGCCGGGCGCCGACATCGACGGCCTCGTCGAGATCATCGAGAGGCTCTCTTTCTTCGCCTCGGAGAACCCGGATGTGGCCGAGCTCGACATCAATCCCCTCCTGGCTTCCGCCGAAGGCTGCCGGGCCGTCGACGCCCGGATCCTCTGGGAAAATGCGGGCGAAATGAGATGAGACGACGAATCATTCCGGTCTGCGGGCTGCTTCTTTTTGCGATCCTGGCTGCAGGGCAGTCTGCGGCATGGGATCGAGAGACGCAGGGCCCTCAGATGAGTGCCGTGGTCGCCGAGATCGGGCGCATCGGCAAGACGGCCAAGGGAACGGTGGGCGTCGCGGCGATCCATCTGGAAACCGGCCGCAGGGTTGTCTTCCATGCAGACGAATTCTTCCCCATGGCCAGCACGGTAAAGGTAGCCGTTGCGGCAAAGATCCTCGACATGGCGGACAAGGGGCAGATCAAGCTGACATCGCCTATCCTCGTAGAGCGCTCTGAGATGGCGCCGGAAGGCCCACTGGAAGACATTCGTTGGCGACCCGGTCTTACGTTCCCTGTTTCCGACCTCCTCGAGCTCATGATCACGAAGAGCGACAACACCTCCGCCGATGTCCTCTTCCGGGTGGCCGGGGGGCCGGTATCCGTCCAGGCCTACCTGCAGGCCCTGGGCTTGCAGGAAATCCGCCCGGCCCGAACCATCAGGGAGCTGCTGCGCGATGTTCTGTCCATCCCCGCCCCTGCGTCGCCGGCGACGTCGCTGGCGGATCAGTTCAGGCGGATGCCGCCCGGGCAGGCTGCGGAGCGCCGCGCAAAGGCCTACAGGGCGAATCCCGCATACGATGCCGACCCGAGAGATCAAGCCACCCCGGCTGCGATGCTGGGCCTGTTGTGCAAGATATGGCAGGAGGAAGGGATCAGCCGTTCGGCACGTTCGACACTCATTCCCATGATGGAGCGGAGCACGACCGGACCGAAGCGGATCCGGGGCCGTTTGCCTGCGGGGACTGTCGTTGCCGACAAGACGGGGACGCTCGCCGGCAGCGTCAACGATGTCGGTTACATCACGCTGCCCGAGGGCAGGGGTCACATTGCCATGGTCGCGTTCATCAAGGGTTCGGAAGCGCCCGCCGGCACCCGGCAAACCGTGATCGCAGACATCGCACGGCTCCTGTACGACTACTTCCTGATTTCACCCTAGGCCAGAGGAAAGAAAAGCATTGAATATCATTGCTTGAAATCAGTCCCTTTGGGAAACACAAGCAAATCCGCTTTGCCGGAGCGCATCGGCCTTCCGTCAGCATCCTCGGGAGTAAAACCGTCAGCCGTGAGCAGACGATCTTCCCGGAGCCGCAGCCGGCTCTGCTCGACCTGGTCGACCCCGGCGACGCCGATCGCCAGCAGTCCCGTATCGAGGCGCTCCACCCAACCCTTGGTCTTCAGGTACCACAGGTGAAATTCCACCAGTTCTTACGGCTTGCCGATCAGGCGGGCCATCTCGTAATCGCCCATTCCCGGTTTTTTCGGGTCGCGCCGCCGCTGGACATACAGGATCGAGAGCAGGCTCGCTCGGACTTCCCGGTCGTCCCCGAACGCGGTGCCGTCGCTTGCCTCGGAGGCAAGCTTCCACTTGCGGTTCCAGTATTCCTGGTACTTGACGTCGTAACCGGCACGGGTCTGGGGGTCGGTGAGCGTCCGGTGTGCTTCCACAATTTCACGGAACCGGTCGGGATTCGCGGTTTCCGGGTTGTCGGGATGAAATTTTTTTGCGAGATGCCGGAAGACGCGCTCCAAGGTGTCGTTGTCGGCATTGGAACTCAGCTGCAGCAACTCGTAGTAATCGACAAAACCATTTTCACTCACGAGAACCTCCCTTGCGGAACGCCTGGGCTATTTGTCGCATCAGACTGCTTGACTTCAGTTCTCTGTCACCTGATCAGGCAATGTCCCGGATGAAGTTCGGTGGCTTTGCGCCCGGCTCTTTTGTTGCCTTTCAGGCTATCTGGATGAAAATAAAAAGAGATATCTACAGTATCCAATCGACATCTTGCCATGAAATCTTTAGCCCCAAGAGTTCCCGAACCCGCCACTTTTGCTTCTGATTTCCCTGCCTGCAACCGGGCTTGTAACGACACCCTTACGCTTCGAAGGGCTGCCTATCGGATGTGCACGAGGTTGTTCTTCTTGGGGGGTTCGACGACGATGCCGACCCGCAATTTCCGGTTGTCCTCCGTGACGTAATACCAGCGCTTCTCGAGTTCCTCCTTCGTCAGGTACCCGTAGTTGCCGAAGGGAAGTCCGGAATCCATGAAGATGACCCGGTTGTCGTCGTGGCCGATGGCCAGCA
Source organism: Syntrophaceae bacterium UBA2192 (assembly GCA_002327315.1). GTDB lineage: Bacteria > Desulfobacterota > Syntrophia > Syntrophales > UBA2192 > UBA2192. Next base: position 13,316 of record DCVI01000032.1, on the reverse strand, counting down.
CGTAGTGGCCGTAGTTTGCGAAGCTTTCGTATTTATCCTCCCGCTTGCTGCGGCTCCAGGCCTGGATGATCAGTACGACCGGGATTTCGGTGTCGATGAAATTCACGAGCGAATCGACCGTCATGTCGTAGGTCATCCAGACGCGGAACCCCTTGCCGTTGAGAAAATTCATGATGTCCGCCTCTTCCGTCCCGGTCGCGTTGTTCACGTTCAGCTCTTTGCACAGGCGGGTGTACTGGTGCTTGATGTTGTGCTTGCGCAGGATGGACGAAACGATCGCCGCACCGCAGTCATCCCTGGTTTTTTGCGTGACGGTCGGATAGGGGTGCAGGATCATGGGGGTTTCTCTCCTCTCGGGTCCGGCAGGCGCGCAGGGGATAGATGCCGGCCCCGCAGATGGCCCTGTCATTTACGGCCTATATCATAACGATCGGGTGCGCATCCCGCAAGCCCCGCCTTGATTTTCATAATAAGCAAATGATTACAGGCAGTTAAATCGGGAACACCGACAAGCGGCTTGCCTTGGATCCGTATCATGTTATAATTCTTAATTATTCATCCCCGGAGGACTGGGACCGGCAGTCACCGGCCGTCCGGCCACAGAGAAGGAGGTGTGTGATGGCAAAATACCGGAGCATACGCAAAGTCCTGAAAAGCAAGCCGACGATCGAGGGGGCGGGGGTGCACCTCAAGCGGGCCTTCGGCTTCAACGAGGTGCCGGGGCTCGACCCCTTCCTGCTGCTCGACGACTTCCGCGGCGACGATCCCTCGAAGTACATTCTCGGATTTCCCTAGCACCCGCATCGGGGTATCGAGACGATCACCTACGTCCTGGAGGGCCGGGTGGAGCACGGGGACAGCATGAAGAATAAGGGGGTCATCGAGCCCGGAGACGTGCAGTGGATGACGGCGGGAAGCGGAATCATCCACCAGGAGATGCCGAAAGGCAACCCGAAAGGACGCATGGGGGGCTTTCAGCTCTGGGCAAATCTGCCGAAATCTCACAAGATGATGGATCCCCGCTACCGGGAGGTAAAGAAAAAGGAGATTCCCGAGGTGACCCTGGACGGCGGAACCAGGGTCCGGGTCATCTGCGGCACCATGGGCAAGGTGATCGGCCCGGTCCGGGACATCGTCACCGAGCCCGAGTACCTCGACGTGTCCATGCCGGCTAAAACCGCCTTCACCCACCCCGTACAGGTGGGCCACACGGCCCTTGCCTACGTGATCGAGGGGCAGGCCTACTTCGACGAGGGGCGCGACGCCTACGGCCGCGAGGCGGTCGGCGCCAACTATTTCGATATCGAAAGACCGTGCCTGGTGGGACGCGAAGGCCTCGTTGTCTACGAACGAAGAGGGAATGCCATTACCGTCACGACCGAAGACGATCCCGTCCGGTTCCTTCTGGTGTCCGGCAGGCCCATCGGAGAGCCCGTGGCCTGGTACGGGCCCATCGTCATGAACACACAGGAGGAGTTGCGGGTCGCCTTCGACGAGTTCCGGCGGGGGACGTTCATCAAACACGGGGAACCGCCGCGGCGCGGCGCAAAAGGGGCTTGAGAATTGCACCGCCCGTGCCGATAGGTAATGTGATACCCGCGATTTACCGATGATGTATTTTACGCAAGAAACGTGGGGAAAGGAAACGACGATGCGGCGGCTGATCTTGATGATCCTGGCCATAACGGCAATCCAGGGGCTGTGGGCGGCAGGCGATGCGGCCGCCTTCTTCCGCGCCGACGCGTGGGTGGACAGCGAACCCGGCATACGGATCTTTGTCCGTGAAATCAGGGCCTCCATGAAGGAAGAGGTGGGGACCCCCGTGCTCCTCGTCCACGGGGGCGGCCCGGGGAGCCTTCCCAACTTCGACCCCACGGTTCCGAATTACTCCCTGGCCGAGGATATCGCCAGCGTGGGCCACATCGTCTATATGATGGACGTGCGCGGTTTCGGCAACTCCACAAAGCCGGCAGCCCTGGATTCGACGGATGCGAAGGCGCCGCCTGCGGTAAGCTCCGACGAAGCCGTGAAGGACATCTCGGCCGTCGTGGACTGGATCCTGCGCCGCAGCAGGGAAAGCAAGGCGGCCCTCGTGGGCCTCGGCGCGGGCGGGAACTGGGCCGCCCAGTACGCAACGAAGAACAGCGGCAAGGTGAGCCACCTGGTCCTGCTCAACGCCATGTACGGCGTCAAGGCGCCCTGGAAGCCCGGCAAAGCCTTCGCGGACCCGAGGAGCCCCGGAGTGTTCAACCCCGGGGCCGGCGCCTTCTTCCTGGCCGATGCAAGAGGGCTCATGGCCGACTGGGACGGGGAAATCCCCGGCGGGGACAAATCGCAGTGGCGCGACCCCCGGGTTGCCGTGGCCTACGTGAAGCTGGCGCTTGCCGGCGACGCAACGGCGAATACGCGCACGCCGCCCGGCGTGCGCATCCCGTCTGCCTTCCGCAAGGAGCACTTCGAGATGTCGCAGGGAAAGAAATTCTGGGACGCGAAGGAAATCCTCGTGCCGACGCTCTATGTGCGGGGGACCCTCGATGACTGGTCGCGGCCGGAAGACCTGAAGGCCCTGCATGCGGATCTCGTCAATGCGCCGCAAAAACAGTTCGTCGTGATTCACGACGCCACGCACTTCCTCCACCTCGACCGGCCGGAGAAGGGGCGCGCGGCCTTCATCCAGGAGCTGCTCGTGTTCCTCGGCAACCGACAGCCTGCCAAGGAGGCGCAGCGGGAAGGAAAAAGCGCGGTCAAGTAACGTGAGGCGCCCTTGCGTCAGAGGGTAAGGGGGTCTGAAGGTGAGAAGGTTGGAGAAGCAGGGGGCGTGAATCGGGTTTCCGGCTCATCCAACGTTCTTACCCTCTCACCTTCTTACCTTCACCGACGCACCGGCACCACCCCCGGTCAACAGCGTATTGCCCCGAAAAAGCAAGGCCCGGCCAACGGTGGCCTGGTCTTTTTCGTTTGAGCAAACCGCGTCGTCTTACTCGTATTCCTTGGGTACGGCGCAGATCATGACCATGGGGTTTTTGGCCGAGGCGTTTTTGTACTGGTGCTTCTCGTCGGGCAGCACCAAGACGAATTCACCCTTCTTCACGGGGCGCTCCCCGCCGGCCTCGTCCACCACGAATCCCTCGCCCTCGATGATGTAGTTCATGTGCTCCACGCTGTGGGTGTGGTAAGGCGTGTGGCCGCCGGCCAGGATCGTGAATACCCGGAAGGAGAAATTGGGGACGCCGTCGTTTTTCGACAGGGGCACCTGCTTCAGGACGTCCTTCGCCCCTTCCATCGTCATCTTTACCTTTTCGATCTTATCGAGACCTGTTATCTTCATGCTGACCTCCCACTACAAAGCTGTTGGTAGATTACAGGGGATGGCGACGATTATGCAACGGATATTTCTTGAAATCCCGATACTGCGTTCTCTCGTCACCCGAGGCGGGACTGGCACAGGCGGCAGCGTTTTCCGCTATTGACCCTCCACCTTGTTCCCTGTAGATTAATTATCTTCAACGTCCCGTTCGGGAGGAAGCCATGCGAAGAGAGCTGCTCATCCTCATTCTTACCGGGGTTTGCCTCATCGGAATTGCCGCCTTTGTCCAGGTTGCCGAGGCGGGACCCGAAAACGACAAGCTCAAGGTCAAGGTGGGGCCCTTCTTCACCCAGGAATCGGAAAAGAAGATCAACCTCGAAGGCACAGCCTCCCATGTTGTGCGAAAGGGAAAGCGGATCAACGTCACCGTAACCGTGGAGAACTACGGCAAGGAGAAATCCGAGCCTGTCCGGCTCCAATACGTGGAGACGGGCAAGAAGGCGGGCGAACCCCGCTTCTACAGGGTCCAGGCCATCGAGCCCGGAAAGAAATGGGAGCGGACCTTCATGGCCCGCTTCGACGAATCGGGACGCAAATCGGTTACGGCAACCCTCCTCACGTTGGAGAGTCAGCCCCTGGTCGATGAAAAGGGAAAGCCCCGGCCCGACACGTCGCACACGGGCTCCGTCAATCTGACCGTGAAGGAGATGTAAGGGGGGCGGAGAGGTGTCATCATGGACGCGCCGACATTCATCGGATCGCTGGGAGTGGCCCTGCTGCTCCTCGCTTTTTTTCTGAGCCTTTTCAAATTCATCTCCCAGGACGGTTTCGCCTACATCGGGATGAACATCGCAGGCGCGGGGCTTGCGTGCTGGTCCTCGTGGATCATCGCCTTCATGCCCTTCGTCGTCCTCGAGGCCGTCTGGTGCCTTGTGGCCGCGGCGGCCCTCGTGAGGCGGGTCCGCATGCCTCACGCGCAGGCATCCTGAAAGGAGATGCGTCCCATGGACAGCCCGAACCTCTTTACGGCCCTGGCCTACTACACCGTCTCGGGCTTCCTCGACCCGATCCAGTGGCTGATCAGCGGCATTTGCGGCTGGTCCGTGGAGAGGCTCGACCACGCCATGATCGCCGGGGCCGCCATGGTCAGCGTGCTCTTCATCGCGATGGCCTGGTTCTATCCCGACGGGAAGCTGTTCTCCTTCCCGACACCGCACGTGGGGATTGCCATCCTGGGGAAGGCGATCGGCGCCGTCCTGATGACGGGGCTGATTCACTGGCTCAAGCAGAGACAGATGAACAGGAAGAAAAGTTTATAAGTTGAGAAGTTGATAAGGAAAGAGAAAGAAAAGATGAAGATCGGCGGATTCCAGAAAGTCTCCCTCATCGACTATCCCGGCAGGATCAGCGCTGTCGTGTTCACCCAGGGCTGCAATTTCCGCTGCCCCTTCTGCCACAACCCCGAGCTGGTGGACCCGGAGCGCTTCGAGGGCCTGAGCCCGGAGGCGGAGATCCTCACGTTTCTCGAGAAGCGCAAGGGGCGTCTCGATGCCGTCGTCATCACGGGGGGCGAGCCGACCCTGCAGCCCGAGCTGACCCCCTTCATCATCCACCTCAAGGCAATGGGCTACCGGATCAAGCTCGACACAAACGGGGCCCTTCCCGATGTGCTCGAGGAAATGCTCGGCCGCAAGCTCGTGGATTACGTGGCCATGGACATCAAGGCGCCCCTGCAGCGTTACAGCGAGGTGACGAAGACGAAGACGGACGGCCAGCGGATTCTCAAAAGCATCTCCCTCATCATGGGCTCCGGCGTCGATTATGAGTTCCGGACGACGGCCGTCAAGTCACTGCTCGCCCCGGAAGACCTCGAGGAGATCGGGAGGCTTGTCCCCGGCGCAAAGCGATTCGTGCTCCAGAAATTCGTCCCGACGAAGACGCTGGACCGGAGCTACATCCATGAATCGTCTTACAGCGACGGCGAGCTGAAGGCGATCGTCGAGAAACTCGCCGCTATCGTGGAAAAGGCAACACACCGGTAGCAGGGACTAGGGACGAGGGGGTAGGGACGAGGCGAGGTGCGTAAGACAAATCCCCCTCTTTCCCCCTTTTGTAAAGGGGGATGAAAGGGGGATTTTGACGGGACAGACTGGATCGACCAAGATGCTTTTGGGCTTTTTCCGCCTCATCGGGAAAATCTTCTTCCGCGAGATCGTCATCGAGGGGCGGGAGAACCTGCCCGCGTCGGGGCCCTCGATCCTCGCCTCGAATCACCCCAACGACCTTCTCGATCCACTCCTGACGCTTTTTTTCAGTCCGCCCTTCCGTCTGCGCCACATCGCCAAGTCCACCCTGTTCCAGGTCCCCCTCATCGGCTTCATCCTGCGCCGGATGCGGGCGATCCCCGTGCTGCGCCACAAGGAAGCCCAGGGTCCCATCGACTACAGTTCCTTTTTCGATGAATGCGTGGCGGCGCTCGCCGAGGACGATACCATCGTGATCTTTCCCGAGGGCGGCTCCTACGAGACCCCGTTCATCGGTCCGCTGAAGACAGGCGCTGCCCGGATGTACTTCCTCGCACGGCAGCGGGGATTAAACGTACCGATCGTCCCCGTGGGACTCAACTACGAGGAGGGAAGCATCTTCCGCTCCTCGGTCCTCCTTCTCGTGGCACAACCGGTGGACTGCTCTCGTTTCGAGGCCCTCCACGCATCAGACCCGACGGCGGCAATCCAGGAGCTGACAGCCGAAATCCACAGGGTGCTCGGCGATCACGTCTTCCAGGCCGAAACCTTCCAGGACCGCGAGCTCATCATCCTCCTGGAGAGGGTCTATTTCGAATCGCAGCGGGGCCACGACTGGGCGGAGCGTTACAGGCGGCTCGGCGAGTTCAAACCCCGCGTCACGGAGCTTCGCCACTGCTGCAGCCAGGAGATGGTGCGGCTCCGCAGGCTCGTCGCGCGATACCGGAGGCTCGCGCGCCTGGTCGGCATGCGGACCGGTGAAATCCCGGCAACACCCATGGCGGCGATCCTGGGCGCGACGGGATCCCTGCTCGCCTATGCCGGTTGGATATTCAACTGGATCCCCTACCGCATCGTCCAATGGCTGGTCGGGCGCCGGCGTCTGCCGCGAACCGATATCGCCACGACGACGATCACCTGGTCCCTCGTCGCCTTCCCGCTTGCCTATCTCGCCGAAGGGCTTCTCATCGCGTGCCTGTTCGGATGGGAAGCGGGTCTTGTCTTCGGGGTCGGCATCGTGCCGTTCAGCTACCTCGCGCTGCGTTACTTCGAGTGGAGAGAGACCCTGGGCATCCGGCCGCCCTCCCCTGCGGCCCTTTTCCGCGGCCGATGGTCGCACCGCACGTCGCGGCGCCTGCAGCGGCTCCGGGAACAGATCATGAGAGAGGTGGAAAGGTTCCCCGTCACCCCGTTAAAATGAGTTTTTCTTTGAACCGTATTTTCGGTATACTGTTCATCGAGAGAGATTAGAATCCCACCCCTGAACATCCCTGCGCCCGGCATCGCCGGGCCAATCGCGTAAAGGAGGTCCCATGAAACGCCTGATCGTCCTGTTATTTACGGCTGCCATCGTCGGTACCTTTCTCACCGTCCCCGGCATGGCCGTTGCCAACGACAAGACCGATTCCCAGTCCCTTGTCACCAAGGCAAACATCACCTTCAACAGTGTCATGTCCGACAAGAACTTCTCGGAGATGAGGAGACTGTCCCGCTCGGCGAAGGGCATCTTCATCGCCCCGCAGGTGCTCAAGGGGGCCTTCGTCGTCGGCGCCTCGGGCGGCACGGGGGTCTTCCTCGCGCGCGGGGAAAGCGGGACGTGGAGCAATCCCGCCTTCTACACCATCGGGAGCGTGAGCTTCGGCTTCCAGATCGGAGGCCAGGCCTCGGAGGTCATCCTGCTGGCCATGACCGAGAGAGGGGTGACGACCCTGCTGCAGAGCAGCGTCAAGCTGGGCGCCGACGTGGGCATCGCCGCCGGACCCTATGGCGGAGGAGCCCAGGCCGCCACGGCAAACATCAGTGCAGACATCCTGGCCTTTTCTCGCTCCAAGGGACTCTACGGAGGGGTCTCGCTGGATGGCGCCGTCGTGGACGTACGCGATGGACTGAACAAAGCCTATTACGGCAAGCCCGTTACGCCGACGGACATCCTGGTGAAGCGTGACGTGTCCAATGCCCATGCCAATCAGCTTCGCGCGAGTGTAGCCAAAATCTCCGGCGGGAAGTGATCCCGGGGGCATGACCGTCGAACCGAAAAACCCTTCGCCCGACGCGGAGGGTTTTTTGTGACGAAGACAGGATTCGGGAAATGAAGGAAGACCGCAAGACCATATTCGGGTGGGTCCTGTACGACTGGGCGAATTCGGCCTTTGCCACGACCGTCATGGCCTCCTTCTTCCCGATCTTCTTCAAGGAATACTGGACCGTGGGGACCGATCCCGTGGTCAGCACGGCCAAGCTGGGGCTTGCCAACGCGACGGCGGGAATCCTGGTGGCACTGATGGCACCGGTGCTGGGCGCCATCGCGGACCGGGGTGAGGCAAAAAAGAAGTTTCTCCTCTTTTTCGCCGCCATCGGAATCCTGGCAACCTCCTCCCTTTACCTGGTCCCCCGGGGCAGCTGGCAGGCGGCTGCGGCATGTTACGTCTTTGCCATGATGGGTTTTGCCGGGTCCATCATCTTCTACGACTCGCTGCTGACGACGGTGGCCACGGAGGCGCGCAGGGACTTCGTCTCGTCGCTGGGCTTTTCCATGGGATACCTCGGGGGCGGGGTGCTCTTTGCCCTCAACGTGTGGATGACCCTCTCGCCTGCCACATTCGGCCTGCCCGACAGCGGCGAGGGCGTCAAGCTCTCCTTTCTTTCCGTGGGACTCTGGTGGGCGACCTTCTCCCTTCCCCTGATCTTTCTCGTCCGGGAGCGCGCCGGCAGGTTGACGAAAGCCCGGGTAGCCGTCATCCGGGAAGGCCTCGGCCAGTTGCGCGACACCCTCCGGGAGATCCGCCACATGAAGACGATCTTCCTCTTTCTTGCGGCATACTGGCTCTACATCGACGGCGTCGACACGATCATCGTCATGGCTCTCGACTACGGGCTCTCCATCGGCTTCAAGGCCGAAGACCTGATCGTCGCGCTGCTCATCACCCAGTTTATCGGTTTCCCCTCGGCTCTCTTTTTCGGCTTCCTGGGAGAGCGGATCGGGGCGAAGCGGGCCATTCTCATCGGTATCGGCGTCTATCTGTTCATCACGATCTACGGCGCCTTCATCGACGACAAACGGGAGTTTTTCATCCTTGCCTGCGTGATCGGGCTCGTCCAGGGCGGCGTACAGGCCCTCAGCCGCTCCCTGTACTCCCGGATCATCCCCGCCGACAAATCGGCAGAATTTTTCGGCTTCTACAACATGCTGAGCCGCTTTGCCACCGTCGCCGGCCCTCTCCTGATCGGCATGACGGGCATCGCGGCCCGGTCCATGGGTTACGCAGGCAGCACGGCGTCGCGCATCGGCATCGTTTCCGTGGCGATCCTGTTCCTTGCGGGCGGGTTCGTTCTGCGCTTTGTCGATGAGGACAAGGGAAAGGAAGAACTGCGGTACCTGTCCGGCCGGTAACGCCTCTACTATTTTTTTCGTAGAAACTTTCAGCCTGCCGTCGTATTGATCTCCAGCGGGATTTTGTGATTAGTTGTCATCACTGCACGACGACCGGCCCGAACGAACAGGAGGGGGTATCGTCATGGACGGAACTTGCAGCACCCTGCAGGACCGACTCGCATGGATCGAGACGCTCATCGCCGACCGGAACAGCCCGCTGATGTTCTTCATGGCCATCCTGATCGTAAGCCTCAACATCAGCGACGCCCTCTGCACCCAGCTCATCCTCGCCCACGGCGGCTCGGAGGTCAACCCGATCGCCCGGGCGGCCATTGCCACTTTCGGCGATCATTTCTGGCTCTGGAAGCACGGGGTTGTCTCCCTGGCGGTCGTCATGCTGAGCAGCCACATCCACCTGCGAATGGCAAGAGTGTGCCTTGCAGTGGCTGCATGCATGTACAGCGGCGTAACGGTGTGGCACCTGATCTTGATCGACAGTCTCTACCCCTTCGTGTAGCCGCGTAGCGGCTGTGAAGACGTGGCTAGTGACTTGTGGCTAGTGAAAAAGGGAAGCTGGTCATTTTCTTTCACAAGCCACTAATCACTAGCCACTTCTTTCACGGCTTTTCATCTTCTCGCCCTTCCCTTGTCCGTTCCGTCGCTGACGATCAGCACCTGGTAATTGATGTCCCACAGGGCCTTCAGGAAGTCATCCATCCGGGGACCTTCCACACGGATCATGACGAGGCATCTCTTGCTGCCCTTCAAGGGGTGGACGAGGACCGTCTGAAGGTCGAGCCGGTATCGCTTGCAGAGCTCCACGACGTCGTAGATGATATTCTGCTTCTCCCCGGTGGGGACGCTGAAACAGATGCGCACATTGTTTTCGCCGGCCCGCGCGATGCCGCAGAGCGCCTCCAGGACATCGCAGTCCGTGATGATGCCCACAAGGTGATCTTCCTTCAGGACCGGCAGGGCGCCGATCTTTTTCTCCCTCAGCAGGGCCCCGACATCCTCCAGCGCCGTGTTCGGGCCGCAGGTGACGAGTTCTCTCGTCATGGCCTCGCCCACCACATGCTTGCTGAGGTTCTCGATGTCTGAGGGCGACAGTTCCTCCCTGAGCTTCACAGGGTCCACATAGGGGTACAGGTCGGAAAGGGTGATGATGCCGCAGAGCTTGTTTGCGCCCGACATGACCGGCAACCGGCGGATGTCGTGCTTCAACATCAGATTCAAGGCATCGTATAGCGTTGTTTTTTCCAGAGCAACGATGGGGGATTCGGACATCCAATATCGGACCAGCATCTCTGCACCCCGCGGAAATATTTTACCAGACCTCAATGATAACAATTTTCGTGCCAAAGGCAGGACGGGGCCTTCTCATGGCCTGGACCCGGAGGGGCATTTGCGGCTGTCTAACAGAGGGTGCGGTCGAGATATCCGGTGAGAACGGATGCGTAGAGGGCGTGGCCTTCATCATTGGGCAGCCGGACGTCATCCTGCAGCAGAGACGCATTCGCAAGGCCTTGCTCCAGAAGATACCCCGCCCAGGCGGTGTGCACGGAAACCATCTTGCAGGACAGATCTGCGGCCACTTCCCGGATGGTCCGGTAAAAGATGTCGACGGCGTCCATCTCGTGGGGATCGTTGAACGTGTGGGACGTGAGCAGGAGGATATCTGGCCGGAAACCCACTCGTGCACGGCGGATCATGCGGACGAGGTTCTCCTTGAACTCGGAGCGATAGACCGCGGAGAAGGCGTCGTCGATTCCGAAATGGAGGATCAGGATGTCGGGGCGAAAGGGTTCGACGTCCCGGGAAAATGTTTCGATCCCTTCGAAGGAGGTCTCTTTCGGCCTCGAGCGGTTGATAACCTCCACACCGCGCGGCGCATAGCGCTCCCGGAGGATATCGGCATATCCGCGGGAGACGCCGACCTCTGCGGCGATGCTTCCTCCACGTACCAAGATGCGCATGGTCTGTCCCGTCTATCTGGTCTGTCTGGTCTGTCCAGTCTATCCCGTCTGTCCCGTCCAAATCCCCCCTCCCCCCCCCTTTTACAAAGGGGGGACTTTATGGCCTCCCCCTTTAACAAAGGGGGATTGAGGGGGATTTTCTTTCACTGGTCACCGGTCACTTTTCCGCTGACCTGCACAACCACCTGCCTCTTCCTTGGCCTGTTGTCGAAGTCGCAGAGGATGACCTGCTGCCAGGTGCCCAGGACGAGTTTGCCCTCGATGACGGGAATCGTCAGCGAAGATCCCAGCAGGGCTGCCCTCACGTGGGAGTAGCCGTTACCGTCGCCCCAGCGGGCATCGTGCCGGTAGTTCAGGTTATCGGGCGCAAGCCTCGCGATGGCCTCCCTGAGATCCTCGATGACGCCGCCTTCGTATTCGATGGTCGTCAGGGCCGCCGTGGAGCCCGGCACGAAAATGAGCACGCTGCCCTCGGAAATGCCCGATTCGCGGATCCGGAGAGACACCTCCCGCGTGATGTCGATGAGATCGGTCTTCCCCGTCGTCGGGAAGGACAGCACGTAATTTCTGATTTCCATGTCAGTTCCCTCGCAAAGCGGGCATTCCCCAGCAACTTAACCACAGCGTCCGTGAAGTTTCAAGGCCGCGATCCGGGAGGTAATTTGCACCTTGTCATCGCCGCCGGGATTTGATAGTCAGAGGAACCGATATTTAAAAGCCATTCGGGCATTTACGGAGCATTTCATGAAAGCGAAATCCAAGGGCGACGAAGCCCTCAAGCAGGCCCGGGAAGTTTTGAAGATCGAGGCCGAGTGCATCCTGGGGCTCATCCCCAAGCTCGATCGGAATTTCTCGAAGGCCGTCGATACCATCTTTGGGGCCAAAGGCCGCGTCATCGTGTCCGGGATCGGCAAGTCGGGCCTCATCGGCCGCAAGATCGTGGCCACCTTCACGAGCACGGGCACGCCGGCCATCTTCCTCCATCCCGTCGAAGGGATGCACGGCGATCTGGGCATCGTCACCAAGGGCGATGTGCTCATCGCCATCTCCAACAGCGGCGAGACCGCCGAGCTGAACGAGCTGATCTCGCGAATCGGGCCGATCGGGCTTCCGCTGATTGTCCTGACGGGAAACCCCAAGTCGACACTCGGACACCAGAGTGACATCGTCATCGATGTGGGAGTGGCCCGGGAGGCCTGTCCCTTCGGGCTGGCGCCCACCTCCAGCACGACGGCGGCGCTCGCCATGGGCGACGCCCTGGCCGTGGCCCTGACGGAGAAGCGCAACTTCGGCGAGAAGGATTTTCTTAAATTTCATCCCGGTGGAACCCTGGGCCAACGGCTCATGTCCAGGGTGAAGGAGGCGATGATCACGGGCGAGAGGATCCCCCGGGTCTTCGCAGGGGCGCCTGCGTTGGAAGCCGTCAACGAAATCGACCGTCGAAACCTGGGCTTTGTCCTCATCACGGACCGAAAGGACCGCCTGAAGGGGATCCTGACCGATGGCGACGTGAGGCGCTGCGTGAAAAGCGGGGTACGTTTCGACACCATCCCCGTCGACGACATCATGACCCTGTCGCCCAGGACCATCGACGAAAACGCAACGCTCGCCAAAACCGTCGAGACGATGGAAACGCTCGAGATCACGACGCTCGTCGTCACGGGAAAGAACAGCAGGCTCACGGGCTACATCCACCTGCACGACATCTTCGGCCGCGGCGGAACGCTTCGGATGTCCGTTCCCAACGGCAACGCCTGAGAGAAAGACAACCGGGCCTTTCTGACCGGGGGGTCTCAATATCCAAAAGGAGGAGGCATCATGAAACGCTGGGTTGGAATCATCGTGGTTGTGCTGTTTGCCCTGGGAATGGCGGCAACGGCATCGGCGGCAGACTACAAGGCGGAGTACAAGCTTTCGACGGTGCTCGCAAAGCCCATGCCCTGGGGTATCGCCGGCGAGCGCTGGGCGGAGTTGATCAATCAGAAAACAAACGGCAGAATCAAAGTCAAGCAGTACCCGGGCACGAGCCTCGTGGGCGGCGACCAGACCAAGGAGTACACCGCCATACGCCAGGGTGCCATCGACATGGCCATCGGCTCCACCATCAACTGGTCCCCCCAGGTGAAGGAGCTGAACATCTTCGCCATGCCTTTCCTGATGCCGGACTACAAGGCCATCGACGCCCTCACCCAGGGCGATGTCGGCAAGGAGATATTCAAAATCCTGGAAAGCAAGGACACGGTCCCCCTGGCCTGGGGGGAGAACGGCTTCCGGGAGCTCTCCAACTCCAAGCATCCGATCCGCAAGCCTGAAGACCTGAAGGGCCTCAAGATCCGCGTGGTCGGCTCCCCGCTGTTCCTGGAAACCTTCGCGGCCCTCGGCGCCAACCCCACCCAGATGAGCTGGGCCGATGCGGT